>NZ_JBNPXB010000047.1:0-1164 GCF_050433525.1 Aminobacter sp. BE322 | reverse complement strand
TTGTGGGGCAGGGCTATCGCATATGGGTCAGCGCCTGGATTAGATAGTCGTCATTCCAGGCGCATTTCTTGATGCGATGGCTGATGGGGACTTTGTCGACATCGGCGGCCTGAAGCAGGTTTCTGGCGATGCGGTTGAGGAGCGCGACATTGGCGGGAGCGTTGTCCTTGCGGGCACGGGATTGATCCTCTTTGAGATGAACGTCCAACATCCAGTGCAAGCCATTTTCGATCTGCCAATGGGCTCTTGTAAGATCGAGCGCCTGCTGCGGTGACAGCAGCGTGGAGGCCATGAACAGGCGCGTCTTCGGTTCGGCCTTGTCGCGCTGACTGGTGATGCGGATAAAGGCGCTATGGCCGGCCATTAGCGGCTCGGTGGCGGCTACGACCTCCGCCTGCCGCCGCTCATAGCGACCATGGCTGGTTTCGGTCCGCTCCGCGATAACCGGGGTGGTGTCGGCCAGATGCTTTTTGGCATGAGCAACCCAATGGCGGCGGTTGCCTTTGAGCGCGAGCAGGTAGTCGCCGCCGCGTTCGGTGATGGCTTTTGCCATGCGCTTGTGGCAGTGGAGCGCGTCGGATGTGACCATTCTGCCAGTAAGATCAATGAGTTCGACGACTTTGAGCGCCGCCTCGACTTCGTTGTCTCCATTGCCGGGCGAGACTGCCGCCAGGCACAGCCGCGTCTCGGCGGCGAAGGCTGACACCGTCAGGGGCGGGCTGGCCGCAAGGCCCTTTTCATAGGCCCGTCGCAGTGCCTTGCCGTCGAGCGAGACCACTTCCTGACATGCCCGCGCGAAGCCCGCGGCAAAGGCGGCAAAGGCACGCCCAAACGCCTCCGGGTCAAGCAGCCGCAACAGCCGCGAGAAGGTGTCGTGGCTGGGCGCCACCTCATATTCGATCAATCGCGACAGCGCTTGTTTGCGCTCTTGCGCGAACAGCGAGAACTCCGTCGCATTGCTCGCCCCGCACAGGCTTGCCGCGATCATCATCACGATCAAATCGCCAAGTCGATGCGTGGCGTTGCCAGCGCGCGGATCATGTAGCGCGCCGAAATAGCTCTCAAGGTTGGAAATGGCAGTCTCTCCCTCGTTCGACTGCCTGCCCAAAGAATCCCTTCTCAGGCCAACTTCAACCCCCAAAAAGCCATATGCGATTCCCCTGC
>NZ_JBNPXB010000046.1:0-2074 GCF_050433525.1 Aminobacter sp. BE322 | reverse complement strand
GATCCCTTTAGACGCACTCGCCATGCGCTTCGGACCGAGGTTGGTTGCATCCGCCAGCACGCCGGCCAGCATGGCCGAGACATTTCTGGGAACGTCACCGGTCCGGACATGCGTGAAGTGATCGGCGAAGCCAGTCCAATCGTGCACTTCTCGCAACAGATCTGGCACCTCAACCATTGGATACATATCGCTGATCTCGGCATTCAGTTCTTCGGCGGCGGCAGGGACTTCGCCGGCGGCCGGCGTGACGATCAACGTTCCGGCTTCAAGACGAACACCTTCGAGCTTCCCGGACCGTGCTCTGTGAGCCAAACGCTTCAGGTTGAAATCGAGCATCCGCCGCACTTCGGCGAGCCACTGCGCGCCATCGCCTTGGACGCCCAGTCCGAGGCGGTTCTCTTCCTTCATCGCATCGAACGTTGAACGCGACATGAGATGCTCGTCGATCGGCCGGAAGGATCGGCTCCCGTCGACCCAAATGTCTGCAGATCGAAGCCGATCCCGCAAAGCCGCAAGCGTGGCGATCTCGTAGAGACGGCGATCTGGCGTTCCTTGTTCGAAGATGAGCCGTCGATCGGTTTGGCTGAGGTGGGTGACCGGGACGCGCTCCGGGAGTGTCCGACGCTTCTCGGCATACATGCGCTTCAACAGCGAGATTGCCGCGAGAAGCGGATCGTGTCGCCGAGCCGATTGGAACGTGAACGACCGCAGGAATGCGCCCGCAAATTTACCTACGGTCGCATACTGCTCACCCGCCACGACCAAGGGCGGCGCCTCGTTGTCCTCGACCATCGACTCAAGCTCTGGCTTCATGCGGAGCAGCCGATGCCAGCCGACTTTCTGATCGAGAACCTCCAAAGCGTCGCGACCATACTCATTGGCGGACTGCAGGGCTGCGATCGTATCGAGGAACATGCGCAGTGCCTTGGCGGTATCTGGCCTGCAATCCATGTGCCGCTGCTTCTTGCGGTTGTTGGCTTGCGAGAACAACCGACCCATCAGCTTGATGAACATCGTCACGGCATCGTCGGTGAGCTTCTGTGCGAGTTTGATGACCTGCGCCACGATCAGAGCGTGCCGGCGGCTGGAGTTGAAATCGCTGGCCAGCCAGGCTGGCGTGGCGTTCCCTTCACGGATCATCTGGTCCCACCGACCCGAGGAAATCCGCATCTGCAATTTCGGGTCGATCTCCAGCTTGCGCAGGAATGCGCTCCGTTCTGTCAGCCCGACAAGGTTCGACGCACCCGGCGCTTCCGGCGCCGACCGCAACCAATGGAAGCGGGTCTGACCGATCACCGGATCAACCTCTAGCAGCCTATCCAATGATCGAAGCGTATCGAGCGGGATGTCTTCAATCAGAGTTCTCTCCGCCCGTCGGCGGGCGATCGCGCGCCCGGCAAGGCCGATCCGTTCGATCGTGTCGATTGCCGGCAGAAGGGATCCGCGTCCACGAAACGTGGCGACAATGGAGTTGGCGATCGCAGCCCCGTCGTCGGACATCGCGGCCGTCTGAATTGCAGCCAACAGCGCGGCCCGACGATCTTCCGCCGTCGCGCTTCGCGTATCCAGATGCACCATGACGCGCGACGTGTGATCGCGACGGGTTTCTTCACGGCGTGCGTAGAGCGCAAATGTTTCTGGGTCGGCGCCAATCTGGTCAGCAACATATCTGAGCATAGCGCGAGGCGGAGTCTCTTCTGCTCCAAGCGCTCGGCCAGGGTATCGCATCAGACATAGCTGAACAGCAAAACCGAGCCGATTGTGCTCACGCCTCCGCAACTCAATCTCCAGACGGTCCGCCGGTGACAACGAGTAGTGTCGGATCAGGCTGTCCTCATCGACCGGTATGTCGAAAAGCTTCCGTCGATCTTGCGCTTTGAGAAGCTTCCGCTTTGCCATCTTCCGTCCCTATACACGGCAACCTGGCTGAAGCGTTGTCGAGTCGGGCAGATGAGGAAATCAAAACCGACGCGTCGCGATGACAATCCACAGGATCCCGCGCTGCTCATCCATACGCCGTTCATGGTCCGTTCGGCCTTAGCGTACGATTTCGCACTGCTCTTGTTCGGACCCC
>NZ_JBNPXB010000045.1:0-2508 GCF_050433525.1 Aminobacter sp. BE322 | reverse complement strand
TGAGAACGGCGGTGGAAAACTAGACCACGGTAGCGGCGGGATTGTCCGGCTGCGGGCGGCGTAAAAGTCGTCCACTTTTTCCCTTTTCTGCGTGGCGCAGGGAGGGAATAGGGATCTACACCGTGGAATTATATCTGAAGGTTCGCGTGGCTTGCGACGGAGGCATGAGCCAGCGCGAGGCAGCAAGGCATTTCGGCATCTCGCGCGACACGGTTCGCAAGATGATGGCGTATTCGGTTCCGCCGGGCTATCGGCGGCAGGCTCCGGTTCGGCGTCCGAAGCTGGACGCGTTCATCGCGGTCATCGATCGGTGGCTTGATGCGGACCGTGCGGTCCCGCGCAAGCAGCGCCATACGGCCAAGCGGGTGTTCGACCGGCTGCGCGACGAGCACGGGTTTGCCGGCGGCTACACGATCATCAAGGACTATATGCGCAAGCGGGATCTGCGCGGCCAGGAGATGTTCGTGCCGCTGGCGCACCCGGCGGGGCACGCACAGGCCGACTTCGGGGAGGCTGTCGTTGTCATCGGCGGCGTTGAGCAGAAGGCGCACTTCTTCGTGCTCGATCTGCCGCACAGCGATGCCTGCTATGTGCGCGCCTATCCTGCGGCGGTGGCCGAAGCGTGGGTGGACGGCCATATCCATGCGTTCGCCTTCTTCGGCGCCGTGCCGCAGTCGATTGTCTACGACAACGACCGCTGCCTGGTGGCGAAGATCCTGCCCGACGGCACGCGCAAGCGGGCAACGCTGTTCAGCGGCTTCCTGTCCCACTATCTGATCCGGGATCGTTACGGCCGCCCCGGCAAGGGCAATGACAAGGGCAGCGTCGAAGGTCTGGTCGGCTATGTGCGCCGCAACTTCATGGTGCCGATTCCGCACTTTGCATCGTGGGACGAGTTCAATCTGTGGCTCGAGGAGCAGTGCCGCAAGCGCCAGGGTGACCGGCTGCGCGGCGAGAGCGAGACGATCGGCGAACGCTTGCTGCGCGATCTGGTGGCGATGCGCCCACTGCCGGCATCACCCTTCGATGCTTGCGACCATGCCAGCGGTCGGGTCACTTCGCAGGCGCTGGTGCGCTACAGGACCAACGACTACTCCGTCCCGGTCGCCTACGGCCACCAGGACGTCTGGATCCGTGGCTATGTCGGCGAGGTGGTGATTGGCTGCGGCGGGGGGATCATTGCCCGTCATCCGCGCAGCTATGAGCGCGAGGAGGTTGTCTTCGATCCACTGCATTACCTGCCGCTGATCGAGCAGAAGATCAACGCGCTCGACCAGGCGGCACCGCTACAGGGCTGGGAATTGCCGGAGGCGTTCACGACACTGCGCCGCCTCATGGAAGCACGGATGGGCAAGCAGGGCCGGCGCGCCTATGTGCAGGTGCTGCGCCTGATGGAAAGCTTCGATCTGGCCGATCTGCACGCAGCCGTGAAGCAGGCGCTGCATCTGGGCGCCATCAGCTTCGACGCCGTGAAGCACCTCGTCCTGTGCCGGGCCGAACGCAGGCCACCAAAGCTGGACCTCGACATCTATCCCTATCTGCCCAGAGCCACTGTCGAGAAGACGTCGGCCAAGGCCTATATGCGCCTGCTGGACCGTAAGGAGGAACCGGCATGAGCAGCGATGCTCCAGAACTCCTGCTCGCCCACCACCTCAAGACCTTGAAGCTGCCGACCTTCCTGCGTGAGCACCACAAACTTGCCCGGCAATGTGCGGTCGAGGGCGTGGATCATGTCCGCTACCTTGCCCGGCTGGTCGAGCTGGAACTGATCGATCGGGAACGGCGGATGGTCGAACGCCGCATCAAGGCGGCAAAGTTCCCCGCCGCAAAAAGCCTCGACAGCTTCGACTTCGCCGCCATCCCGAAGCTCAACAAGATGCTGGTGCTGGAACTGGCGCGGTGCGAATGGATCGAGCGCCGCGAGAACGTCATCGCGCTCGGCCCCAGCGGCACGGGCAAGACCCACGTCGCGATCGGCCTCGGCCTGGCGGCCTGCCAGAAGGGATTGTCCGTCGGCTTCACCACAGCGGCCGCGCTCGTCAGCGAGATGATGGAGGCGCGCGACGAACGCCGTCTTCTGCGCTTCCAGAAGCAGATGGCGGGCTACAAGCTGCTCATCATCGACGAGCTGGGCTTCGTGCCGCTCTCCAAAACCGGCGCCGAGCTGTTGTTCGAGCTGATCTCGCAGCGTTACGAGCGTGGCTCCACCCTGATCACCAGCAATCTGCCCTTCGACGAATGGACCCAAACCTTCGGTTCCGAGCGCCTCACAGGCGCACTCCTCGACCGGCTGACCCACCACGTCAGCATCCTCGAGATGAACGGCGACAGCTATCGCCTCGCGCAAAGCCGGGCACGAAAAACCGCCAACCCTCACCAATAAGATCGCCGCTGCTGCGAGCGGAAAACTCTGGTCGGGCTACGCCCTCCCGACGTTCCCCGCTCGCAGCAGCGCCAGTGGCCTGGTTTTGCGCCGCCCAATGGCCGGTTTTTGCTCCGCCGTTGACA
>NZ_JBNPXB010000044.1:0-4983 GCF_050433525.1 Aminobacter sp. BE322 | reverse complement strand
TTGTGGGTTGACCGTTTTTTGTGCTGCACACATGCGGCCCTTTTCAATAGCTTAGGCGATTCAGATTTGCGAGACTGATTCACTTTTCGTGAGACTACGCTACAATCCGATTCGGATATAGTGAGATTACGTTGGCGATCATCGCAACATGGCTATCGACCGCAATGAGGTTGGCGACCAGGAATGGGAAAGCGCTCTTGCCCGTGCCGAGGTGCTGCGACGCTTGCCGAACCGTCCAAGCCCGGGTGAGATTGCCGATGCGGCGGTCGAATTGGACGTCAGCCGCTCGACGCTGTTCCGCTGGCTGAAAGCGTTCCGGGAAGATCAGCGGGTAGCTGTTCTGGTTGGCCGCAAGCCTGGTCGGCAGCGACGTGGGATCGATGCCTTTGAGCCGGAACTGAAGGCACTGATCGATGAAGCGATCCGAACCTTTTATGCCACACCGGAACGGCCGACGCTAACACGCCTGTGGAAGCACGTTTGTTCGGCGTGCCGTCACAACCGCCTAACGCCGCCCTCGATCCGACGCCTGAAGGGCTATCTTGCGACCTTCGATGCGGAGGCCATGACACGCCGTCGTGAGGGCAAAGCACGGGCCGAAGCGCAATTTCTGGCGCTCCCAGGCGAGTTTTCGGTGCAGCATCCGCTACAGATCGTCCAGATCGATCATACGAAGGTCGACGTGACGGTCGTCGATCCGATCGAAAGGCAGCCGATCGGCCGGCCAATCCTGACCATTGCCATCGATGTCTGCACCCGGGTGGTGCTGGGTTTCTATCTGTCCCTGGAGGCGCCGTCGGTCACATCTGTGGCGCTGTGCCTGACGCACGCGATCATCGACAAGACGCGCTGGTTGGCGGACCGCGGGATATCTCTGGAATGGCCGGCAAGCGGCCTGCCCGAATGCATTCATGTCGACAACGGTGCCGAATTCCACTCTCGCGCCTTCAAGCTCGGCTGCGATGATCACAATATTGTCGTCTCCTACCGTCCGCCGGGAACGCCACGATTTGGCGGGCATATCGAGCGCCTGATCGGCACAATGATGGGCGCCGTTCATCTGCTGCCCGGCACGCACTTTTCCAATGTGCTCGACCGTGGCGATTACGATTCCGAAGCGCGCGCCGTGATGACCATGCGCGAGCTCGAGGCCTGGCTGGCGCTGGAAATCATCGCCTACCATTCCGACCTGCACCGCGGCATTGGTCGGCCTCCGGTCGCGGCCTGGAACGAGACGATGGCCGCGCATCCGCCCCGTCATGTGCGCGATCCGCTTGCCTTCCTGATCGATTTCCTGCCGTTCGAGCCGCGCGTGTTGCGGCGAACCGGCATTCATCTCAACAACATCTGCTACTGGTCGGATGGCTTTGCGCGCTGGATTGGCAGGTGCGACGACAAGGTTCTCGTCAAATACGACCCGCGGGACCTGCATCAAGTCTTCGTCAAGCTTGGCGGGAACTATCTGATGGCGCCGACGCGCAATCCCGGGCGCCCGGCGATCACGTTATGGGAGCAGAAGGCGGCGCTGCGCGTACAGCGGGCTCGTGGCCGCCGCGAGATCGACGAGGAGACGATCTTCCAGACGATCGCCGCACAGCGCGCCCTGGTGGATCAGGCAACGCGGGAAACCACTCAAACCCGCAGGCTACGGGCTCGCCGGGCCCATCTGCAGCCAAGGCCGGCGCTTCCGGCAAGCGCTCCCGCGGATGAACCGGTGATAGCCTTACCCCATTTCCCGGTGGAGGTTTGGGAATGACGGCCTATCCGCACCTAGATCCCGCCGTTCAGGGCCACGCCGATCTGCCAGACCACGAGCGTATCGAACATATCCGGGTCGACCGCTGGATCGACTATCCGCGTGCACGCCAGGCGCTCGACAAGCTCGAGGAACTGCTTCTGTTTCCCAAGCGCGCCCGCATGCCCAATCTGCTGATCTTCGGCGCTTCCGGGATGGGCAAGACGATGATTATCGAGAAGTTCGTGCGCGCCAATCCGCCCAGCTTCGATGAGAGCAGCGGGATCCATCATCGGCCGGTCATTGTCGTGCAGATGGTCGCTTCCCCAGACGAGGGACGTTTCTATCATCGCCTGCTTTCCGTGATCGGCGCACCGCCGCCGACCCGCGCAACGCTGGGGCAACTCGAAACGCAGGCGCTGCGGCTGCTCCAGGAGATCGCGCCGCGCATGCTTGTCATCGACGAGGTCCAGAATCTGATCGCCGGCACCTATCGCGAGCAGCGCCGGATGCTCAATCTGCTGCGGTTCCTCGGCAATGAGCTGCGGATTCCGCTGATCTGCCTCGGTTCGCACGAGGCACGCGATGCAATTCGGGGCGATGCCCATCTCAACAGCCGCTTCGAACCCTACGGCTTGGCGCCGTGGCGGCCCGATGCCGACTTTCACGGGCTGATCGGCGGTCTTCTATACTCGCTGCCATTGCGCTTGCCGTCCGAGCTGACGGACAGCGCCCTCAAGCGACTCGTCGAGGCCAATGGCGGAATCACGGACGCGATCTTCAAGATGATCCGGGGTCTGGCGACGGACGCCATCCTCAACGGCACAGAACGGATTACGCCGGCCGCGATCCTCGACCACCGTGTTGCCGCTCCGACAACATTCGCGGCCTGAGCCATGACGGGGGAGGGGAGGGCGCCACTGCCGGTCGTGCCGCCGCCCTTCCGGGACGAACGGCTGAGTTCCTGGCTGGAGCGGATCGCCGACGTCTATCTGGTCTCGCTCGATGGTCTGCAAGCCCATGTTGGATGGTCCCGACCGGCTCCGCAGTTGGAGTTCGAGCCGGTAGAAGCCGACTTGGCGCGTATCGCAGCGGCGACCAACTTTTCGATCGGCCGCCTGTTCGCCATGACCTTCCATGACGCCCCGGCGCGCTATCGTAGCCTGCTCCGGACCGACTCACGGGAAATCTGCGCCGCCTGCTCACGCGGTTTGCAGCGCTCGCCGCGGTTGCGGGCATGGTGCTTTGCCTTCGCCTTCCGTTGTGATCGTCACCGACAGCAGCTGCAAAGTCCGGACACGAGGGGCGCCAACGTGATGAGCGATGCCGGATCGGCCAACCGCGGCGCCGAAATCCTGTCCAACTGGGCCAAAGGCGGCGAAACCGCCGTCGTCCCTGTCAATGCCGCGATCTCCCTGCTGCTCGCGCCGGGTCGCAAGCCGTCGCCGCCGGCGCCATGGGAACTGGCCAGACTGGCGCGCTCCGACCAGCAGGCCCATGCGATGGAGCTTTCGCGACCATGTCCCCGGCCGGTGCTTGGCATTCTCGTGCCCGAATTCAACAGCGCTGTCCCGGTCTACAACCAGCTTCTGCCGCGTGCTCTGCCAGGCTTGCGCGATGCGCCCTTCGCGGAGCGTTACGCCATCGCAATCGGCCTTGCTCGGCTTTTGAAGAATCCGGCCACCGCAGTCGCCCACATCCTGGAGACCACCGATGAGTTCGGCCGAAAGAAAGTGTTGGGGCTGATCGACCGTTGGCCGGCCGGGATCCGTAACGCTGTTGCTCGCGGCGACCGCCGCATCACGACGAGAGGGGAGGGCAGGGGGGCGACGACAAGGGTTCGTCTCAGCCGTCAGCGGGTTCGTGCACCTTCAGGCCGAGACGCCTGGCGCGATCGAGCAGATGCTTGACCGACGAGGCCGCCCATTGCCAGCCGCCCCGTGGCGCCCGTTCGCGCATCGCCTCGAGCTGCGCGGCGATCGCCCGCAGGCTGAGATCCGGGTCGGCGATGGCGATGCCGGCCACGAGTGTCATCAATCGGTCCTCAGGCTGCCGCCGCGGCGCGCGCTGGACAAGCTCAGGCTCCGCCAGGCCTTCGCGCACCAGGCGATAGACCGAGCGGCGAAGACGTTCCACCGTCCAGCTCTGCCCCTTGTGGTTCAGGACCCGGACGACGTCGTCCCAGTTGTGCTGGGGGCGCAGCCGCCGCACGATCGGCAGCCAGCTTTGCGCCGAGGCGATGAGGTCGCCGACATAGGCGCTGTCCCGGGCGGCCGCGATGGCGCGGATGCTCTCCGGTCGTCGCTCGCGCAGACCCGGATTGCCGGGCAGGCGGCCCCGCGCCCTGGCGGCGGCGATGCCGGCCTTCGTGCGCTCGGCGATGAGTGCGCGCTCCAGTTGGGCGACCGCGCCAAGCACCTGGAGGGAAAACATGCCTTGCGGCGTCGAGGTGTCGATCGGGTCGCGCAACGAGCGGAAATGCGCGCCGCGCTTTTCGAGCGTCTCGATCACCTCGAGAAGATGGCTGACCGATCGGGCGAGACGATCGAGCCTGACGACGACCAGAACGTCGCCGGCGCGGATCTCGCGCATCAGCTTCGCCAGCACCGGCCGCGAGCGCGACGCGCCAGAACCCTGTTCGTGGTGAATGACTGCGCAGCCGGCTTGCCTGAGCTCGTCGGCCTGTGCATCGGTAACCTGGTCCTCCGTCGAGACCCGCGCGTAGCCAATGAGGCGGCGCGGTCGCGGGGGAGGGGAGGGGACCTTTGCCATTGCGGCCTTTCGAGGATGTTTCACGGCCGTTTGTACAGTATCGACGGCTGCGATCAACCGGCCAGTTGCAGGCGTGTTTTATCGAGCCGCATAAACGACCGTAGAGCGGTTTTGCGGGCTCTGGACGACCCGAGGAGCAGAAAACGCCCCCAAAGCGCCTCCTGGGCCGCCTATGGCGGAAAGCGAGCAAATTGGGCGGTTTAGCGCGGGCAGGAGGCGAAACGGTCCT
This sequence comes from Aminobacter sp. BE322, assembly GCF_050433525.1. Lineage (NCBI taxonomy): Bacteria > Pseudomonadati > Pseudomonadota > Alphaproteobacteria > Hyphomicrobiales > Phyllobacteriaceae > Aminobacter > Aminobacter sp. BE322. The sequence goes on along the minus strand of NZ_JBNPXB010000044.1, from coordinate 247 downwards.
CCCAGGAACTCCGGATGCTCGGAATTGCTGGCGTACTGCCCGCCGAGTGAAGCGGAATTCGGGAGACTATCTGCATCCGAGTCGGAAATCGTGAGACTACGTGACAAATTCGGGCGACGCGCGGTCAACGTCAATATACGCGTCAATTCAATGGCTTAATGCGAGGCTGTTTCGGCACCGCGCACGTAGTCTCACGAAAACCGATTCAAAAAGGCGGCGAATCTCACGAAATCCGGTCAGCTGACAA
>NZ_JBNPXB010000043.1:0-2500 GCF_050433525.1 Aminobacter sp. BE322 | reverse complement strand
TAACGTCCGTCGTGAAAAGGGAAACAACCCTGACCTACAGCTAAGGTCCCCAAGTTATGGCTAAGTGGGAAAGGATGTGAGGATCCCAAAACAACCAGGATGTTGGCTTAGAAGCAGCCATCATTTAAAGAAAGCGTAACAGCTCACTGGTCTAAATAAGGGTCTTTGCGCCGAAAATGTACCGGGGCTCAAGCCATACACCGAAGCTTAGGGTTTGCAGCTTGCTGCAAGCGGTAGCGGAGCGTTCTGTAAGCCAGTGAAGCCGTACCTGCGAGGGGCGGTGGAGGTATCAGAAGTGCGAATGCTGACATGAGTAACGTAAGGGGAGTGAGAGACTCCCCCGCCGAAAGTCCAAGGGTTCCTGCTTAAAGTTAATCTGAGCAGGGTTAGCCGGCCCCTAAGTCGAGGCAGAAATGCGTAGACGATGGGAACCACGTTAATATTCGTGGGCCTGTGGGTAGTGACGGATCGCACAAGTTGTCGGGTCTTATCGGATTGATCCCGGCAGCGGAGCGGTTCCAGGAAATAGCTCCCACTTATAGACCGTACCCGAAACCGACACTGGTGGACTGGTAGAGTATACCAAGGCGCTTGAGAGAACTATGCTGAAGGAACTCGGCAAATTGCACGCGTAACTTCGGAAGAAGCGTGACCCTTTTGCGGGCAACCGTAGGAGGGTGGCACAGACCAGGGGGTAGCGACTGTTTATCAAAAACACAGGGCTCTGCGAAGCCGCAAGGCGACGTATAGGGTCTGACGCCTGCCCGGTGCTGGAAGGTTAAGAGGAGAGGTGCAAGCTTTGAATCGAAGCCCCAGTAAACGGCGGCCGTAACTATAACGGTCCTAAGGTAGCGAAATTCCTTGTCGGGTAAGTTCCGACCTGCACGAATGGCGTAACGACTTCCCCGCTGTCTCCAGCATAGACTCAGTGAAATTGAATTCCCCGTGAAGATGCGGGGTTCCTGCGGTTAGACGGAAAGACCCCGTGCACCTTTACTATAGCTTTACATTGGCATTCGTAGTGGCATGTGTAGGATAGGTGGTAGGCTTTGAAGCCAGGGCGCCAGCCTTGGTGGAGCCACCCTTGAAATACCACCCTTATCTCTATGGATGTCTAACCGCGGCCCGTTATCCGGGTCCGGGACAATGTATGGTGGGTAGTTTGACTGGGGCGGTCGCCTCCTAAAGAGTAACGGAGGCGCGCGATGGTGGGCTCAGAACGGTCGGAAATCGTTCGCTGAGTGCAATGGCATAAGCCTGCCTGACTGCGAGACTGACAAGTCGAGCAGAGACGAAAGTCGGTCATAGTGATCCGGTGGTCCCGTGTGGAAGGGCCATCGCTCAACGGATAAAAGGTACGCCGGGGATAACAGGCTGATGACCCCCAAGAGTCCATATCGACGGGGTTGTTTGGCACCTCGATGTCGACTCATCGCATCCTGGGGCTGGAGCAGGTCCCAAGGGTATGGCTGTTCGCCATTTAAAGCGGTACGTGAGTTGGGTTCAGAACGTCGTGAGACAGTTCGGTCCCTATCTGCCGTGGGTGTAGGAATATTGAAAGGATCTGTCCCTAGTACGAGAGGACCGGGATGGACGGATCTCTGGTGGACCTGTTGTGGCGCCAGCCGCATAGCAGGGTAGCTATATCCGGACGGGATAACCGCTGAAGGCATCTAAGCGGGAAACCCACCTTAAAACGAGTATTCCCTGAGAACCGTGGAAGACGACCACGTTGATAGGCCGGGTGTGGAAGTGCGGCAACGCATGAAGCTTACCGGTACTAATAGTTCGATAGGCTTGATCGTTCTCATTCCTTATGTTCATCGCTAAAGCGATGCCAGTTATCGCTCACGCTTGTTCCGCCCTTCGGGCGGCGCTGCGCGGGCGCGGCGCACAAGCGCCGACGGTCGGTCGACCTTGCGGGCTTTGCCCGGAGGTCAGATCACGGCACAAAAAACAGGCTAAGCCTGCAGCTTCTCGATTACATGCCTTTTGCCGACCTGGTGGTTATGGCGGAGCGGCTGCACCCGATCCCATTCCGAACTCGGCCGTGAAACGCTCCAGCGCTGATGGTACTTCGTCTCAAGACGCGGGAGAGTAAGTCGCTGCCAGGTCTGCCAAGGGCATGTAAAATCTTCTCAATACGATAAATGGCCCGCCAACGGGACCAACGGGCCGCCAGTCTTGCAAGGATTGGGCGGCCCTTTCTGTTGCAAAAACCTCGCAAACCGTAGGAAAAACCCTACATGACCCGAGGAAAAGCCGGACAAGCCCGGCACAAGAAGTTCAACCCGGGGTGGAGCAGCACCCCGCCCGACCGCAGAAGCCCCCTTCTTCAGGGCCAAGGGCTTCGAGGACGGGCAAACACAAAAGATCGGGCTGTTCCCCGCCGGCGAAAGCCGGAAAAGTTCAACGCGGGGTGGAGCAGCCCGGTAGCTCGTCAGGCTCATAACCTGAAGGTCGTTGGTTCAAATCCAACCCCCGCAACCAAAATACAAAC
>NZ_JBNPXB010000042.1:0-7181 GCF_050433525.1 Aminobacter sp. BE322 | reverse complement strand
TCGGGCTACGCCCTCCCGACGTTCCCCGCTCGCAGCAGCGCCAGTGGCCTGGTTTTGCGCCGCCCAATGGCCGGTTTTTGCTCCGCCGTTGACAGGCCGCACCGCCTCTGCGATTGTCGACGACAGGCATCCGGCTCGCGGCCATATGGACGCGCACCTTGCACCGGAAAGTGCGGCACATGCCCCGCGTGGGGTCTACAGCAGTTCGAGCAAAAGGCAGGCGAAGCGCCTCAGGGCCACGAGGCCTTTCGCGGCCGCAGTCTATATAAAGCGAGATGCCAGAGGCAGGGCCTCAAGAGGGCGATCCGGCCGAGCCCGGGCAATGGAACCGGGCGACCGGTGGAAGCTCACAGTTCGACCAGACGATTCAGCACTTTGGACAGGATCTGGTTCAGCGACGACAGCTCTTCCGTGGATACATCCGAGAACGCCGCGATGAGGATTCTCTCGGCCTCGACCAACCCTGCGTGACGGAGCGCGGCGCCCCTTTCCGTCAACTGCACCTCGGTCACGCGGCCATCGCTCGGACGCACACGTGTCGTCACCATCCCGTCTGAAACCAAACGCTGAACAACCTTTGTGGCGGTGTTCAACTTCATCACACTGATCTCCGCAATCTCGGAGACGCTCATGTGCTTGTCATCGTAAAGCGAGATCAGAACGCGCCAGCGGGGCATATCCAACCGCAGAGGCTTCAACTTCCGTTCAAGCACGTGGATGTAGCGCGCGTTAACCCGGTTGATCCAGTAAAAAGGCCAGTTGTGCCGAAGTTCGCCGGTCTGTCCGGTGAAATTGAAGCGGGGAACGACGCCTTCTTCAGGCACGGAAGGATTTTCTACCATTGTAACCCTTGTCAGAGCGTGGCTCATCTTGCGCCTTCGCTCTTCCTCCTCGTCTTGTCGCTCGCATCACGCGCGGCAAACTATGAAAAGTGCAACGTCACCGCAAGGCTACCGGGCAATCCAGACCGACGCAGCCCATCGCGCCATAGATCCATAACCGGGCACGAAAGTTCATAGTGGTGCCAGGCCTGAACGGTAACTGTTCGGCGCGAGATCGGTCGACCAATCTGTCGAAACGACCACGGGATGGCGCAGGCATAGCCGCTCGTCAAGACATGATTCGCTGCGATCACGGCCTGGGATCTCAGGCGACGTTGCCAGGACGCGGAGCCGTTCGACGCAACCTGGCCAACCATCCGATAGATTTCGAACGACTTTTTTCTTATTTATCCTGTTATGCGCAGCCTGGTTTGGGATACTCTCGGATGGGCCTGAATCATTCCCACTCGATTATTGATTGGTAGCATAACACCTTGAATTATCGTCATTAAAAATATTCTTCGCGGCGATATACCGTCAGCCATCCCGGCAAAACCGCTGGCTTTTGAAATTATTGGATTTTTCCGGGATACCCCGAAAAACCGTACTTTCGGGATCTATCGTCAAGCGAGGAACGCAGGAAACAATCCGACTCGATCCGAGCATTCCGCCGATTTCACGACGTAGTCCTATCATCAAAGCCGTCGATTGTCACTGGACCGTCGCGCGTAGGACGGAAGTGAGAACATGGCTAAGATCAAAGCAAGCAGCGTTAGAAGGCTCTTGCCCGATTAACCGTCTCGACAACTCCGGCCTCGCCCGCTTGTTGTCGATGAGGTGCCGCCGGAGATGACTGCTGAGTGTGACGGCACTCAGGAAATTGATTGCAGCCGTAAAAGGTGGTGTCGTTGCGACCTTTGCGCTCAACCAATTCCCCGACCAGGCAAGTGGGACACTGGTCGAGTTCCTTCCCCTCGATAGTTTCAAACCGGACCTCATTGCCGGCGATTTCGCAAAGCTCGCGAATGTAGCGTGAAGGCTTGCGCCTATTGCAGAGGATGAACGTCCCTCTGCTGGCGCGGGTAAGCGCGACATAGAAGAGTCGGCGCTCCTCCGCGTAGGCGAACGTCTCCGGGCGCGGGATAACGAGATTGAGCAGCTCGTCATCTTCGATGCGGCTGGGAACGCCGTAGTCGCCCTCGCTGACATCAAGCAGGATCGTGTAATCTGCCTCAAGGCCCTTGGAGCGATGAAACGACATGCCGGCAACCTCGATCGCCGAAAATTCGGGGGGCTGACCGTGAAATGGATCCAACAGGTTGTAACGCCACAAGACCAGTACCTTCAGCTTTTGCCCGGTCTCACGCCGCCACTGGCTCGAAATGCCATCAAGAAAGGTGTTCAGGCGATCGAGCAGTTGGAAGCAGGCTTTCGGGAAGCTTGGCTTTCGCCACTCCACGCTGACCGGAATGACCCGGATTGATCGTGGTATGGCGGCGCGCGTCGACCGCACTGTCTTCCTGATCTGGTCTGGATTGCGCTGAACGAAGCCCGCAGCAGTGTCGGCGAGCAGCTGGTTGCAGCGGTAGGTCTGTTCGAGCCGACCTTGCCAGCAGGCGCCAAAGTTCGCCTCGAACTGGGTGAAGATCGTAATGTCCGACCCGGCGAAGCGGTAGATCGACTGCCAATCGTCTCCGACTGCAAAAACCTTGGTGAAGGGCTTCTGGTGTTTGAGCGCCTTGATCAGATTGGCCCTCGGGTCCGAAATATCCTGAAACTCATCCACCAGGACCAGTGAATACGGGCTCTGATAGCGACCCGTCTCGACGAGGCGCACTGCGTCGCCGATCATCGAATCGAAGTCGATACGCTTCGCCTCGTCGAGCTTGCGTGAATAGGCTTCGGTGATCAGCCAGACAGCACGCGCGAAATGCTGCGCGCGGGGTTTGTCATGCAGGGACTTGGCCCGCTCGAGCAGCATCTCCAGCGTAAGCTGGCTAGCCCGGATATGCTTGATGCACACGCCGATCAGCTTCTGGTAGTGCGTGATCACCACCGGCTCGACCGCCTTGAGGATCTCGTCGACACTTTTCTCGGTCAGCGGAATTTCGCGTTTGGTGAGCTGTGCCTCGAGATGCGACAACAGCGTCCCATCGCGCGCCTGCGCTGAGGTAGTCTCGAAGAAATCCAACTCTTCGCGCTTGTATCCGGCGCGTTTACCCTTGGTGTGCTCGGCGTAGCTCACAAAAGGCGACGAACCATCCGCGTTAATCGCGAAATGCTCATGGAACGTGTCGGTCAGCGGGTAATGGAAGTCAGGTTGAACAAAGCGCTCGCTCCCATCCTCCTCTTTGAATGAGATCTGCTTTTCATACTCGAACTCGACAGAGTGGACCCACAACCAGTTCGCGATCCGTTGCTCCTGAAGGGATTTCACATACACCTCTGCAAGTGTGCCGATGGTGCTACCGCCCTTGTCGTTGCGATCGGCGATGTAGCGATTGTAGTCCGCCTCCGAGTCAAAGACCTCCGCCGGAATGTCGGCCTTGGGCAAAATGGAGAGAAGGTCGATCCACAGGCGGCGAAACTCTTCATCAACCTCCATCAGCTCGCGTATGATCTTGTCAATCACACGGGCTTCACCGGCGGGATGCTCGACCCAGTTGGCCAGTTGCGGTGGGCGGCCTTCCGTCTCTTCGATGATCCCTCGGCCGAGCGCGTGAAAAGTCGTCACCCGGCATTCCAACGCCTCCTCATCTACGTTCAGTTGCCTGGCGATCCGTTCTTTCAGCTCATCGGCTGCGCTCTTGTTGAATGCCAGAACAAGAATTTCGCTCGGATGGTAGAGCTCCTTTTCGAGGACATAGGCGACTTTCCCGACCATGGTTGCGGACTTGCCTGAGCCGGCCGATGCGACGAGCAGGTTGTTGTCTTCCAGACGGATGCAGGCCTCCCGCTGCTCTTGCGAAAGCGAAAATCCGCCAAGGTTGGCGAAGAATTTCTCGAACTTCTGCATCTCGTGAACAACGAAACTTTCGTTGTAGCGACTGCGGACACCCGGGTCAGTGAGCATGGCAAATGAGGTTGGCAGATAGCCTCTTAGGGTGCCGGGGATCAGAGCTGCATCAAACAACGGGTGCGCCAATGCCAGTGACGCCTTTCCCGGGACGCTCGCGATCGCCCGGCTAACGTCCGCATGAGCAAGATATTGCCTGTTGCTGTCGGTGATCGCGCGAATCTTGCTGTCGACCTCGCGCAGGCGTTCCTTGTCGGAGTCGATAAGGTCCGCGAGGTGCAGATTCACGAAAGCCAGCAAGTCGTCGCATAAAGTCTGAGCCGCTTTGGCTGTCAGGCCGGAGAGAGCATCGATACGGCCCTTCGACCGGATCTCGACCGTGTGCCAAAGGAGAGCCTTGGTTGACGAAATAGACGATATCTCAAGACACTGGATTTCGTCTTCGTGTGTTGATTTCAGGCTAATCCGGTCCTGAGAAGATGAACTGAGAACCAGTTTCCATTTCTCTGACAGGAAAAGACGCGCCCAAAGGCCGGGCCGGTATGTGCGGGATCGACCAAATATTGGCGGTTTCATCGAGCCGCCCGGCCTGTGGCTGCGGCGTTCCACAGAAATCGGGGGTTTTCCTCCCCTTCGACGTCGCTCATCTACCCCCGATCCCCCAGTCTCTTATTTGGCCGTGCTGTTCGCGCGCGCGGCTATATCGGCGCACCGCGCCATGAGCGCCTCAAACGGCTCCGCGTCGTCGAAGAGCAACCCATCCTCGACCATGCGGGCATAGTCATCCTCCAGCGCCTTCGCGCCATCGCCAGCCGGAACGAGTTGCAGGCCGCCATTGACGGCTGCCCCGTAATCAATCGGCGAGCGATCAGCCGCTTTCTCCGCAAAGAACATCGACTTGTGGCGAGCGACCGCGTTCGCCAGCTCGCGATCCGCGAAGGCAGCGTCCGCAAGACCGGCTTCATCGAGCCGGGCGACATCATGCCAATGCCGGGCGAAGCGGTCCCCACGCAGCCGGTCCTGGTGGCAGAAGACATGGATGGCGGTCGCCTTCTCCCAGAACGTCCGCTCGGCGTGCATGACGCGCGGACGCGCTGTCGGGAATATCAGGCCATCGATCAGGCCAGAGGCATCACAGACAACATCACGCAAACTGGCCGGCTCGCCCGTCGACCGCGCGCCGAACTCCAGCATGACACTGGGGGCGACATAGCCCGATCCGACTGCGGTCGGTTCGTAGTCGATAAAGAGCCGATCACCTTCGACGCGGATCGTCGCCGCCAGACCTTCCGTGGCCAGGGCGTCGGCGATTACCGGCTGCACGACAGCGCCAACCCATTCCGGTAGCCGGCGACGAACCTCGCTGGACCAGCGCTTTTCCTCGCTTCGCGTTTTCGGCAGGCCCTCGCCATTGTCCCCGACCAAGTCGGGCGCGATGGCCCGAATGTCGTAGGTCAGATCCACATCCTCCGAAAACCGATGGATGACCTGATAGGCTTTCGACAGCGATGTGCCGCCCTTGAACACCAGATGCTCACCAAGCGGCGCCGTGTAGAGCGTGCTCAACGCCCACACCACCCAGACGTCCTTTTCGAGCAGATGCGCGGGCCGCCCCGAACGATCCGCCGCGACGCCAAGGGCGTCGCGGCGATCCTGAGCCGAGAGGAGCAGGAAGGTTTCAGCCATAGGCCGCCTTCCCGACACTCTGCGCCAACCATGTCGGAAGCTGCGGCGCGGCCGCCACCAATTCGCCAAAGGCGCCGGGCGGCAGCTTTCGCTTCAATGTCCGGAGCGCGGTTTCGGCTTTCTCCGGGCCGAGCCAGGCCAAGGCCCGGACGGCCTCTCCCGCCGGCCGGTTGGCCAGAGCCAATTGCCAGCGCGGGGCATGGCGCAATTCCACGACCTGCTTGCCGAGATTCATCTTCCGGCTGCGCCCGGAAGTTAGATAGACCGAGCGAACCGGCACCTGCGTCGTCAGGCCAAGCGCGTTTGCGGCCGCCGCACCGTTCGAGACAATGGTCTCGCCACGCTGGCTGGCAAGGGCCTCCACAGCCTGTTCGACCGACGGCGCGCGCGTCCCGAACCGACTGGCGACGGGGCGGAGATAGACACCGCGCCCAGCCCGGATGAGTTGTTCGCGCTCGGCCAGACGCGACAAGGCCTGGTCCACCGCGGCGCGATTGCCGAGATGGAGCAGCCCCTTAGCGGACACAGAAGCGCCCTCGGGCAAACCCGCCATATGCGACAGAATCTGTTCGGTCAGTCGTGTCATCGTCTTTCTCCTGTCAGGAACATACGCAGTTTTCTGACAGCTTTCAAGGAAACACATCCGGGACGGAAAGCTGGGACAAGGGGAAAGCCTTCCCCTGCGGTCGAGCCTTGGGTCTCGCCCGACCCCTTCTGCGGGGAGATCCCCGCAACGTCCCCCATAGAGTGAGAGTGCGGACGGGTTTCCCGTGACGGGTCGAGGGCTGGAGAAGAGGTCTCCGGCGCCCGTCGCGGAGATCCGCGATGTTCAGGAAAAACCACAGTTCCCGTGTCGGCTCAGGCCGGACGAGCCTCTATGACGACATCACCGACAAGATCATCGCTGAGCTTGAGACGGGCCGTGCTCCCTGGGTCCAGCCATGGGGCTCGGCCGCGGCCAAGGCGCCGCTCGCCATGCCCCGCAACGCTGCGACCGGACGGCACTATTCCGGCATCAACGTGCTCATCCTCTGGGGGGCGGTGATCCAGCACGGCTTCCCCGGCCAGAGTTGGCTCACCTTCCGCCAGGCGCTGTCGCTGGGCGGCAATGTCCGCAAAGGCGAGCACGGCACGACCGTCGTCTATGCCGACCGCTTCACGCCGGAGGACGAGAAGCGCCGAGCCCGCGAGACTGGTGAGGACGCCGCCGCGATTCCGTTCCTCAAGCGCTTCACCGTCTTCAACGCCGCGCAATGCGACGGCCTGCCGGACGACATCGCCGCCATCGCTCCACCGCCACCGCCTGGCCTCATCGAGCCGCGCGTCGAGGCTCTGATCGAAGCGACGGGCATCGATTTCCGCATCGGCGGCGATCGCGCCTTCTATGTGCCGGCGCACGACTATGTGCAGGTGCCGCCGCCGCAGGCCTATTTCGAGCCGATCAACTGGCACCGCACGGCCCTGCACGAACTCGGGCACGCCAGCGGCCACGCCTCCCGGCTCGGCCGCGATCTGACCGGTGGTTTCGGCACGAAGAAATACGCCTTCGAGGAGTTGGTGGCCTTATCCTGACTCTGTGATCCTGTCTCAGAATCATGCATTGGAGGCGCCTCACCACGGCTCCGGTGAAGCTCTTCAGACGTCCGGGTCAAGCGTTC
>NZ_JBNPXB010000041.1:0-7288 GCF_050433525.1 Aminobacter sp. BE322 | reverse complement strand
AAGTTCAACGCGGGGTGGAGCAGCCCGGTAGCTCGTCAGGCTCATAACCTGAAGGTCGTTGGTTCAAATCCAACCCCCGCAACCAAAATACAAACACTCCCGCGCCAACCTCGCCGGGAGTGTTTTTGTTCGCACCGACAACCACCTGCCGATCAGCCCAGTTCAGCCCCTCGGTGCCGGGGAGGCGGGCGACACTCAGCTTTCGAAGTTCGGGACCTGCTCCCCTGGAAAATCCTCGCTTTGAGCTTAGCCTGCTCTCTGAAAGAGAGACGGGCAATGAAACGATCCGGATCACGGAAGAGATGGGGTATTCGGTCCAGCTCGCTGAATGCCCGACCCCTTTCGGAATGACGGCGTTCGCCTGATGCTCTGAGCCGACCTGGCAAGAGGAGATAGGCATGAGCGTTTATGCAGGACTGGATATCTCTCTCGACGCGGTAGCCATTTGCGTCGTTGGCGAGACTGGCGAGGTGCTGTGGCAGGGGAAGGTGCGCGGTGCCCCCGAGGCCGTAAAGGCTGTTCTTGACCGATGGCGGGATGGTCTCGTCCGCGTTGGTTTGGAAGCCGGCGCGACGTCGGAATGGATCGGCGTGCATCTTGTCGACGAGGGCTTCCCCGTCGTGTGCCTGGAGAGCCGGCATGTCAAAGCGGCGCTGAGCGCGATGACCGTGAAGACGGACCGGAATGACGCGCAGGGCATCGCGCAAATCGTCCGCACGGGTTGGTTCAAGGCCGTTCATCTGAAGTCCGCGGCCGGCCAGCGGCTGCGCACCCTGACGGCGGCGCGGAAGGCGGCCGTGCGAGTATTGACCGGCAACGAGCAGGTCATCCGCCTTCGTCTCGGATCCTTGTTGCTCTCGGCGATATGAGAGCTCGTTGTCCTTGGCGGCGCTGAGTCGCTCGAAGTCTTCGCGGGGCATGCCGTCCGATCAGCCGGGCGATGTCGAATACCACTTTATCCAACCTCACCCAGGGCGCGATGTCCTCGCCGCTCTCTGCCTCTGCTTGTCGTCGTTGGCCGGTATCTTCCCGCCCTGCTAAATCAGCCGCTGGGATTACGGCGCCGCAACCCCACGCTTTCGACCAAACTCCAGTCGGTGTTCCGTGCCGGCCTAGCGCCTGACACCGGAGACGTTTTCCCACCTGTTTGTCGTGACGGACGCCGAGGCATGAGTTGGAAGCCGAGGCCGTCATCTATCATGGCGTAGCGCCCAATGGCGGGGGGTACGCCGGAGAGCACAGATCAAGCGTCAATGTCTTGGAGACAGTGTGCTCCTCCGCCGCTCCAAATAAACCTGTTGATATTTTGGTTGTACGATCGTCGCTGAACAAGTTTTGCGCGTAATGTTAGCATTTGTTAGCGTGCGGCTTGTTCGGGGGGGATCATGAAGCGCGGTCTGTTGGGCGCGGCAGCTTTTGCCGCGGGGGTTCTTGGCGCCGATATTTCAGCATCTGCTTTGGTGGCCGGTTCGGCTGGTCTCGCTGCCCTGGCGCAGGAGGCGACGGGAACTTCGCCTGATCTTGCGGGATCGTCCGCGGCACCCGGCGGCTTCGGCAATGGCGGCGCCGGTTTTGGCACTGCGGCGGGTGGATCGACTGCGGGCCCGGACGAGGCTTCCGGCGCCGGCTCAGGCGGGGCTGACAGCGGCACGGAGGCCGGCGCCTCGGATGGCGCGGCCGGCGCGACGGAAGCGGATGGTGCCGAACAAGGCAAGGCCAAGGACGATGCCGAAGCCGGCACGGCCCAGAAGACGCTCGAGGCCGCGCCCGAGGCCTTAGCCACGACGACCGGCACCGACACTCAGCCCGTCGAGACGGTCGAGACCTCGGCCAAGGCCAGCGTGCCCAATGTCTCGGGCACCGGCAACCTGACGAGCGCGATCCCGCTCGATCTGCCCTCCTTCCGCGGCCTCGAGCCGTCGCTCGCGCTCACCTACGATTCCTCGCGCAAGACCAAGACCGGCGCCACCTACCAGGGCTGGCTCGGTTATGCCTGGGGTCTCGACGGCTTCGACGTCATCGAGCGCGCCAGCGTCGGCTACGGCATCCCCGCCTTCGACGCGGCGGACGTCTTCCTGCTCAACGGGCTGGAACTGGTGCCTTGCGCGGCAGGCGTGGTCTCGCCGTCGTGCGCGACCGGCGGCACCCATGCCACCGAGAACGAATCCTACCGCCGCATCGCCTTCGATGCGGCGGCCAACCAGTGGGCGGTGACCGCCCGCGACGGCACGGTCTCGACCTTCCGCTCGGTGGCGGCCGTCTCCGGCGCGACCCCTGTGGCCGGCACGCCCGCCTATGATCTCGGCCAGAACTATCGCTGGCTTCTGACCTCGGTCACCGACACCAACGGCAACAGCGTCGCCTACGGCTACAGCTGCCCGGACAGCCCGGTCTGCTATCCCGAGACGGTGAGCTACAACGGCACCGAGATCCGCTTCTACCGCGAGACCCGGCCCGACTACATCCTGATGGCCAATGGCCACGACATCTCGCAGACGACCCAGCGCATCAAGACGATCGCCGTCAGCGTGGGCGGCGCCCTCAGGGACGCCTACGGGCTGACTTACGACCAGGCGCCGATGTCGAACACCTCGCGGCTCACGCGCGTCGACCGCTTCGGCCGCCAGGCTACCGTCGCAGCCGACGGCACCATCTCGGGTGGCACCCAGAAGCTCGTCCAGCAGATGCAGTATCAGGATCTGAATGCGAGCTATACCGGCAAGAGTGTTAGCAACCTCATTCCTCGTCGTCCCAGCGGCTTGCCACAATCGAGAACAGTTGCCGACCTCGATGCGGATGGCCGCGACGAACTCTTTGGGCCGAGAGCCTACATCACAATGAAAGAGACCCCTTCTGAGACAACAATTATAACTGAATCTCGATTTATGGATCTCTCGACATTCGATAAATTCGGTACAATGTCTGGCCGGACATACTCACTTGGGTCACAGTCTGCGGGGGCGCAGACAGATATCTCTATATACAACTACGTCGGAAGTTTTGTTCCTGGTAAAAAGACCAAAGATTTTGCGATTGTTAGGGAAAACACGTGGCAAGGAGAAACATCAACCGAGAGCTCCTACACGTACCATTCTCTGCTGAAAATTATTGCCCAGACGGATCCGGCGCTAAATGTCACGGTAGCAAGTGGTGCGTTGCCGCCGCCGCTTGCCGCCGCTTCAGCTGCCCTGCCATCTTCGTGGCGTGACGACCGAGACGACCGCCCGAAGCCGCGCTTCGTTGCGGATATGGATGGCGACGGCACTGATGAACTGCTTGTGACCAACCAGCCCAATGGCGCCTACTATAAGGTCGGTGACTCATTGAAAGGAACTGCCGATCTACGTGGCAACGGACGGCAAACGGCGCTGTTCTGGAGCTCTGACAAAACGATCAGAAAGGCCATACGCACTAACGGTGCGTGGTCGCGTGAAATTGTTGCGACTGCCGTGCCTGCGGGTGCCGCCACACTCACGGATATCAATGGCGATGGCGCGACTGACATACTAATCAATAAATACTCATCGCCACGTATATATCTGTCTACCGGGCGCTCTTATTGGCAATTGCCTATTAATCTTGCCATCATTAATGATGGGTATAGTATTTTCCCAAGCGATTTCGACAATGATGGCAAGGCAGAGCTTGTCGAAAAAAGGAATTACATAGACACAGCGTTTGGGCCGATTCGTGTTTTCGGTTTGATGTTTCGAAGCGCTGGCCATTCAGCAGTCCACTTTGCCCCGTTGAATCGAACCGGTTCAACATTGATCGGCGATTTCAACGGCGACGGTCTGCCGGACATGTTCAGATCGGACACGAGCTTCATCGTCTCCAATCCCGGCCCTGGGAACCCCAACCTCCTGCGCAGTGTGACGACGGGTTCTGGTGCGGCGATTTCGGCGGAATACACGCCGTCGAGCCGGTGGACGAACGACTATCTGCCGAACCTGGTGCATGCGGTGACGAAGCTTACGGTGAGCGACGGCCGGGGCGGGGCGGCCGCGGTGACCGACTATGCCTATGGGGGGGGGCAAATACGATCCCAAGGCACGGCGGTTCCTGGGCTTCCGCACGGTGGTGGAGACGAGGCCCGCGGCCGCCGGCGAGACCGGCCGGCCGGTGGTGGAGACGACCTACCGGCAGGACCTGGCGAGCTACGGGCTGGTCGAGCGGCGGATCGAGAAGGACGGCGCGGGCGTGGTGCGGCGCGACACCACGGAGACCTACCAGGTCAATGTGGCGGCCAAGCCCTATTGGGTGCAGAACACCGCGACAGACACGACGCTGACCGAGAACATTGCGCTCAGCCTGAAGACCGAGCGGGTGTTCGACGCCTACAACAACGTCACCCAGCTCAAGGACCATGGCCGCACCGATGTTGCAGGCGACGAGCTGTGGACGGTACGCTTCTTCGCCCCCAACACGGCGGCCTACATCGTGTCCTTGCCGCGGGCCGAGCAGGTCAGGGCCGGCTTCGATCCGGCGTTGCCGTATGTTGGCTTGAGCTTCAGCTTCTACGACGACAACCACAGCGACAACGCCGCACCGCCGACGAAGGGCAATCTGACCTGGCAATCGGACGTCGCCGACCTGACCTCGACACCGGCGCAATCGGTCAACCAACTCTTTTCCTACGACAGCTTCGGCAACAAGGCCGCGGCGGTCGACGGGGCGGGCAACCGCACCGAATGGGACTATGATGCGACCTACAAGCTCTATCCGGTGAGCGAGCGCGGCCCGAAGTATTTTGCCACGGGCGGCCAGGCGGCCGACCCGCGCTTCGTCACCAGCGCCACCTACGATGCGGTGTGCGGTGAGCCTTCGAGCCGGACCGACGTCAACGGCATCGTCCAGACCTTCACCTATGACGCGTTCTGCCGGCCCTATGACGCAGCGGTGGCTGCGACCGGCAGCTATACCAGGACCCGCTTCGAGAACGAGGGCAATCCGCTCACCCAGGCGGTGGTGATCTCGAGCCCGCTGCCCAACGGAGCGGGCGAACAGTTCAGCCGCTCCTATTATGACGGGCTCGGCCGGGTGTGGCGGACCGAGACGCCGGGCGAGACGGCGGCGGGGCCGCTGCGCATGGTCGACAGCGAATATGACGCCCGCGGCAATGTCGCCCGCCTCGCCCTGCCGCGCTTTGCCAATGAGACGGCGCAGTGGACGGCCACCAGCTACGACTGGGCCGACCGGCCGGTGAAGGTGGTCAATCCCGATGCCAGCCAGCGCAGCATCGCCTACAGCCTCGACGGCGGCGCCAGCCCCAACCCCAGGCTCTATGTGGCGACGCTGACCGACGAGCTCGGCCGGCGGTCCAGCACCACGACCTCGTCGCGCGGCGACGTGGTGGCGATCGTGCGCGACATCGGCGGCCAGGCCGTCGGCGAGACCCGCAGCTATGACGGGCTCGGCCGGATGATCGGGGTCAGCGATGCCTCCGGCTCGGCCTGGTCCTATGCCTACGACCTGCTCGGGCGCCGGCTGAGCGCCTCGGATCCCGACCTCGGCAGCTGGAGCTACGGCTATGACGGGGCGGGCCGGCTGACGAGCCAGACCGATGCGCGCGGGGTCGTCACCACCATGGGCTACGACCAGCTCGGCCGGCTGCTGCTCAAGCAGGCGACGGCACCGGGCGGGACGCCCGTCACGCTGGCCCAGAACGGCTACGACGAGGCGGCTTCAGGCTTCTACAACATCGGCCGGCTGACGCGGTCGGAGAATGCCAATGCCGTCCACGTCTTCTCTTATGACGGCTTCGGCAAGGTGGCGAGCCAGGCAACCAGCATCGACGGGCTGACCAGCACCACGCTTACCGGCCGCGATGCCTCGGGCCAGACGGTGTGGACGCAATACCTGCCCGGCCCGCTCGACATCGGCAGCTCCACCAACCGCTGGCAATACAGTGCCGCCAATGCGCTGGTGGCCATCCCCGACGCCATCGTCTCGACCATCCGCGAGGCCGACGGGCAGACCAGGGAGATCGCCTACGCCAACGGCGTCAAGACCAGCTTTGCCTACTCGCCGACCCGGCGCTGGCTCACCCGGGTGACCACCAGCAAGGACGCAACCGTGCTGATGGACAGCCAGTACAGCCGCGACGCGCTCGGCCGCATCAGCGCGATCGCCGGGCTGACGCCGGCGGAGAGCTGGAGCTACGGCTATGACAGCCTCGACCGGCTGGTGAGTGCCGACAATCTCGGCGACAACAGCCTCGACGAGACCTTCACCTATGCCGCCAACGACAACATGCTGTCGCGCAGCCGGGTCGCGGGCGCTTACGTCTATCCCGCCCCCACCGCTCCGCGGCCGCACACACCGCTGACGGTGGGCGCCAACGCGCTGAGCTACGATGCCAACGGCAACCTCACCGCCGACGGCAGCCGCAGTCTGGTCTGGGACGAGGCCAACCGGCTGAGCCAGGTGACGCTTGCGTCCAACACCGTCAACCTGTTCTACGGCCCCGACGGGGCACGCACCAAGAAGGCCTCGGCCTTCGCCACCACGCTTTATCCGGATGCGTCGGTCGAGATCGATCCGGCGACGCCAGGATCGGAGGTCTACACCCGCTATCCGCATCCCGACCTCAAGATCGTCGGCCAGGCCAAGCAGTTCCTGCACCGCGACCATCTGGCTTCGGTGCGGCTGGTCACCGATGCGGCCGGTGCCGTCGTCGAAGCCACCGGCTATGCCGCCTATGGCGAACGCCTGGCCTCGGGCTTCCAGACCCAGAAGGGTTATGTCGGCGAGCGCCACGATCCCGAGACGGGCCTGCTCTATCTCAACGCCCGCTACATGGACCCCGTCCTCGGCCGCTTCATCTCCCCCGACGACTGGGATCCCACCCAACCCGGCGTCGGCACGAACCGGTACGCCTATGCCCAGAACGACCCGGCGAATAGGAGTGATCCGAATGGGCACCAATGGGTCGACCAGATGGGAGTTTACTATCCCGGCTACGACGGCAACCAGTATCCTGGCTATGAATACAATCCCCTCCAAAATCCCGGAACCACCGCCGCAATGATGGCTGCGCCGCTAGCTGCACTCAGCGGCCCGACCGCTACCGCGGCTGGTTTGGCCGTCTTCTCTCGTATGCCTGTACTAACCACTTTTTCTCTGGAGATGCTCGCGGCGGAGGTAGGGTTGTCAGCGTGGGTTGGCAGGTCTGCTACCTTAAAGCTTGGCTTGCTCAGAGGCTGTTTGGAAAATCGGATTTGAGGGATTCCCGCCGGGCGTGAAACGTGATTCAGGGCGCGGATGTGGACCGAATCGAGCCGTTGCC
>NZ_JBNPXB010000040.1:0-8758 GCF_050433525.1 Aminobacter sp. BE322 | reverse complement strand
TGGGTTCATCGACATCTTCACATTTGTCAGATCCACACCGGTTTCGTCCGGGAGCACACGAACCTTCACGTTGGAATCGATCACACGTTTGACAGGGACCAGCAGTTTCATAATTGGTTGCTCCCGGAGCGATGCATTCATCTTGAAAAACTTTGTATGTTTTCTGCAATGTTTGGCTTCGAGTCAAGTGCCCTTGAGTTGTCTAGCTGCAATTTTATATTCCTTTGAAAGAGCGAACGCACGGCCCGGTACAATGAGGCTCGTTCTGTCGCTCTAAGCGCCAAGTCTTTGCGCACCTTTGACCGGGAGAACTTCCTTCAGGTGTTTGCCTGGCCTCTGAAACCGCCTACCGTGAAACGGAACGCATGAGTGGACGTCGGCCGTGAGTATGAGCAAACAATACAAGGTATCCGAGATTTCGGCGGCCACAGGGGTTCCGCCCGCGACGCTGCGCCTTTGGGAGCAGCATGGCCTGATTGTCCCCTCAAGAACTCCAAGCGGCTACAGGCTCTATTCCGAGGACGATTTCGCACGGGTTCATCAGATTATCCGCCTTCGCTCAGTCCAGGGACTGAACCTTGCAGCGATTAAGTCATCGTTGGATGAGGCTTCAGCAGGCCAGGGCGACTCAACTACTGACGAGGCGCCTGCTCCAAGGCTCGGACATGAAATACGTCGACTTCGCACGGAACAGAAGCTGACAATCACCGCTCTGGCCGCGAAAGTGGATGTATCGCCGTCCACAGTGAGTACGCTGGAGCGCACATCCCGCGGCGCCAGCGTTCCGCTCCTGCGAGCAGTTGCCGAAGCGCTTGGCGTAACGGTTACGCAATTAACAGCTAGCCCCGATGATATCGGGACGGCTGTGGTTCGATCGGGCGAGGGGCGTCAATTGCCGTCGTTGGGAACCGGTATTCAGATTCGAGAGCTCGCATCTGGACCTCGTATGATGGATTGTCAGGAGTGGAGTTTAGCGCCTGGCGCCGGGAGCGAGGGTTTCTATCGGCACGAGGGCGAGGAATTCATCCGCGTCCTTCAAGGAAGCTTCGAGATCGAGGTTGAAGGTTTGGGTCTCGCGGTGTTGCGGGCCGGCGATTCAATCTATTTCGAGAGCCATCGAGCGCACTCCTGGCGGTCCGTAGGCAATGAAGTTTGCAGACTGCTCTGGGTCAACACCCCCCCGACGTTCTAAGTGTTATTGCAGCGGGTGCCCTGAGGAATCTATTCATCACGGCAGCGCTCGTGTGAGGCCGCACTAAATCGATAGTCCGGGCTGAGTCCTCACGGGGCCAAAAGCGATTTCGTGGCACGATGCAGCTACCATGATTTCCAAGTCCGCTGGTCATCAGGTTGACTACGTTGACATGCCACTCGACGAATTTTTCAACAGGTCAGCGCTTGTCGGGTTGCCCGATAACGTCATCAGACATCACGAAGAGGTCCATCGCTTTCTGCGCAGCGAATTAGCTTCATGCGTATCTCTGGATGTTGAGCGAGTCCTTGGCCGCTCACCGCATGACTTTGTGCCTTTTGTGCTGGAGCACGCGGTCTTGTGGAAACGCACAGCCGCCTGATACTATTTCTCAATTCAGACCTGCATTCAGTAATGTCGTCAGGCGATGCGCCGCATCCTGTTCTGGCCGGCAGAAAGTTATCTAGTCTGCACTAAACTGTAAGCGTCCGGTCAGGCTCTTTCCGAAGGAACTTGCAGGTTCCACGGCAGGAGTTCATCGATCCGGGTGATGGGATGATCGGCGATGCGGGTAAGGATATCCCGTAGGTAGGCTTCCGGATCGAGGCCGTAAAACTTTGCGGTCTGGATGAGTGACAGGATTGCCGCGGCGCGTTCGCCACCTTTGTCCAATCCCGCGAACAGCCTGTTCTTGCGGCCGAGCGTTTGAGGCCTGATCGCGCGTTCGACAATGTTGGAGCCGATTTCGATACGGCCTCCGGTGAACTGCCCCATTAGACCGGACAATCGGCCTGAACTTGGGCCGGAAAGTCAGTTCCGGCCCGTTCACGTTATCGACTGCGGGAGGCATAGGAAGGCCTTTGCAGTTGGTTAGCTAAGTTCGCTTGCCATTCTATCCAGCACCAGGCCAATTTTTTCGACAAGAAGATCAGCGTCTTCCGTCGTGATTGTGAGCGGCGGGCAGATCGTGAGAGCGTCTACAGCCGCCCGCAGCAAAACGCCCTCTTCCGCCAGATAGGCATTTGCCTGGGAGCCCAGTTGGCCGTCCTTGAACGCGGCGGCGCTTGGGAAGTTTTTCCTGTGGAGTTCGACAGCTGCCACCAGCCCAACGCCGCGCACCTCGCCTACGAGTGGATGATCCGAAAACCGATGCAGCCGGTCACGGAGATACTGTCCAACGCGTGCAGCGTTGCCAACCAGGTCGCGATCTTCAATGACCGCAATGTTCTCAAGCGCCACTGCCGCAGCAACAGGATGTGCCCCGCCTGTAAAGCCGTGGCCAAACGTTCCAATGCGATGGCTTTCATCAGCGATTGTCTGATAGACCTTGTCGTTAACAAGGATCGCCGAGATTGGAAGGTAGGACGATGACAAGGCCTTGGAAAGCACCATGATATCGGGCTTGATGTCGTAAGTTTCCGAGCCGAACATCTTGCCTGTACGCCCGAAGCCGCAAACCACTTCGTCTGCGACGAGAAGTACGTCGTACTTTCCAAGCACAGCCTGGATTTTTTCCCAATAGGTTCGCGGCGGCGTGACAACACCCCCGGCTCCAAGAACCGGTTCGCCGAAGAATGCGGCGATGCTATCCGGGCCCTCGCTCAAGATCAGTTGTTCAAGTTCGTTTGCCCTCCGTGTTGCGAAGTCCTCCTCAGTCTCTCCTGCTTCGGCATCGCGCCAAAAGTGGGGGCTGCCTGTGCGGAGGACATTGGCAATCGGCATATCGAATGATGCGTGATTGTGGGAGAAGGCGGTGAGGCTTCCTGAGGCGAGCGTTACGCCATGATATGCTCGCTCGCGAGCTATGATTTTCTTCCGCTGGGGCTGTCCCAGAGCGTTCGACCGATACCAGATCATTTTGATCACCGTGTCATTCGCCTCTGACCCCGAATTGGTGAAGAACACCTTGCTCATGGGAACCGGAGCGATCTTGACAAGTTTCTCAGCCAAATCGATAGCTGGCATGTGAGTACGGCTGGTGAAATTGTGGCCGAAGCTCAGGCGTTGCATCTGTCTTGCTGCCGCATCAACAAGGCGCTTTTCGCCGAAGCCGACAGCCACGCTCCACAGGCCAGCCATGCCTTCAAGATAGCGCTTTCCATTCGAGTCGTAGACGTAGGCGCCTTCAGCGCGATCAATGATCAGCGGTGCACTGGCTTCATGATCTCGTGCATCGGTATATGCATGGAAATGGTAAGCGATGTCGCGAGCTTCATCGGAGTTCGGTATAAGTGCCATGTCATTCTGCTTTCGTGCGAAGCCCGCGATTGGCAGGCTTTTGGGTTGATTGTCAGGTGGCAGCGGAAGCCGACCTTGAGACGGTCTACTCCGAGCCATTTCGTGGAAATGGCACTCGAGGACCTGTCCGCCTTCGATGAAAGCCGGTCACCCAAACATTTCCGGAAGCGATGGAACCGCATCCAGACATGCCAATTTCCGACATGCGTCAGCCGCGAGGTTTGAGCGGCAGGTCCCGTGGTATAGCGACCCGCGGCGAACGGGGAGGATCAGTCCAGAAATTCAGAATGCTCGCGGATCTCGATAAGCGTTGGGCCATCCGCTTTGAAAGCCGCTTTGACAGCCTGTGTAATCTCGTCCAGGCTCTGAGGTCTTACAGCATTGCAACCAAAGGATCTCGCAAGTGCGAGATAGTCCGGATTGCGTGGTTTGACACCAATCTCGCCAATATCAAGTCGAACCATGTCCTTGTGAATTTGTGCCAGCAGATCGTTGTTCCAGACGATGATCGGAAGGGAAAGCTTTTCTTCGACGGCGGTCCCCAGTTCCTGTAACGTGAAAAGAAAACCTGCATCGCCGGCGAGGGCAACGACATCGCGATCCGGGCAGGCGACCTTCGCTCCGATCGCGGCGGGCAAAGCGTAACCCAATGTGCCGAAACCGCACGGATGAAAGTAGCCGCGGGGCCGGTCGCACGGAAAATGAAAATTGGCTGTATAGGCGATCTGCGTCATGTCCGTGGCCAGGATGCCATCCTGCCCCACAGCCGCCTTCATGGCATCGAGAACCTTGACGTGCTTTTGTTCAAGCGGCGTTAGCATATTGCCGTTCTGCGCGCGAATTCTTTCGACGCTGGTGAGATCAGGCGCACGTGCGGCGCCAACAATTTCGGTCAACGCCTCAAGGGTCGACGCCGCTTCGGCCAGGATACCGACAGTCGGCTTATAGTCGCGTGTCAGCGTATGCTCGTCTATGTCGATGCGGATCAAATCTCCACTGAACTGGTAGGCATCCACCCAATTATCGGTTTCTGCCAGCTCCGTGCCGATCGCGATCACCAGGTCCGCCCGGTTGACGTATTCCTGTGTTGCCGCCAGCGAAAGAGTGGCGCGAAGGGAGGCTGGATGTGAATCTGGAAACACACCCTTTCCTGCCGTCGTCGTAACACACAATGCGCCGATTTTTTCGACGAATGCGCGCAAGGCGGCTGCGCAATCGACCGTGCCGCCGCCGGCAATCACCACTGGAGTCCGGGCCCGATCGATGAGATCTCTGGCAGTGTCCAGATCCTGTTTGGCCGGAGCCATCGCTGCAGCCCGTACCCTCACCGGCTGGCCGAGATTGGAGGCCGAGGCAAGCATATCCAGAGGCATTTCAAGAACAACCGGTCGCGGCCGGGCGCTCTCGAACACCGCAAAGGCATCGGCAACGGCGTCCGGCAGCTCGCTCGCCTGGAAAATGGTCCGCGCGAATGCCGTGATCGGAGCAACAGTCGCGCGCTGGTCGGTTATCTCGTGCAGGCGTCCACGCCCCTTGCCGAGATCGCTGCTGGCGTTGACGCTGCAGAGAACAAGCATCGGCACGGAATCTGAATAGGCCTGTCCGATCGGTGTGGCAGCATTGAGCAATCCGGGACCGGTGATGAGGCAGCAGACGCCCGGCCGGCCCGACGCCCGCGCGTAACCGTCCGCCATGAACCCGGCGCCCTGCTCATGACGCACGCCGACGTGACGCATTTTACGATCGGCGATGCCGCGATACAGATCCAGCGTGTGAACACCCGGTATCCCGAAAACTGTATCTACGCCGTAGGTCTCAAGGATTTCGATAGCGGCGTGACCGCCGATTTGGTTTGCGACCATTCGAGTCTACTCCAAAGATGACTGTTAGATTTTCTTGTTGTGCAACCGAGTTTGTTCAATTCTCTTGTCTTGAGACTAGGCGTCGTTTCCGCTTCAGATCGCGATCCCGGCGGCAAATCCCTCGAAGATTGCCTCTTCCGCGGTGCGCGGTGTAAGACAGTCACCGACGAGACGGATGTTGCCGGGATAGCTGTCAAGCTCCTCGGCGAGGGCATCTACGGCGACGGACGCGGATGCCAGGACCAGCGTGTCGACGTCTTCCAGGACGATAGCGTCGCGGTTTGCGGTGTGCTGAAGATAGACCGTACCAGTATCGACACCATAAAGCCGGGCGTAGGGGATCACTTCCACGCCGCAGCTGTGCAGAAGACCGTTGAGATAATCGCGGGTGTAGTTCTGGATCAGCTCGCCAGGCACCGCACCATTCACGGCAAGCCGGACGCGACAGCCGCTTCTCGACAGCTTGACCGCGGTTCCTATGCCAACCCAGTTGGCGCTCCAATCGGCGATCACCACCGAATGACCGCATTTGGCTTTGTCTCGCAGGACATCGTTGGCCTGCACAACATCCAGGTCCCCGAGTTGCTCATACGGAGGAATGTACGGAATGGCGCCCGTTGCCAGGATGATCGCATCGGGTGCGAAATCATCGATCACCGATCGGTCGACTTCGGTGTTCAGCCTCACGGAAACCCGCGAAAGCTCTATCTCCCTGAGCAGGTTTGTGACCGCCCCACCGAATTCCGACCGTTCAGGGACCAGTTGAGCAATCAGGGCCTGGCCGCCCAGCGCAGGCGACGCTTCGAAAAGGGTCACGTTGTGACCGCGCTCCCTGGCGGCAACGGCAGCTTTCATTCCGGCCAGTCCACCACCGATGACGGCAATTTTTTTCGGTTCCGCGGAACGCACAATATTGCCAAAACGGGTTTCCCGACCGGAGACCGGATTCTGAATGCAGGAAATGGAGACGCTCTTCTGGAACCTGCCGATGCACGACTGATTGCAGGCAATGCAGGCCCGAATATCGTCTAACCGCCCGGCTTCAGCCTTGTTAGGCATTTCCGGGTCGGCGATGAGGGCGCGGGTCATCCCGCACATATCGGCATGTCCGGCAGCGAGAATGGCCTCGGCGTCCTGCGGCTGATTAATCCGGCCGGTGACGAAGACCGGGATCGACACGCGCTTTTTTACCCGCTCGGCCATCGGTGTGACATATCCCGCCTTGAACATCATAGGCGCTGCTATATGCATCGCGCCGCTGTTGGTGGCGGCGGAGCCGAGGGTGACGTTGACGTAGCTGAGCCGCTGCTCCAGGGCACAGATCGCCTCAAGCGCATCCTCTTCCTGGAGGCCGTTCTCGTACATTTCATCGACTGAAATGCGCAAACCCACGACAAAG
This sequence comes from Aminobacter sp. BE322, assembly GCF_050433525.1. Lineage (NCBI taxonomy): Bacteria > Pseudomonadati > Pseudomonadota > Alphaproteobacteria > Hyphomicrobiales > Phyllobacteriaceae > Aminobacter > Aminobacter sp. BE322. Next base: position 2,067 of record NZ_JBNPXB010000040.1, on the reverse strand, counting down.
CCTGGCGAGGTCTTCGAACGAATATTCGCGATCACCTGTTCGAGAAAGTAGCGCCGTTTCTTGGCATCGCCGCCGTATTCATCAGTTCGAAGATTCGAGAGCGGATTGAGAAACTGAGCCGGCAGATTGCCATGGCTGCTAACGATCTCGACGCCGTCGATGCCACCCGCTTCCATGCGACGTGCCGCGTCGCCATATCCCTCGATTATCTCCTTAATCATTCTCCCGCTAAAAGCACGTGGCGTGACATGATAGCGATCGGTTGGAACGGCAGACGGAGCGAATGCGGGAAGCAAGAGCCCGTCATTGGTTTCCAAGATCTCTTTTCCGGGATGGAAAAGCTGGGCAAAAATCTTGGTGCCATATTGGTGGACTGCATCGGAGATTTTCCTGTATCCATCGATGCAGCTATCATCCGTTGCCATAAGAATATGGCTGGTGTAGCGGGCGGTTTCATGAACCCCGGAAACCTGCAAGACAATGAGCCCAACCCCACCGCGCGCCCGACTTATTTGATAGGCAATCAGTTTTTCGTTAACGGTGGAATCAGTCGGCAGCACAGTGTCGTGCCCCGTCGACATGATCCTGTTCTTGATCGTAACGCCTCCGATCTGAAGTGGTGAAAAGAGCTTCTTAAGCGCCGAGTCCTTCAACTCTGAACTCCCTTGGAAAGTGGATTTGAGTGTCCGATACCGGCGCATGAGCAGCCGTTCGGGTCGATTGGACGCTTGCAGCCGCATCGGACTCGGAAGCTTATCAGGCGCGATCAAGGGGATGCAAGCGGTTTGGTTGTTCCTCGCCCATCTGACGGGCAATAGAGCCAAGAGGTGCCATTCTATATGATACGTCCGTGCAGGTACGATACTCCGGTCATCGAGGTCCCCTTACGATCGGGCGGCTCCTTACATCAATTGATGCTCGATCTGCCAGCTCATAGCTAGGCTGCGGACGTGAACAAGACTGTCACTGACGGCTAGACAGCCCTAGCGTCAAAAGTTCAAAATACTCCAAAGCGAACTCCTCGGCCCGCTTGGGCCCATTTGGGTTAAACCATCGCACCATCCAATTCAGCATTGAAAGAACCGAGTGGGAAGCCGTCGTAACATCGACATTTCGAAAGGTGCCATCCGCAATACCTTCGGCGACGATCTTTCTAAGTATTGACTCGTACTCCACACGTTTCTGAGTGGCCTCGAATTTCAATCCAGGGTTAGCCATGCCGCCATAACCGATGAGCATGCACACGAAACTCCAGTAATTCTCTTCGAAGTAAGACGCGTGAGCAGTCATAAATGACTTCAGTTTAGCTTCGCCACCTTTAGATGTCGCCACGCTGTTTCCGACAAAAATCAGAAGTCCCTCAAGTGTCCTAATTATTATGGCGTCATATATTTCTTGCTTCGAGCCGAAATAATGATAGACCGCCGCCTTCGATACCCCAAGGCGTTCGGCAACTACACTCAAAGAGCCATTGTCGAACCCATCTTTACCAAAAAGCAAGGCGGCTTCTTCAAGGATGCGATTTCGGGCATTCTCCAGCACTGGGGGGCGCCCCATTCGTGGCTTCAATTTTGACTTGTTCATTGGCCCTCAGACTTCGCCACCATGATCTCAACTTAGTCGCTTCGTCGGTTGCTACCATACTCGCGCGTTACTAAAAACATCTATCCCATGCTGTAAGCCGGTATTGTAAATTAGCCGGCGCGTACATTCGCGGGGAAGTCCATTGGGGTGACTAGGACGTCTGTAAACACCTATGCCACTCAAGGGATCGCTCTTTCTGTTTGCAACGATATTTACATACCGTCCAAACAGTATATAAGTCAATAAGGGTATCATTCGATCGGGTTGTTTGTGGTGCCGACCAGGAACGCGTCGCCAATCAGCTTAATGAATCTCGCACCCCAATCAGGACGTTCGATGAATTGTCCATACCGAAAATGGAATTGGTAGAACATGAAAATTCTCGTCCCAGTGAAGCGTGTCGTCGACTATAACGTAAAGATCCGCGTTAAGTCGGATGGCTCGGGCGTCGAGCTTGCGAACGTCAAGATGTCGATGAACCCG
>NZ_JBNPXB010000039.1:0-12721 GCF_050433525.1 Aminobacter sp. BE322 | reverse complement strand
TTATCCTGACTCTGTGATCCTGTCTCAGAATCATGCATTGGAGGCGCCTCACCACGGCTCCGGTGAAGCTCTTCAGACGTCCGGGTCAAGCGTTCCCGCAGCGTAGCGAGGACAACGCTTGACGCGGCGGCGGCACGACAAGCTGTTCATGGGGTGCAGGCTAAGTCCTGCACCCCTGCCACGCGGCGAGCGGGAGAGCGCGAGGGGAACCCCTCGCATTCTAAACAATGAAGTTGCGCCGAAGGCGCTCCGCTTGGGTATCGTGCGTGCATTTGTATTTTACCGATCTTGACACTATTTCGCGTCCGCTTTTCCTTGATGACCTTGCAGTGAGCCTCGCGCCCGGTGCGCTCGACGCGGTCGAGCGCACCGGGCTGATTCACGGCATGCCGTTCATCCTGATGGATGACGGCAGCTACGATCTCGCTCTCAACCGGTTCTTTCGTGCCTGTCCTGCTATGGGAGCGCGATCGCCGAACACGTGGCGCTCCTACGCCCGCGACATTCTCGTCTGGGCGCGCTTTCTTGTCGAACGGCGCGGCGGCAAGACGGTCTGGCAGGCCGGCCGCGACGATGTCCTGGCCTTTCACCGGGCGCGTCGGCTGTCGGCAGCTCCCTACCGCATCTCGGCTGCGAGCTGGAACCGGAGCGTTGCCGCGCTCGACAAGCTCTATCGCTGGGCTGTCGAGGAAGGAATCATTGCGATCTCGCCCTTCAGCTACGGCGCCACCCTTCGCAGGGCCGGCGGTAGCCGCGCAGTGCTCGCTGTGACGACGAACCGTGCCCGCGAGCGCGCCGCGCGGCGCCACGATACCCGTTACATCGATCTTGGCCGCTACCTGCTGTTCCGCGAGGTGGGATTGCGCGGCCGGCTTCCCGACGGCTCGGAGGACGCGACGTGGCGCGGCCGCAACGGCGAGCGCAATGCGTTGTTTGCCGAGCTTCTCGTCACGACCGGCCTGCGGCTGACAGAGGCCGGCAGTCTGCTGCTGAGTGAGCTGCCGCGCCTGACCGATCCCGAATCGCGCTCGGTGCCGTTCGATCTCCCCGGTCCGATCGCCAAGGGCGGACGACCACGGCGCATCCGCGTTCCCCGCCGGGTACTGAGATTGATCGGCGACTATGTCGATCTCGAGCGCACGGTCTCTGCCGCGCGCTCAGAGCCTTCGGTGTCCGATCCGCTCTGGCTGATGCTGGAGGACGGGAAGGCAACAGACGCGGCGGGCAAGCGTGTCCGGCTCGACCGTCTGACGCTGGGCGAACGCCGCCGCGTGCTGGTCGGCACGCCCGGCCAGGCGCAGCATGCCTTGCTCTGGCTGACTGAAGGCGGCAAGCCCGTGCCCTCGGCGACTTGGGAAGCTGCCTTTCGGCGGGCCTGCACCCGCTGCCGCCGTTTCGGCATCGAGGTCGAGGTGACGCCACACACGCTGCGGCACACCTTCGCCGTCAACATGCTCTCCATGCTGATCCGCGAGCAGATCGGATCCGTGTTCGATCCGCAGGACCAGCACGGCGCAGCCTATCGGCGGATTCTCGGCGATCCTCTGCAGAAGCTCCAGCACCTGCTGGGGCATGCGAGTATCACCAGCACCTACATCTATCTCGACAGCCTCGCCGAGGCGCAGGAGCTGGTCGAGGCCGCCGCGGATCGCTGGGCCGAAGACACGGCTGGCGGCGCGGCATGACCGCCGCGGCGGCTCCATCGGTGCGGCGGCCGGGTCGCCGCGCCCTCTTTCCCGAGGCGCTGCCCGATCCCGAGGGCGAGGCCGCCGCTGCGATCGCATCGCTGCGCTTTACCGTCACGCTGGCGGATCGCAGCAAGACGATCGACCTGACGATGCTCGCCGGCCGCAAGGCATTGGCGCGGACCTTTGCCGGCGCGCTCTGGCGCGCCTGCCAGGTCGGTGGTCCGGCCGGCTCGATCTCGACGGCCTACGCCTATGCCAATGCGCTCAAGACATTTTGGCGCTATCTCGATTCCGCCGGATCGCACGTCGCCCGTCTCTCCGACGTCAGTGCCGTCTGCATCGACGGCTTCGATTCCTGGATGGAGGGGAGCGGCCTGCATCCCAATCACCGCCTGCACCGCATGAGCAAGGTGCTCAACCTGCTGCGGCTTGCCGAGGCCGCGGAGCCCAGCCACCTGCCGCCCGATGCCTCACGCCGGCTGATGTACACGAGCGATCGGCCCGGCGTGCGCGCCAGGCCGCGCGATGCCTATGGCGATGATGTCGCCGCGGCATTGCGGAAGGCGGCGCGCACCGATCTCGCCGCCATCATCCGCCGCTTGGGCGAGGCCGATCGTATTCCGGCGGTCGAGGATTCCGATCGGAGCAAGGCGCTGGCAGCAACCCACAAACAGGTAATGGAAGTGATCGACGCGGAAGGCGTCATCGGGCACAGGCACCCTCTCTTCAAGCGACTCTACACGCTCCGCCGCGAGAGTGGCCTGCCGAACGATCGCCTGATCCACGATCTGCATGGCCGCCGGCATCTCATCGCCGCCGATCTCGTGCCGCTCATCGTGCTTATCTCGCTCGACACCGGCATGGAGATCGAAGCGATCAAGGGCTTGCGAGCGGACTGCCTGAAGAACCCGGCGGGCGGCTATGTCGAGATCGAGTATTGCAAGCGTCGGGCGCGCGGCGCCGAGTGGAAGCGGCTGCGTGTGCGCGACGGCGGTTCCTCGACGCCGGGCGGCTTGATCCGCAAGGCGCTGCAGTGGACCGGTCCGGCGAGAAGCCGGCTCGGCGCCGACACGCTCTGGGCGCACTGTGCCTGGGGCCGCCTGACCCCTCGGGTGCTCAGCATGAAGGAGCTCGCGGCTTCATGGACGCGCCGGCACGGCATCCTTGATGAGCGGGGCCAACGCCTTCGCCTCAATCTGACGCGCCTGCGCAAGACGCATAAGGCGGCATGGTACCGGCGCACGGGCGGCCAGCTCGACCGCTTCGCCGTCGGCCACACTGTCGCGGTCGCGGCCGACCACTACGCCGACATTCCCGCGCTTCGTCATCTGCACGAGGCGACAATTGCCGACGCCATGACCGATGCGCTCGACGCCGCGTTCCCCCCCTGTGTCCTGTCGTCGGAGGAGGAAGCGGCCGTCCAGACCGATCCCGACAAGGCGACCGGCCTTCCCGTTGTCGGCGCCGCCGCGGTCAAGGCGCTGTTCGGCGGCGAGCAGGACGTCTGGCTCGCCAGTTGCGGCGGCTTCTACAACAGCCCGTTCGGCTCGGAGGGAGAGGCCTGTCCGTCCCCCTTCTGGGGGTGTCTCGAATGCAGCAATGCCGTGGTCACCGCCCGCAAGGTGCCCGCGCTCCTGGCCTTCCTCAACTTCATCCGGGCGCAGCGGCAGGTGCTGAGCGAAGCCGACTGGATCGCCAAGTTCGGCCGGGTTCACGGACGCATCGCCGAACAGATTCTGCCCCGGTTCGCCGACGCCGAGATCGAGGAAGCCCGTCGGATTGGGTCATCGGACCCCGCGCTCCTCTACCTGCCGCCCGAAGCGAGAGCGCCATGATGCCGGCACCGATCAAGCTGCCGCAGCACGCGTCGCTGCCTTCGGCCATTTATGGCAACGACGAGCCCGTGCTTGCCGGCGTGGCGGTCAGGGACGATGCCGACCGCACGCGACTTCCGCGCTTCGGTGACGATCTTTGGGACCTGGGCGCCGCCATTTTCCGGGTGAACGCCCGCTACAGCAATTACCGGCTGAACCTCGCCCGCATCGCCGATCCCGTCACGCGGCGGCTGGCGAAGGAGTACGTGATCGCCCGCCTGCGCATCCATGTGCCGGGATATCGGGCGCCCTGCGGCGCGACCTCGGCGATCCGCCTGCTGCGCTACATCCAGCATTTCGCCGCGTTCCTCCGCGCAAGGACTGGCGCCGTCGATCTCAGCCGGATCGATCAGGCGCTGCTCGACGCCTATCTGGCGTATGCCCGTGACGGCGGACGGCGAACGCCTCACGAGACGGTGAAGTATGTCGAGGTGCCGATCGACCTGCATCACCTGGCGCCATGGCTAACCGGCGGCGGCATCGGTTTCCTGCCGTGGCGTGGACGTGCGGCGCACCGCGTTGCCGGCCGGCCGCCAGCGCCCGCCGAGAACGCCACGCCGCGCATTCCCGAGCCGGTCATCGGCGCCATGCTGCGCTGGGCGCTCAAGTATGTCGAGGTCTATGCGCCCGATATCCTCGCGGCGCGGGCCGAGCTTGACGCTCTCGAAGCCCGCTGCGCCCGATTGATGGCGCGGGACGCGCGGGCCGGACGGGCCGTGGCCAAGAACTATCGCGCCCGCGTGGCCAAGTGGCTCGACGTGCGCCGGGCCATGGGCCGAGGCGTGCCGATCTGGGAGCACGCGCCCAATGTGGCCCGCCGCATCGACCCGCTCACCGGCGAAGAGACCCCGCCCTACAATCTCCATCTGATGCGCCTTCACGCCGGCGCTCCGCAGAGCGGCCGCATCAGCCAGTCCGAGCCGACTGCACGACTGATCGAGAAGGCAGCCGCCGAGCTCGGAACCGAGATCGGCGGGCTCGATACGCCGATCTCGATCGATCCGGACACCGGACTGCCATGGCGCGAGCGCTTCGACGGCCTCAGCCTCGCCCGCGAAGAACGGATGTTGCAGGGCGCCTGCTATCTCGTCTGCGCCTACCTCACCGGCATGCGCGACAGCGAGGTGCAGGCGATGCAGCCGGGTTGCGTGTCGCCGGTGCGCAGCGCCGACGGCCTGGTCGAGCGGTACCGGCTGCGCAGCACGGTGTACAAGCGCCATGGCGCGCGCGGCGTCACGGCCGACTGGATCACGATCGAGCCCGTCGCTCGCGCCGTCGCGGTGATGGAGGTTCTCTCGGCACGCAATCGCCGAGAGAAGGAACTGTCATCCTTGTGGGTGGCGCTGAAGGACTGGCCCTGGAGCAACGATCATCTCGGGATGGGTGCAACGCCGACACTCAACCTTTTCCGCGAGGGCCTCGACACGCGCTCGGAGGCCGCGCCGGCGATTCCGCGCATCGGCGACGAGCCTTGGAAGTTTACGACCCGGCAGCTCCGACGCACGATCGCCTGGTACATCGCCAACCGGCCGTTCGGCACGGTCGCCGGCAAGATCCAGTACAAGCACGCCTCGGTCGCCATGTTCGAAGGCTATGCCGGATCGGCGCAGGCCGACTTCCGCTTGGCGATCGAGCGCGAACGTGCACTCGGCCAGCTCGACGACATTGTCGCCCATTACGAGGCCTATCTTCGCCGTGAAGGCCCGGCGGGACCGGGTGCTGCGCGACTGCGACGCGAGTTCGGCCGCGTGCAGGAGGAACTTGGCGATCTTCCCGGCCGGATCTTGGACCGCAAGCGGCTGCGCACCATGGTTGCCCATCTCGGGCGGACCCTGCATGTCGGTTTCCTCAACGACTGCCTGTTCGATGCAGCGACCGCGCTCTGCCTCACCGGCGCGCCAGATGCCGAGCGGACGGCGCCGGCCCTATCGCGCTGCAGCCCCGACCGGTGCCCGAACGCCTGCCTGACCGCCCGGCACCGCGAACCGTGGCAGGCCTCGATCGTCGAGGGCGAAGCGCTTCTGGCCGACCGGCGTCTATCGCCGCTGCAGCGCACGGCGATCCTGCGGGACAACGAGCGCAAGTGCCGGCTGATCGCGCCTCTCATGGACGGTGACGCATGACCGCGCTCGGGCCGAAGAGCCAAGCGGCGCTAAGGGCTGCCATGAAGCGGTTGCTCGACGGCCGCCCTGAACGCACCGACGGGGCGCTGACCGTCGCCAACCTGGCGCGCGAGGCCGGCGTCAGCCGAGCGACGGCGAACCGGGCCGGCGATCTTCTCGCCGAGCTCCGCGCGGCCGAAGCCCGCCTGCGGCGATCGTCGCCCAGGGCCCTCAAGGAACGCATCCATGCTCTGGAAGCGGAACTACGCGCCGTGCGTGGTGCCGAGATGGCGGAGCTGCGGGCGCTCACCCGGACGCTCGCGCAGCACATCCAGATGCTGACGTTGCAGCTCGCCGAGCGAGATGCCGTCATCGAAGGTCTGCGAGCGGAGCTGTCTCGATCCGTGGACGCCAGGGTCGTCCCGTTGCGGCGTCCGCCTCTGGACGGCACCGGCTGACAGCCGCGCTTCATCCTGACCGGTCCAGGCGCCGCTCGCCGGTCATGGCTGCCTCCCGTGCTCGCCCGTCGAGGCAGGGCTCGGGTTGTGGCAGACGCTGCCGGCCCATCAACCCTGTTCCGCACCAGCACCGAGAACAGGGTGTGACGGCCCGGCTTCCCGCGTCTGCCCCTGCCGCCTCGCCCTCGACGGAGAGGGCGAACACAGGAGGCAGCCATGACCACCGATCGCACACCCCAGCCCCGGAACGACATCTACGAGCGTGTCACCAGCCAGATCATCGCCGCCATCGAGGCCGGCGCCGACCAGTACCGGATGCCCTGGCACCACGACGGATCGGCCATCACTACGCCCGTCAACGTCGCCTCGCGCAAGGCCTATCGTGGCGTCAACGTCATCGCACTCTGGGCCGCCGCGCACGCCGCCGGCTTTCCCGCCGGCATCTGGGGCACCTATCGCCAGTGGCAGGCGCTCGGCGCCCAGGTCCGCAAGGGCGAGCGCGGGCACCTCGTCGTGTTCTGGAAGACCGTCGATCGCCACGGCAAGGCAGACGTACAGGACGGCGACGAGGATCGCGACGAGCCCGCCCGGCGCATGTTCGCCCGCGGCTACACGGTCTTCAACTGCGCGCAGGTCGACGGCTACACGCCGCCCGAGATACCGGTGCTACCCGAGGCCGAGCGCATCGAGCGGGCCGAACGGTTCTGCGCAGCGCTCGGCATCGACATCCGCCACGGCGGATCGCAGGCCTGTTACCGCCCATCCACCGACCACGTGCAGATGCCCGACTTCGCCTGCTTCCGCGATGCCGCAGCCTATTACGCCGTGCTGCTCCACGAATGCGGGCACGCCTCCGGCGCCAGGCATCGCCTCGACCGTGATCTCTCCGGACGGTTCGGCTCGGCCGCCTATGCTATGGAGGAATGCACGGTCGAGCTCCTGAGCGCCATGATCTGCGCCGACCTCCATCTCAGCGTCGAGCCGCGGCCCGACCACGCCAGCTATATCGCCTCCTGGCTCGAGGTGCTTCGCTCCGACAAGCGCGCGATCTTCACCGCCGCAGCCAAGGCGCAGCAGATCGCCGACTGGCTGCACGCCCAGCAGGGCAACGCTTGCCGGAACGACGTCAGGGGCGCCGCATAGGCGCTCCTCGACCCGATCAGTTGACAGTTCGCTCCCGGAACAGCGCCTCAATCAGCGGACATTCCGGCCGCGTGCCGTCGGCGCATTGCGCGACGACGTCCTTGAGCACCCGCTCCATGCGCTTCAGGTCAGCGATCTTCGCCCGCACATCGTCGAGATGCGCGGCGGCGACCGCGCTTGCCTCGGCGCAGGGCTGGTCGCGTTCGTCGACCAGGCGCAACAGCTCGCGGATTTCGTCGAGTGAGAAGCCGAGCTCGCGTGCCCGCAGCACAAAGCGAAGGCGCCGCTCGTGCGTCGTGTCGTAGCTGCGGTAGCCGGCCGCCGTGCGCGGTGGCTCGGGCAGGAGCCCGACCTTCTCGTAGTAGCGCACAGTCTCCAGATTGCTGCCCGTCCGCCGGGCGAGCTCAGCCCGCTGCAGGCCCTTCACGCCAGCGTGATCGCGCATCGCAAAAATCCCTCTTGACCCTGTAGTTGCTACAGACCGCATGGTACTGCGCAATGAGGATTTCGGCAAGGAAAGCGAGATCGGACATGGATATATCGCGACCCAGCACGGCGGGCATGACGTCCGCCACGACCGACGTGCTCGCGTCGGACCGAGCCGAAGTCGGACGGCAGCGCCTGGTCGCCGTCGGCGGCATTCTCGGCGCGCTTGCCGCCTCCTCGTGCTGCATCGTCCCGCTCATCCTGTTTAGCCTAGGCATTGGTGGCGCCTGGATCGGCAATCTGACGGCGCTCGCGCCCTACAAGCCGCTCTTCGTCGCCGGGACGACGGGCGTTCTCGGCTACGGCTTCTATCTCGTCTACTGGAAGCCGAGGCGGGCCTGCGCCGAGGATGCTGCCTGCGCGCGCCCGATCCCCAGCCGCATTGTCCAGATCGCGCTCTGGTTTGCGACGGTGCTCGTCGCGGCCGCCTTCGCATTCGACTACGTCGCCCCGCTGCTGCTTTCCGCCTGACACCAAGAGGAGACCCGTCCCATGAAGAAGAGTTTGAGTGCTCTTGCTTTGATCATGTCGGTGATGACCGCGCCTGCCGTGTTCGCTACCGAACGCACAGTCACCTTCGCCATCGACAACATGACCTGCGCCTCCTGCCCCTACATCGTGAAGACCTCGATGGCGGCGGTCCCCGGGGTCTCGACGGTGGCCGTCTCGTTCGAAGCCAAGACCGCGACCGTGACCTTCGACGACGCGCAGACGACCCCGGATGCCATCGCGGCCGCCAGCATGAATGCCGGCTATCCGGCCCGCCCGACGCAGGAGCAAGGCAGTTGACATGCATGACCGCGCCCTGATCCGCACCGGCGCCGCAGGCGCCATTGTCGTTGCGATCTGCTGCGCGGCGCCACTCCTTGCCGTGCCCCCGCCGCTGGCCGGCCTCGGCGCGTGGTTGACGGGTTCGGGTCTGGTCGTGCTTTCCCTGATCGCCGCGGGCCTCGGGCTTGTCGCCTGCGGCATCCATCATCGCCGTGCAAAGGTCGTCTGTTCCAACACGAAGATTCTGAATGAAGGCCTGAAGCCATGAACGATTGCTGCACATCCTCCGCGTCCCGCGACAAGGCGACGGTTTCTACATCCGCAACGGTGCCGAGCTTGGCCGTGCGGCCGGGTGTGACGTTTCCGGACTGGTCGGTGGTTTCGTCACCCGTGGTGAAGGAGGCCCTGCTGGCCATGGTCGGCTCCGACCATGTGCTCAACCGCTGGAGCGGCTACGAGGCGGCCACGGATCGCGTGCGCGTTGCGTTGCTACAGCTCTACGCCGAACACGGGCGAGCCCCGACCCCAAGCGCGCTTGCCAAGCGTGCGGGGCTGAGCGAGGAAGCCGTCCGTGCGCTGCTCGAAGAGCTCCGCCGTCGCGACCTCGTCGTACTCGATGGCGACATGATTGTCGGCGCGTATCCCTTCACCGACCGCGACACCGGCCACCGGGTCACACTGGACGGACGCACTCTTACTGCGATGTGCGCGGTCGACGCGCTCGGCATCGGCGCTATGACCGACCAAGACATCTCGATCGTCTCGCGCTGCCGCCACTGCGGCGCGCCGGTCCGGATCACCACGCAGGAACGGGGCCGGGCTCTGGCCGACGTTGAGCCGACGACGGCCGTCGTATGGCTCAGCGTCCATTACGAAGGCGGATGCGCTGCGAACTCGCTGTGCACTGCAACATCCTTCTTCTGTTCCGACGATCACCTCGCCGCGTGGCGCCGGCAGCGTCCTGCAGACGAGCCGGGATTCCGGCTGTCGATCGAGGAAGCTCTCGAAGCAGGTCGGGCGATCTTCGGGCCCAGCCTTGCCGGAATCGGCACAATCGCCGGCCACGGCAACAACGCGGCCGAGACACAAGGTGAGCCTCAATCGTCGGGCGATACGGCATCGCCGGACAGGCCCGTGACGCATCGGCGCCTTGGCACGAATGGCCGCAACAATGGTTCCTACGACCTTGCCATCATCGGCGCCGGCTCGGCCGGCTTCTCGGCCGCGATCACGGCAGCCGATCAGGGCGCCCAGGTGGCCCTCATCGGCAGCGGCACCATCGGCGGCACCTGCGTCAATATCGGTTGCGTGCCGTCGAAGACGCTGATCCGCGCCGCCGAGACGCTCCACAATGCCCGAGCCGCGGCACGTTTCGCCGGCATCACGGCCGAGGCCGAACTGACCGACTGGGGCGGAACCGTCCGTCAGAAGGACGCGCTGGTTTCGGAGCTACGTCAGGCCAAGTACGCCGACCTGCTCCCGGCTTACAACGGCATCGCCTATCGCGAAGGGCCGGCGCGCATCGTGGACGGCGGCGTCCAGGTGGACGGCACGTTTGTCTCAGCCGGCAAGATCATCATCGCGACCGGCGCGCGACCGGCCGTCCCTGTCATCCCAGGCATCGAGACCGTGCCATACCTGACGAGCACGACGGCGCTTGATCTCGAGGCGCTGCCCCGATCTCTGCTCGTGATCGGCGGCGGCTATATCGGGGCCGAACTCGCCCAGATGTTCGCCCGCGCCGGCGTCGAGGTGACGCTGGTGTGCCGCTCGCGTCTCCTTCCGGAGGCCGAACCCGAGATCGGCACGGCGCTGACGGGGTATTTCATGGACGAGAGCATCGCGGTGATTTCCGGCATCACGTACCGGACGATCCGCAAGACCGCGGACGGTGTTGCACTCACTGTCCATCGCGACGGCAAGGACGTCACGATCGACGCCGATCAGGTGCTCGTGGCGACGGGCCGCGCGCCCAATATCGAAGGTCTCGGGCTCGCCGAGCATGGGATCGCTCTCTCGCCGAAGGGCGGCATCTTCGTCGATGACCGCATGCGCACGACAAGATCGGGCGTGTACGCTGCCGGCGACGTCACCGGTCACGATCAGTTCGTCTACATGGCCGCCTACGGTGCCAAGCTCGCGGCGAAGAACGCCCTCAACGGCGACAGCCTGCGCTACGACAACAGTGCCATGCCGGCCATCGTCTTCACCGATCCGCAGGTGGCGAGCGTCGGGCTGACAGAGGCGGCTGCGCGGACCGCCGGCCACGCCGTCCGTGTCTCCACGATCGGTCTCGACCAGGTGCCGCGCGCGATTGCCGCCCGAGACACACGCGGGCTCATCAAGCTCGTCGCCGACGCTGGCAGCGGCCGGCTGCTCGGGGCGCATATCCTCGCACCGGAGGGAGCCGACAGCATCCAGACGGCGGCCCTGGCAATCCGGCACGGCCTCACCGTCGACGACCTCGCGGATACGCTCTTTCCGTATCTCACCACCGTTGAGGGCCTGAAGCTCGCGGCTCTTGCCTTCGACAAGGACGTGGCGAAGCTCTCATGCTGCGCCGGCTGAGCCGTGAAGGCTCGGATGTCGAACGTGACAATGTTGGAGGAGATCTAGTGGCGAAGAGATATGACCTTGCGATCATCGGCACGGGAACGGCTGCGATCGTAACAGCACACAGGGTTCGTGCGGCTGGCTGGAGCGTCGCCGTCGCGGACTTCCGGCCCTTCGGGGGCACCTGCGCCTTGCGCGGTTGCGATCCGAAGAAGATGATGGTCGGCGGCGCCGAGGCGGCTGATCACGCCTGGCGCATGAGCGGACGTGGAATCGAAGGGGACGCGACGCTCGATTGGACGGGACTGATGGCCTTCAAGCGCAGCTTCACCGATCCGGTACCGCAGAAGCGTGAGAAAGCCTTTGCCGACAAAGGGATTCACGCCTTCCACGGTCACGTTCGCTTTATCGGCCCGAATGCGCTCGAGTTCGGAGGAGAGAGGATCGAGGCGGACCGTATCGTGATCGCCGCCGGCGCCGAGGCCGTGCCGCTCGGCATTCCGGGCGAGCAGCACCTGATCACCAATGAAGGCTTCCTGGAACTGGAGAGCCTGCCTGAACGCATCGTCCTTGTCGGCGGCGGTTATATCGCGGCCGAGTTTTCGCACATCGCGGCGCGCGCCGGAGCACAGGTCACAATTCTTCAGCACGGGAAGCGAATGCTCAAGCAATTCGACCCCGATCTCGTCGGCTGGCTGATGGACAAGTTCAGCGAGCGCGGCATCAATGTCCGCACACAGGCAGGGGTGACCGCCATTGAGAAGGTATCAGACGGCTATCGCGTCCGGGCGGACTGTCCTGACGGCGAACTCGATATGGACGCAGATCTGGTCGTCCATGCCGCGGGTCGGGCGCCGGCGCTCGCGACGCTCGATCTCGATGCCGGGAGCGTAAAGCACCATAACGGGCGGCTGGCGTTGAACGGATTTTTGCAAAGCGTCTCCAACCCCGCGGTCTACGCAGCAGGTGATGCCGCCGGCCTAGGACCGCCGCTCACTCCGGTATCAAGCCATGACGCGAAGGTAGTCTCGGCGAACCTGCTCAACGGCAACACGGTCAGGCCTGAATACACAGGCGTTCCGAGTGTCGCCTTCACCATCCCGCCGATCGCAGCCGTCGGCATGAGCGAAGCCAAGGCGCGTGAGAAAGGCCTGAACGTTCGCGTAAAGACCGAGCGCGTGGACGGCTGGTTCACCGCACGCCAGCAGGCCGAGACGGTGTATGGCTTCAAAACGTTGGTCGACGCGGACACTGACCGCATCCTCGGCGCCCATCTTGTCGGTCCGCACGCTGACGAAGTGATCAACATCTTTGCACTGGCGATCAGGCAAGGGCTGACGGCAGAGCAGTTGAAGACCACCATGTTCGCATATCCCAGCGGCGCGTCAGATATCGGCGAGATGCTTTGAGCGTAAGTGAGGTGGTCGACCGGTACGGCCGCGGAGCAGTCTGCACGAAAGAAATCCCTTCACCAGTCGCATTCGGTTCGCTGAGCAGTCGTAAAAACCACGAACCGCAATGCGAAGAGCAGCCCTCCAGATACTCCCGAGTGTCTCACCCGTTCTAAAACCGCGCAACGCCGCCAGATCGGCTGGTTTCGGCTGATGAAAGTCCGCTGAGACAGCTTGACTGTTCAGATAAGTCGC
>NZ_JBNPXB010000038.1:0-14576 GCF_050433525.1 Aminobacter sp. BE322 | reverse complement strand
CCGGCAACGGCTCGATTCGGTCCACATCCGCGCCCTGAATCACGTTTCACGCCCGGCGGGAATCCCTCAAATCCGATTTTCCAAACAGCCTCTAACGTAGCGTTAAGTTCTTTGGGGGGGCGCAATGAAAATCCTGTCAGTATTGGCGGTATTCGCCGGTTTTCTGCACTTTGCCAATCAGTCGGCGGCGCAAGAACCGAGGCCTGTTGAATATGTCCGGGTCTGCGACATCTATGGTGTGGGCTTCTTCTACCTTCCCGGCACCGAGAAGTGCTACCGTCCCACCGATGGCCAGATACGCTACGAGACGGCGGACGGCACCGTCATAACGGAGACGGCCCTGGCCGCCCGCGTCCGCGACATCGAGAGCGATGCGGCGATCTCCAACGCGCTCGAGGACCCCGACCTCGTCCAGGGTGAACGCTTCGGCGTCAGGGTGAACTGGGGCGCCGCCGGCTCGCAAAATGCCGCCGGCATCACCGGCTCCGTCGTGCTTGGGGAAAACCTGTTTGGCGAGACCGGCCGGCTGACGGGCAGCGGCGGCATCGGCTTCACCGGTGGCCGCGCCGGCGGCCGTGCCGGCATGCAACTGACCTGGTGAATTCAGCCGGCGTGCGTCGGCGGTGGATCGCAGGGGTGCGGTCCATGAAAGCGCTCGACGACAAGCCAAAGGACGCGTGTCCCTGACGGGACGTTGTCTGCGGGGGGCGGACACATGAACAGATTTATGATGAGCTTGGCTCTCGCCGCTGCGATGCTGGCGCCGCCGGCTGCCGGCGCCGCGCCGCTCGAATACGTCCGGGTCTGCAGTGCCTACGGCCCCGGATTCTTCTACATACCGGGTACGGACCGGTGCTATCGGCCGAGCGACGGCCAGATACGCTACGAGACGCCAGACGGAACGGTCGTTACCCAGACGCCTTTTGCCGCCCGGCTCGATGAACTTGAGGCCGCGGCCGCGATCTCCAATGCGCTCGAGGATCCCGACCTCGTCTCGGGCGAAACCTTCGGACTGCGCGTCAACCTGGGCGTGGCGGGGTCGCAATATGCCGTTGGCATTACCGGCGCTTTCATGTTGAGCGACGAAGCGGCAGGCAAGGGGACCCGGCTGACGGGCAGTGGCGGGCTGGGCTTTGCCGACGGGCAGGTCGGGGCCCGCGTCGGCCTGCAACTCGCCTGGTGAAGCCTGTCTTCGAGACAAGGCGTTAAGCCGCTTCCGCCATTCGAGGAAAAGCGGAAGCGCCTGCGACTTCAGTGCGGAGCCTTTGGCGCGTTCGGCGCGCCGAACAGCTTGCCGCGCTCGGCGATCAGAACCATGACCAGGCCGAGAAGGGCGACGCTGCAGTAGCCGGCGGCCAGCGGCCTGACGGTGCCGTCGAAAGCCTGGCCGATGAGCGCGCCGATCAGCCCGCCACCTACCGTCTGCAGGAAGCCCTGCACCGACGAGGCGGTTCCGGCGAGATGCCCCAGCGGCTCCATCGCGATCGCGTTGAAGTTCGAGCCGATCCAGCCGAACTGGAACATCGCCGCGGCAAACAGCGCCACGAACACGGGGAACGGCACCCAGCCGGTCAGCGACCAGGCAAACCAGATTGCGCTCACCGCAAGGAAGCCGAGCAGCGCACCGTGCGACAGCCGGCGCATGCCGATCTTCACGACCAGCCGCGAATTGAGGAACGACGACACCGACATCATCGCGGCGATGGCGGCGAACACCACCGGGAACCACACGCCGAGCCCGTAGATGCCGACATAGACCTGCTGCGCGGAATTGATGAAGCCGAACAGCGAGCCGAAGATGATCATTGAGGCGAGCGTATAGAACAGCGACACCCGGGTCGTCAGCACGATGCGGAAGCCCTGGGCGATCGACATGATGCTGAGCGGCCTGCGGTCCTCGGGATGCAGGGTTTCGGGCAGGCGGAACGCGGCCCACAGCGTGATCGCGAGTGCGATCAGCGACATGATGATGAAGATCATGTGCCATTCGGAAAACAGCATCACCAGCTGGCCGAGGCCCGGCGCGATCACCGGAATGATCATGAAGACCATGAACACCAGCGACATGATCTCGGCCATCTGCCGCCCGCCGTAGCGGTCGCGCACCACCGAAACGGCGATGACGCGGGTCGAGGCGGCACCTATGCCCTGGATGAAGCGCAGCGCCAGCAGGCTCTCGAAGGTCGGCGCGAAAGCTGCGGCAAACGCCGCCACGACGTAGATGGAAAGGCCGAACAGCAGCGGCTTGCGGCGGCCGAAACGGTCCGACGCAGGCCCGTAGAACAGCAGCGCCAGCCCCATGCCGGCGATGTAGGCGGTGATGACGAACTGCCGGTGGTTCTCGCTCTCCACCCCGAGGCTCGCGCCCATCTGCTGCAGCGCCGGCAGCATGATGTCGATGGCCAGCGCATTGACTGCCATCAGCGCCGCGCAGATTGCGATGAACTCCCAGCGGGGAAGGGGAAACAACGCATCCAGTGCGTCGTCGGAAGTCTTCTGTTCCATTCGATTTTCGGTCCAAACGAAAATGCGCCGGAGTGCCGGCGCATCTCAGCTGCGGTGAGCCCCGAATGGACCGGAGCCGATGCTCTTGTCAGGCGGTCAGGCGGCGCCCTTGACGCTCACGCCCTTCTCCTGGAGGAACGACTGCAGTTCGCCGGCCTGGAACATCTCGCGGATGATGTCGCAACCGCCGACGAACTCGCCCTTGACGTAGAGCTGCGGGATGGTCGGCCAGTTGGAATAGTCCTTGATGCCCTGGCGAAGCTCGTTCGAGGTCAGAACGTTGACGCCTTTGTAATCGACGCCGAGATAGTCGAGGATCTGCACGACCTGGCCGGAAAAGCCGCACTGCGGGAAGCCGGGCGTTCCCTTCATGAAGACCACGACGTCCTGGCTCTTCACTTCGCTGTCGATGTATTCGTTGATTCCGCTCATGGGCCCAAAACCTCAATCTGGCCGGACTGACGCACCGGCAATATCCGTTAGACTGCTAGCATCAGCCACTATGTGGTTGCAACAGTCGAGCTTTCCAAGCCTTGCGCAAAGCCGGAAAAGCGCAACTCTGCTCGCCAATCGTGCCGGTCCTGCCGCCAGATGCGCCCGGCCGGCCGTTTTCGCCGCTCAGTAGCCGCGCCGGCGGACCTTCGAACGCGCGCGCGTGGTGCGCTTGCGGCTCGTCTGCTTCTTGGCTGGCCTCAGAAGCTTCTCGATCTGGCGCAGCGTCGCCGAGCTCGACGACGTTGCCCGCTTGCGCCGGCGCGTTCGCTTCGACGTGCCCGACGTCTTCCGCAGGATATCCTTGAGCGCGCCGTCGACGACGCCCTCGACCAGGTCGCTCAGCAACGACATGGCGCGGTCACTCCGGCACGCTGGTCTGCAGGGCAAGCGCGTGCAGCACCCCGCCCATGTTGCCCTTCAGCGCGTCGTAGACCATCTGGTGCTGCTGCACGCGGCTCTTGCCGCGGAAGCTTTCCGACACGACCTCGGCGGCGTAGTGGTCGCCGTCGCCGGCGAGATCGCGGATGGTCACCTTGGCGTCCGGAATGCCTTCCTTGATCAGTTTCTCGATGTCGTGGGCATCCATTGCCATGTCGGTTGTCCTGCTCAAATATCCATGAAGCGAGGGAACCAGGATTCGTGAGCCGAGGTCAACTCGTCGATCGTCACGGCCCGCGCCTCGCCCAGCTTCAGTTCCTTGCCGCCGGTCGTTCCGATCCACGGAGCGTGGATGCCGAGCGCCTTGGCTTCGTTCCACAATTCCTGCATCTCGGCCGACTGCGGGTCAAGCTTGACGGTGACCAGGTAGCGGCCCTGGTCTTCGCCGAAGAACACCGGGATGGGATCGGTGCCGCCGAGGCCGGGAACGACAGCGCCGATGCCCGAGGCCATCGCCATCTCGGCGAGTGCCACGGCAAGGCCGCCGTCCGACAGGTCGTGCACGGCGGTAGCCGTGCCGCTGCGGATCAGCTTGCGCACGAAGTCGCCGACCTTCTTCTCGTGCTCGAGGTCGACGGCCGGAACCGGGCCGTCGGTGCGGCCGTGCACGTCGCGCATGTAGATCGACTGTGCCAGGTGGGTGCCCCACTTGGCCGGGCCGCCGACCAGCAGGATCACTTCGCCTTCCTTGGCAAAGCACGCCTTGGCCATCTTCGACCAGTCGTCGATCAGGCCGACGCCACCGATGGTCGGGGTGGGCAGGATTCCCTGCCCGTTGGTCTCGTTGTAGAGCGAGACGTTGCCCGACACGATCGGGAAGCCGAGCGCGCGGCAGGCGTCGCCGATGCCGGTCACGGCTTTCACGAACTGGCCCATGATCTCGGGACGCTCGGGATTGCCGAAGTTGAGGTTGTCGGTGGCCGCCAGCGGCAGGGCACCGGTCGCGGTCAGGTTGCGCCAGCATTCGGCGACCGCCTGCTTGCCGCCCTCATACGGATCGGCTTCGCAGTAGCGCGGTGTCACGTCCGACGAGAACGCCAGCGCTTTCGTGGCATGACCCTCGACGCGCACCACGCCCGCATCGCCGCCCGGCCGCTGCAGTGAGTTGCCCTGGATCATCGTGTCATATTGCTCGTAGACCCAGCGGCGCGACGACAGGTCCGGCCCGCCGAGCATCTTCAGCAGTGCCTCGGCCACGTCGGATTGAGGAATATCGTCGGCGGCCAGCGGCGCGCGCTTGGCCGGCTCGACCCACGGGCGGTCGTATTCGGGCGCCTCGTCGCCGAGTTCCTTGATCGGCAGGTTGGCCACTTCCTGGCCCTGGTGGATGACGCGGAAGCGCAGGTCGTCGGTGGTCTTGCCGACGATGGCGAAGTCGAGGCCCCATTTGACGAAGATCGCCTCGGCTTCCTCTTCCTTCTCGGGGCGCAGCACCATGAGCATGCGCTCCTGGCTCTCCGACAGCATCATCTCGTAGGCGCTCATGCGCTCCTCGCGCACCGGCACCTTGTCGAGGTCGAGCTCGATGCCGAGGTCGCCCTTGGCACCCATCTCGACGGCCGAGCAGGTCAGGCCCGCGGCACCCATGTCCTGGATGGCGATGACGGCGCCCGAGGCCATCAGCTCGAGGCAGGCTTCCAACAGGCACTTTTCGGTGAACGGATCGCCCACCTGCACGGTCGGGCGCTTCTCGTCGATCTTGTCGTCGAATTCGGCCGAGGCCATGGTCGCGCCGCCGACGCCGTCGCGGCCAGTCTTGGCGCCGAGATAGACCACCGGCAGGCCCACGCCCTTGGCCTGCGACAGGAAGATGCCGTCGGTCCTGGCGAGACCGGCGGCAAAGGCGTTGACCAGGATGTTGCCGTTGTAGCGGGCATCGAAATTCACTTCGCCGCCGACGGTCGGCACGCCGAAGGCATTGCCGTAGCCGCCGACGCCGGCGACCACGCCCGACACCAGGTGGCGGGTCTTGGGATGGTCGGGCGCGCCGAAGCGCAGCGCGTTCATCGAGGCCACGGGCCGCGCGCCCATGGTGAAGACGTCGCGCAGGATGCCGCCGACGCCGGTCGCAGCCCCCTGGTAGGGCTCGATGTAGGAGGGGTGGTTGTGGCTCTCCATCTTGAAGACCACGCAATCGCCGTCGCCGATGTCGACCACGCCGGCATTCTCGCCGGGGCCCTGGATCACGACCTCGCCCTTGGTCGGCAGCGTGCGCAGCCACTTCTTCGACGACTTGTAGGAGCAGTGCTCGTTCCACATCGCCGAGAAGATGCCGAGCTCGGTGAAGGTCGGTTCGCGTCCGACCAGGTCGAGTATGCGCTGGTATTCGTCCGGCTTGAGCCCGTGCGCGGCGATGAGTTCGCCGGTGATCTTCACGTCATTCTGAATGGTCATCGTAGATCGCAGAATCCGTTGGGGGAGGCGTTGGTGGCTCCATAGCGCATGATTGGCCCGGGATATACCGCCAATGGCCAGAAAGTCACCCTTAATGGCGGGGAAACGGACCTTTGGACGCGGGATACGGGTCGCTTCAGCCGAAACTGTCGTATCCGGCGTCCCCTTCGTCGAGCAGCCGGCGGATCTTGGCCAGTCCGTTGTTCACCTCGCTGCGCGTAGCCGGCGCGGAGATGCCGATCCTGACCCGGTGGAATACCTGGTCGGAGCGTCCCGCCTTGAACTCGTCCTCGTCGTCGATCAGCACGCCCTGGCCATAGGCGGCATTCTTGAAGGTGCCCGAATTCCACGGTTCTGGCAGCGCCAGCCAGATGAAGGGGATGTTGGCGTTGATGTTGAAATCATAGCCCTCAAGCGTCGTGCGCACGGCATCCAGGCGGGCGTTGATCTCGGCGATCGCGCGGATGTGGATCTTCGCCGCCTCGCCCGACAGCACCAGTCGCGCGCAGAGCTCGGCGACGAGGAACGGCATGCCGCCGGTCACCATCTTGTGGGCGACGCGGATGCTGTGGCGATAGTGCGCCGGGCACGAAACCCAGCCGCCGCGCACGCCGGCCGCCACCGATTTCGACAGGCCGCCGACGACGAAGGCGCGCTCCGGCGCGTACTCGGCCAGCAGCGGCGTACGGTCGTCGGTCAGCGCACCATAGAGGTCGTCCTCGACCAGGAGCACATTGTATTTGCGGGCGATCTCGGCGATCGCCGCGCGCCGTTCGGCGGGCATCGTCGTAACGGTGGGGTTCTGCGCCGTCGGCATCAGGAACGCCAGCTTGGGGTGCTTTTGCGCGCAGACGGCCTCGAAGTCGTCGGGGTCGACGCCATGAGCGTCCGAATTGACCAGCGCCATGCGCCGGCCGATCAGCCCGGCGCTGCGGGCGATCTGCGTATAGGTCACATGCTCGAACAGGATGTGATCGCCCGGCTGCGTCACCGCCGCGATGGTGGCGACGACGGCCGCGTGCGCGCCGAGCGTCGGCACGATCGTGTCGGGCCGGGGGCGAAAGCCGTTGCGCGAAAGCCAGTTGCTGCCCGCCTCGAACCAATGGTCGGGGAAGGTCCTGGTGTAGCTCGTCACGTCGTCGGGATAGTCCCGGCCGATCGCTGCCAGCATTGTCTCGATTGTCTTGCTCTGCCCGACATTGGGTGCGGCCGTGCTGTCGAAGCGCAGCTTGCCGGGCGGGGCCTCGACCGCGCGCGATCCTTCGTGGGCCAGCGTCGGCGGCGCGCTCGGAGAGGATTGGCTGCGGTGCCGCTCCAGCACATAGGTGCCGCGGCCGACTTCGCCACTGACCAGTCCGCGTTCGCGCAGCAACGCATAGGCGCGACCGACCGTGCCGATGGTCACGCCGATGTCATAGGCGAGGTCGCGCTGCGGCGGCAGCTTGCTGCCCGAGGCGAGCACGCCGCTGTCGATGTCGCTCTCGACGCGCTCGGCCAGGCGAAGATAGAGCGGGCCGGAGCCGGACGAAAGGTCGGGAAGCCAATTTGTCATGGTGACAATTAATACATTGCCATCGAGAATGAGTCAATTCATAGCATTGTTTGTCACTATTGGACACAATGCGGATTTCAAAGATGAGTACAATTGATGCAATTGGCCGGGCGGCCACCGGTGCATCTCCGCAGAAGAAGCGCAACCATCTTCGCCGCTTCATACGATGGCTGGCGTTTTGCATGGAGCGGCGGAGCACTCGGATGGCCCTGCTGGAGCTTACCGACGAACAACTCTCCGACATTGGAATTTCGCGCTGCGATGCCTATCGCGAAGGGTCTCGTCCCTTCTACGATTGACCACTCCCATGGTCGCGGATCGTCACGACCCACTGACGGTCCGATCTGGGTGGAGGCGCTCCCCTGTGCCTCCACCCCCTTTTTTTGGGAAGGTCAGGGCTTCGTCCGAAGCATTTGGCAGCCTGATGGAATCGGGATGCCGGTCAGTTCGGCCTTGCGGCCTTCCTGAAGCCCGAAATGCCGCGGTCTGCGGCGATGACAGTGACGCACAGCACGAGAAACAGAATGGTCATCGCAAGCGCCGATTTGGCGACCCCGGCCGCCCCGTTGGCCGCGACGTCCAGGAAAGGGTAGGGCACTTCGCCGGCGATCGGGGCGCGCGCCAGCGCATAGGCCAGATAGATCACCGGATAGGCGACCCAATAGCCGATGTCGGCCCATCTGGTCGAGCCGTCGGCGCCCCCCGTCAGCCACCAGGACAGGTAGATGATGGGCGCCGCGTAATGCAGCAGCACGTCGCAGACGAGGAACAGGCCCTCGGGCTGCCACAGCGGCGCGAGCACCACGGCATAGACGATCATCACCATGGCGATCGCCGCCGCCACGCCGCCGCGCATCCGCGCGCTCGCGAAGCGGCCGGGCAGGCCCGTTTTTGCGCCACGAAGCGCGGCGAGATGCACCAGCACCGCGCCGATATTGGTCAGGATGGTGAAGAAGCTGAAGTAGAAGACGACCGAGCCCACGAAGCTGCGGCCGGCCGCCATCGACGCCGGCATGGTGATCGCGAACTGCAGGATCAGCGCGGCCAGGCCGATTGCAAGCCCCGCGATCTGCAGCCGGAGCGCCATGCCTCAGGCGGTTCCGCCGCAGGAGGTGTCGCCGCTGCGCCAGCGGGCGACGTCGGAGCCGATGCGCGCGCCGAGCGCCTCGCTCATCAGCGGCCCGAACACCTCGACCTGGCTGGAGGCGCCGCGCGCCTGCACCACCAGCAGCGGCTTGGCGCCATACTGCTTGGCCGGCACCAAAAGGAAGCGCGGCGTGCCGCCGAAATTGTTGAGTTCATTGGCCATCTGGTACTTCCTGAAGGCCTGGTCCTTGCTGGCGAACCAGCATTTGTGGGCGGCGATCGCCACCTGTTCCATGGCGCGCAGCGAAGCGCTCTTGCCCGAACCGGACGGCGGCGGCGTCTTCGGACCCGAATTGCAGGCGGCGAGACCGATGACCGCGGCCGTTGCCGCCAGAATCCGCAGAGACTTCATGCGCCGATGCCGCCCTTCGTGAGGTGAGGTTGAGAAAGTCTATCTGAGGGTCAGGCCGCCCTGGGCAGCCCGAGCGCGCTTTCGAACAGCGCCCGGCCGTCATTGCCGCCATGCGCCGCCTCGATCAGGTTTTCCGGATGCGGCATCAGGCCGAGCACGTTGCCCTTGTCGTTGACGATGCCGGCGATGTCGTTGATCGAGCCGTTGGGGTTGGTGCCCTCGGCGTAGCGGAACACCACCTGCCCGTCGCCTTCGATGCGTGCAAGCGTCTCGGGATCGGCGAAATAGTTGCCGTCATGGTGCGCCACCGGGCAGCGGATGACCTGGCCGGCCGCGTAGTTGCGGGTGAAGGCGGTGTTGGCGTTGGCGATCTCGAGCTTCACCTCGCGGCAGACGAACTTGAGCGAGGCATTGCGCATCAGGGCGCCAGGCAGCAGGCCGGCCTCGACCAGGATCTGGAAGCCGTTGCAGACGCCCACCACCTGCACGCCCTTGGCGGCCTTCTCGGCCACCGCACGCAGCACCGGCATGCGGGCCGCGATCGCGCCGCAGCGCAGATAGTCGCCGAAGGAGAAGCCGCCGGGAATGGCGATCAGGTCGACGTCGGGTATCTCGGTGTCGGTCTGCCAGACGGTGACGGGTGCCTTGCCCGAAATCTTGGTCAGCGCCGCGATCATGTCGCGGTCGCGGTTGAGGCCGGGGAGGAGGACGACGGCTGATTTCATTTCGGTTCGTAAGGCCTCTGGGGTTCGGCGAATTCACGCAGTTCTAAGCGCCGCTCGATGCGTTCGAGCCGCTCGTCGTGACGATCCAGTCTGCGGTTCACGCCAGCCAGCGCCTCTTCCGCACCTGTCATGCGTCTCTTGATCTCCTGGAGGTCGAACTTCATCTCCGAGAGATCGCCATGAACGCGCTTCAAAAGCTCGTACATCAGCTCGTTGGTGACTTCAGGCACGCGGCCCTCCGGTACAACCTCAGGTAAGCGTCACACTATAGTTCTCGATCACCGTGTTCGCCAGAAGCTTCTCGCACATCGCGTTGAGGTCGGCTTCGGCCTTGGAACGGTCGTTGCCGTCGATCTCGACGTCGAAGACCTTGCCCTGGCGCACGGAGCCGACGCCGCCGAAGCCGAGGCCGTCGAGCGCATGTTCGATCGCCTTGCCTTGCGGATCGAGCACGCCGTTCTTGAGGGTGACGGTGACGCGGGCCTTGATCACGGGCATTTCACTCCGGGGTCGAATTGGAAAACATTCGGGCGCGAAGTTACTCGCGCCCGTGCTTGGATTTGTCAGTGCTTGACGAGAACCGGTCCGGTCGGGCGGGGCGTCTCGTTCTCGTTCATGATGCCGAGACGGCGCGCCACTTCCTGGTAGGCCTCCACCAGCCCGCCCATGTCGCGGCGGAAGCGGTCCTTGTCCAGCTTGTCCTGGGTGGCCACGTCCCACAGCCGGCAGCTGTCGGGCGAGATCTCGTCGGCGACGACGATGCGCATCATGTCGCCTTCGTAGAGGCGGCCGCATTCCATCTTGAAGTCGACGAGCTGGATGCCGACGCCCATGAACAGGCCGGAGAGGAAGTCGTTGACACGGATGGCCAAGGCCATGATGTCGTCGATTTCCTGCGGGCTTGCCCAGCCGAAGGCGGTGATGTGCTCTTCCGAGACCATAGGGTCGTCGAGCGCGTCGGCCTTGTAGTAGAACTCGATGATCGAGCGCGGCAGCACCGTGCCTTCCTCGATGCCCAGGCGCTTGGCCAGCGAACCGGCGGCGACGTTGCGCACCACCACCTCGAGCGGGATGATCTCGACTTCCTTGATCAGCTGCTCGCGCATGTTGAGCCGGCGGATGAAGTGGGTCGGGATGCCCATGCGGTTCAGGTGGTTGAAGATGTGCTCGGAGATGCGGTTGTTCAGCACGCCCTTGCCGTCTACCACCTCGTGCTTCTTCTTGTTGAAGGCGGTGGCATCGTCCTTGAAGAACTGGATCAGCGTGCCCGGCTCGGGTCCTTCGTAAAGGATCTTGGCCTTGCCTTCGTAAATGCGTCGGCGTGACTTCATTTGATTGTTTCTCTGGTTGGAAGGGCAGTCGGCAAGCACCGGTCCCTTTCTCACGCCGCAAAGCCGCGGCGGCTGTGGGTCTCAAGGCCGGTCTCTACCGCAATCGCGCCCTTTGCTCAATGACCATTTCCGGCCAATCAACGCCTTTTGGTACGGAAATGCCGCACCGCAACACGGAAACGGTGCCAAAGAGGCATATTGACCGGGCGACGGGCTTTTGGTTTGAGAAACGCGACAGTACATAAGGCCGAAGTCGAATCGATTGTTAGAGCTCGGAGGATTGCCATGAGCAGCATGAAGGACCGCGAAGAAGGCTTCGAGCGCAAGTTCGTCTTCGACGAAGAGCTGCGCTTCAAGGCCAATGCGCGGCGCAACAAGACGCTCGGCCGCTGGGCCGCCGAGAAGCTCGGCAAGTCCGGCGCCGACGCTGAGGCCTATGCCAAGGAGGTCGTCGTCGCCGACATCCAGGAAGCCGGCGATCACGACGTGTTCCGCAAGATCCGCGCCGACTTCGACGCCGCCGGCATCGACCAGTCCGACCACCAGATCCGCCGCACCATGGACGAACTGATGGCGCAGGCGATCGAAGAGATCAAGAACAGCTGATTTCAGCCTGGTGCTGGACCAACGAACCGCCCGGATTCCGGGCGGTTTTTGTTTGCGCCGAGCCGTGGTTCCGGCTGAAATGGCGCCTGCTTCAAGGAGAACCGAACATGTCGCTCGTCGAGAAACTGAACGCCGGCCAGACCGTCCTCACCGCATGGTCATGCGTGCCGGATGCGCTCACCGTTGAGATCTTGGCGCGGCAGGGTTTCGATGCGGTCACGCTCGACATGCAGCATGGCGGCCACAATGAAGACAGCGTGCTGCGCTCGCTGGCACCCGTGCTGGGCGCGGGCAAGCATGCGCTGGTGCGCGTGCCGGTCGGCCGCTTCGACATGGCGAGCCGGGCGCTCGACTTCGGCGCCGAGGCGGTCATCGCGCCGATGGTCAATTCGGTCGACGATGCCCAGCGCTTCGCCGCGGCGACGAAATATCCGCCGCTCGGCGAACGTTCGTGGGGGCCGACCTATGCCGCGCCGCGCCACGGCAGCAAGGATTCCGTTGCCTGGCTGCACGAGAGCAATGCCCGCACCGTCTCCTTCGCCATGGTCGAGACCCACGCCGCCGTCGCCGCGCTCGATGGCATCCTGGCGACCCCCGGCATCGACGGCATCTTCGTCGGCCCGGGCGACTTCTCCATTGCCTGGAGCAAGGGCGAAACGATCAACGGCACTCTCGAGGACATGATGGGGACCGTGGCCGACGTGGCGAGGCGCACGCGCGCCGCCGGCAAGCATGCCGGCATCTACATCACCGATCCGGCGATTGCCGGTCGCTTCGTCGAGATGGGATTCCAGCTGCTCGCCACCGGGTCGGAGCAACAGCTGATCGCGGCAGGCGCGTCGGGCCTGCTCGCCGATCTCAGGAAGTCGATCGGCTGACGGGCGGGGCGATCAGCCTTCCAGCCGCGACAGGAACTGGGCGAACACCATCGAGCCCTCCGGCCAGGGTCCGTGGCCGGAATCGGCGTTGAGGTGACCGGAATCGCCCGCGTCGATGAACAGCGAGCCCCAGGCGGCGGCAATGTCCTCGGCCACGTCGAGGCTGCAATAGGGATCGTTGCGGCTGGCGACGACGACCGACGGAAACGGCAGTGGGTCGCGCGGGTAGGGCCCGAAGGTCATCAGGTGCTTGGGCTTGATGGCCGGATTGGAGACGTCGGGCGGTGCCACGAAGAAGCCTCCGGCCACCCGCTTGGTGAATTGCGGTATGGCGTGGACCGCGGTCGGAATGCCGAGCGAATGGGCGACCAGCACGACCGGGCGTTCGGCCTTGTTGACCTCCTCGACCACGCGGGCTGTCCAGTCCTCGCGCACCGGCTTCGACCATTCGGCCTGCTCGACGCGGCGCGCGGTCGAAAGCTTTTCCTCCCATCGGCTTTGCCAATGGGCAGGCCCGGAGTTGGTGTATCCGGGAACGATGATGATGTCGGCGTCTTTGACTTTCATGCCGCGCATGTAGCGACGACGCGGCTCCGCCGCAACTGTCCCGCGGTACTTGCGCGAATTGTTGAACGACGTGTTCGATCTTTGCTGCCTTGTGTGAACGACCGGCTCGGCTGACATATGCGTCGCCGGACTCCGCGGCCGGATAGGCTGGAGGCTGGATTTTGGATTTGACACGACGCAAACTGGTCGGTGGCGCGGCGCTCCTCGCAGTGGGAGCGGCCGCGCGGCCCGGCCATACGGAGCCCGAGATGAGCAACATTCCCTTTGCCGCAACCACGCCGATCAGTGTTTCCCGTGTAGGCCTGAAGGCCCGCGATGCCGGCGCGCTTGGCGCCTTCTATCGCGACGTGGTCGGCCTCCGGGAACTCAGGCGCGATGGCGAGACGATCACGCTCGGCGCCGGCAGCCGCGCCCTGCTCGACATCGAGTCCGACAAGGCCGCCACGCCCGACGATCCCCGTTCGGCCGGCCTGTTCCACACCGCCTTCCTCCTGCCCACCCGCGCCGATCTCGGCCGCTGGATCAAGCATGCCATCGACAGGCGCATTCCGGTCGACGGCGCCTCGGACCACAGGGTCAGCGAAGCGCTCTATCTTACCGACCCCGAGGGCAACGGCATCGAGATTTATGCCGACCGGCCGCATACGAGCTGGAAGTGGAACGGCTCGCAGGTCGAGATGACCACCGAGCAGCTCGACATCGGCTCGATCGTCGCGGAGGTCCCGGCTGGCGACTCCGGCTGGCAGGGCGCGCCCGAAGACAGCATCGTCGGCCACGTCCATCTTCGCGTCGGCGATCCCGCGGTGGCCGCCGAATGGTGGAACGAGGAGTTCGGCTTCGACACGGTGGCCAGATATGGCGCCGCCGCCGTGTTCCTGTCGTCGGGCGGCTACCATCACCACATCGGCGCCAATTCCTGGCAGAGCCCGCGCGCCGGCCGCCGCGATCCGTCGCGCAGCGGCCTCGCCTGGGTCGAGATGCGTTCGGCGGACGCCAAGTCGGCTTCGACCTCCGAAGACCCGTGGGGCACGGTCATCCGTACGGTGCCGGGCCAGCCGGGCTGAACATCCTGACATAGCCTGGCAGAGGCACGTGCTATGCGCGCTGGAACGGAACCCGCCATGCCGGCGGGTTCTTTTCCACCGGCACATGCAGAATTGAGGCCCGTTGATGCTTAAGGTCATCGCCCAGGATTTCATCAAGCCCGAGTTCGTCGAGACCGTCCGGCCGCTCTATGCCGAACTCGTCGAGAAGACGCGGAAGGAACCGCTCTGCATTTCCTACGATCTCTTCGTCGATCAGAAGGACCCAGGACATTTCGTCTTCGTCGAGGAATGGCCCGACCGCGCGGCCCTCGATGCCCATTGCCGATCCGAGCATTTCAGGCGCCTCGTGCCGCTGATCAACCAGCACCAGCGGCTGGACCCGACCTTCATCATGATGGAGGGCGTCGTAGCTAGTCTGTAACTAGCTCAAGGATTTCGGGACAACCAAGAGGCTGTTTGGAAAATCGGATTTGAGGGATTCCCGCCGGGCGTGAAACGTGATTCAGGGCGCGGATGTGGACCGAATCGAGCCGTTGCCGGA
>NZ_JBNPXB010000037.1:0-14643 GCF_050433525.1 Aminobacter sp. BE322 | reverse complement strand
GAGACTCGCGCATATCCGATCATCATGGGGCAGGGGCTTTCGCTGCTATGCTCACCGCCCGAATCTAGCGGGTGCATCCCGTCGCGAAAATCCCTATTGTGCGACTGTCGCGGGTTTTGGGATTTTCGCGACAACGCTGCATCATCGAAATTGATTGAACAATGAAGTCACCTGAAATCCACATCTTCGAGAAGATAGAAGCCCTCCGCGTAGAACTCGCACGTCCTGTTGTCGTGGCGCTCGACGGGGGAAGCGGCTCCGGTAAGTCAACGATTGCGGCAAGGTTAGCGACGCTGACCGACATAGCTTTGGTTACGCTGGACGACTTCTATCAGACGCAGGTTCCCGAGTCCGAGTGGCCCCAAAAAACCGTGGCGGAACGGTTGAACGGCGTTTTCGAGTGGGACCGCGTTCGCGAGGCAATAGAGCCTCTACGCAAGGGGGAACCTGCACAGTGGCGAGCTTTCGACTTCATGCAGGGATTAGGCCCGGATGGCACTTACAGCCTCAAGGACGAATTTACCGAAGTCGCGCCAGCGCCCACGATTCTGCTCGAAGGAGCTTATTCCGCATCTCCGTTCCTTCGGGATTTGATCGACCTCGCTGTGATCGTGGATGTGCCGACCAAAGTGCGGCATGAACGGACTGCTGCGCGCGAACAGGGCGCGGAGGACTTCTTAACCGCGTGGCATGCTGTTTGGGATGATGTTGAAAGCTACTATTTCGAGCGCGTCTGCCCGCCAAGGTCTTTTGATCTGGTGGTCCAAAACTAAATTTCTTCGCGCTCTTTATGTCTCGCAACTCCTAAATCCTGCACCACGTCCGCAGCGGCCCGGAATCCGGGCCGCGACGTGTCGCGAAAGTCAGTCGCACAAGTTTGACTTTCGCACCTGACTTTTGCGACAGAATTTTCCCTGCAAATTCAGCGCCGCCGATTTTGATGCGAAAGTCAGGATTTCCGCGACAACTGACCGAGCTTTTTGAGTTGAAACTTTACAATCTAGAATGTATAGCGACGGCTGCTCAAACCGGATGGATTCCCAATGACGGCCTCACATTCAAACCGATGGCTCTTGCTGGTGACGGTGGCTGCCGGCCTGCTGCTCATCACCCTCGACAACTCCGTCCTCTATACCGCCCTTCCGACGCTCACCCGCGAACTCGGGGCGACGACCACGCAGGGGCTATGGATCATCAACGCCTATCCGCTGGTCATGGCCGGCCTGCTGCTCGGTGCCGGAACGCTTGGCGACCGCATCGGCCATCGCACAATGTTCCTCGCCGGCCTTGTCCTGTTCGGCATCGCGTCCATCGTGGCTGCGTTCTCCCCCACGCCGGAAGTGCTGATCGCCGCCCGCGCCTTCCTCGCCATCGGGGCATCTGCCATGATGCCCGCCACATTGGCCCTGATCCGCATCACCTTCACCGTCGAGCGCGAGCGCAACATCGCTATCGCCATATGGGGTTCCATCTCGATCGTGGGGGCCGCCATAGGCCCGATCATCGGGGGATTGCTGCTCGAACATTTCTGGTGGGGGTCAGTCTTCCTTATCAATGTTCCGGTGGTGATCGCGGCTTTCATCGGGACGCTGCTGGTCGCGCCGAAGGTCGCCGGCGACGGCTCGCGGCCGTGGGACTTGCTGTCATCAGTTCTGGCATTGGCCGCGCTGTCCGCGCTCGTGATCGCAATCAAGGACGCGGCCAGCGCCAATCCGTCTTCGGCCGTATTGAGCGCGGCCTTGCTCGTCACCGCAGCGGCGGGCTTCCTGTTCGTCCGGCGACAAGCGCGCTTGCCGTTTCCGCTGCTCGACTTCTCGATTTTCCGCAACCCGGCCTTTTCGTCTGGCGTGCTGGCCGCCGCCATGATGATGTTCGCCTTGGGCGGTATCCAGCTCGTGACGACGCAGCGGTTCCAACTCGTCGCCGGCTATTCCCCGCTGGAGGCCGGCTTGCTGGTTTCCGCCGCCGCCATCGGCTCGTTGCCGACCGCGCTGCTCGGCGGCGCGCTGCTGCACCGCATTGGCCTGCTCTACCTGATCGCGGGAGGGCTTGGGGCGGGGTCGCTCGCCGTGCTGCTGACGGCGTGGGGACTGTCGCAGGGAACGGGATGGGTGCTTGCAGGTATGTTCCTGACCGGCGCGGGGCTTGGAGCCGCTGCGTCGGTCGCGTCCACGGCCATCATCGGCAACGCGCCCGTGCATCGCGCCGGCATGGCCGCCTCGGTCGAGGAAGTGTCCTACGAGTTCGGCGGCCTGCTCGCCGTCGCCATTCTCGGTAGTCTGCTTTCGGCGCTCTATACACTCGGGATCGCCCTGCCCGAAGGCGCTCCCGTGGAAGCGCGCGACAACATCGCCACCGCTCTCACGCTGGCGGCCGGAGACACGGCAAACGGGCCGGCGCTCGTCGCGGCTGCATCCGCTGCCTTCGACAATGCCTATCTGGTGGTGATGTATGTCGGGGCTGCGCTATTGGCGGCCGGCGCGATCGTGACCGGGGTTCTTCTGCGCCGTTACGGGCCGGGGTCGCAATCCTCGCTCTATCCATCATCCCACTAGTTCGCGGAGGGCATCATGCGGACCAGAAATCGCAGGAAAATCCTCGACGCGATCATCGCCATTGTCGAGCGTGACGGCATTACCGCTGTCACCTTCGACGCCGTTGCGGCCGAAACCGGGCTGACGCGCGGCGGCTTGCTCTACCACTTCCCGTCGCGGGAGGCGCTTATCCTCGCGGCCCACCAACATCTTGCCGACCAATGGGAGGCGGGCATGGAGAAGATCGCGGGCGGCAAAGCCGACACGGTGGAGCCGGCCGAACGCGATGCGGCCTATATCCAGAGCTGCGCGCAGATGGCCCGCCGCGTCGAACTTCTGATGATGCTGGAAAGCGCCGGCGAGCCGGACCTTGATTCCTTATGGCAGGGCGTTCTTGACCGCTGGTCGCCGCCGGTTCCTGACGACGACGATCCGGCAGCCCTCGCGCGCTTCGTCGCCCGTCTTGCTGCTGATGGCCTGTGGGTCCACGAGGCAATGTCCAACCGGCCATTGCCGGCCAAGCTCAAGGAGCGTGTCTGTCGTGAGCTGGTGACGATGGCCGAAAGCATGACGCGAGATAGTAAGAACTCATAGACTTTGTCGCGAAACTCCCAAAACATGCGACAGTTTTAGCCTGCTTCACCCGGCTTGCAGACGTTCCGCGATGAAGTCGGCGCGCTGCTCGATCCCTACCAGCGGCAGCTCTACAATCTGATAGCCAAGCCGGGTGTAAGTTTCGGCCATGACTCGGCCGGTCGCCTCGGCCTCCTGCCGGTCCTGCTTGCGCTCGGCGTCCTGCGCGAAAATGGCACCCCAATACGGGGCGAGGAAAACCCGCTCGTTGTAGGGATGAATTTTCGCCGCCGCCTCAATATGAGCCGGGACAGGCAGGCCGCAGAGCGTAAGATAGCCGACAACATCAGGAATCCCGCGATCCATCAGGACAGGCGCGTCACTCGCAAGAGCCTCGTGATAGGAACGCAGCTCCCAACCCAACATGAGTTCGGCAAAGATGGCCCGATCCGCCCAAGGCAAGGCTGGCCCGCCGATCCTGACTTGATCTTGTATGATCGCCCGGCCGGCCTCGGGCATCGTGCGGAAGCCGCGCCGGGTCATGGCGTCAATCAGGCTGCTTTTGCCGGAACCGGGGCCGCCAGTCACGACGAACATATGTTGAGCGTTAGCCATAGAAACTCCTTCCACACTACTGCGCCGGCGCTTTCACCGTGATCGTGCATCGCTGATCCTCGCCGGCCGTGCGCGCGGCCTCCCAACAAGCCGCTACCGCCTCCCTGTTCGTTTCAAGGAGCTGGTCGGCCGAGGCCACGCGCTGCCACGCTTCCGGGCTGCCGAACGCCATGAGGCTCATACCGGCCTGCCACGGCCTTTCGCCCATGACGACGCTGGCGACACGCGGCGCGGCCGAGAACGGCAACAGGCGCGGAAGGAACAACATCACCAGCGCGCCGGCGAGCAGGCCGACCGCGAAAGCGGCGACAAGCCACCAATCTTGCCGGCTACGCTCCCGCGCGCCGGCGACGTGCGCCGAAAGATTGCGGCCGGCGCGCTCGAGGTCGGACGCCTGCCGCTCGAGCTGTTGCGCGGCGGTGCGTATCAGGGCCTCGCCGCTGCGCTCGAGGAGCGCCGCATAGTGCGTCGCGCCCTGCCGGAGAATAGGCGATTGCTCTACGCCGTGCATCCGCTCCGCAACAGTGTCGAGCGCCTGCACGAGCTGGGCGAGCTGGGGCTTGTAGTCCTGCGCCGGCTCGATCTTTTCGAGCTGGTCGAAAGCCGCTTCCAGCCCACGCCGCATCACGGTCATTTCCGCGCCGATCTGCGCGCCCTGCGTCTCGATCGTGCGCCGGAGCGCATCGAACGCGGCGGCCGGGTCGCCGGCGTCCTCGTCCAGTGCTTGCCGTGCGATTCCTTCCCTGTCGTCGTCCAGCTCCGTCATATTCTCCGTGCCTACCTTCCCAAACCGATGCCCCGGCTAATCTGCCGGCTGCGTGACATTTCTTCTTGTAGCTGATGGGCGATGCTCTGCCCCCGGCGAAGCTCCTGCCCGATTCCAAGCTCCTGCCGGCGATTGCGCAGGATGGAATCTACCTGCGGGTCACGTTCGAGGCTCTTGGTCAGGCCGTTCATCTGGCTTTCGACCTTGGCGCGGGCATCGTCGTGCTGCCAGCCGCGAAGCTCCCGGCGCTGGCCCTGTAGTTCCTGCCAGCGTTCAACAAACCGCTCGGCCCTGACATTCGGGTCTTGCAGCGCGGCGTTTTCGCGCTTCATCCCGTCGATCACCTGCGCGACACGCTCCCGGCCGGAAAGCTCGGTCATGGCGCGCGCCGTCGCCGGGTCGTTTTGCAGGGTCGAACGCATCAAATCTTTCATGCCGTCGCGCACCTGGTCGAGCTGCTGGCCGGCATCGCCCATTTCCTGCCGCTGCATGTCGAGGACCGGCAGGCCCTCGCGCCGGTGCTGGTCGATCGACTGATAGGCCCGCGAATAGCGGTCAACGGCCTGCTCAAGCGGCGACTGCCCCCGCGCCCGCTCGGCCAGCCGGTCGGGCGCCGGCGCCTGCCGCAAGCTCCCTTCCCTTTCCGGCCGTCGCTGCATCCGCGATGCCTCGCCGCGCTCCTGTGAGGGCGCAGGGCGTGCATTGAGCTTGAGGCCGGCGAACATACCGCGCCGCTGCTTCTCGGCCTGCTGCGGCCGTTTCTGGTCGATCTGCGGGCCGTCCTCGCCGGCGCGGTCTGGCTCGCGGCTCTCGGCCGCCGCGCCGCGCCCGAGTTTCAGGCCCTCGAACGGATTGCGGCGCTGCTGTCGATCGCTGGCGAGATCTTCGCGCGGATCTGCACGAAGATCCTGCGCGAGATCCGCGCCGACTTTTTGCGAGGATCTCCGCTCAAGGGCGTGATCCCCGGCCGTCGACTCCCGTTCCGCACGTAGCCCGGCGCGCTCGGCCGGAATCTCGATCTCGCTGCGGACGCCCATTTGCTCCGCGATCCCGCGCCGCTCGGCAAAGTCGCGGGTATAGTCGAGCGTCGTTTCCTTCACGCCCGACCGGGACAGGCGGCGTTCTAGCTGGCTATAGGCCAGCTCGCCGGCGTCCTGAACCTTCCATGTGTTGCGGTGCGTCTGCGTCCCATCGGGCAAGGTGACGGGGGTGGAACCCTCATGCTGTAGGCCGATCTTCTCCCCGATCTCCGGCGCGGCCTCCTTCATGGCCCGCTCTAGATCGACGCCCCATAGGGTGCGCTGCTCGCCCTTGTCGTTTTCCAGCGTCACGAAATAGCTGTCGGACTTCTGCGGGTCATGCTCGAAGGGCGCGGCCCCATGCTCGACCAGCCGGCCGGCATTGGTGAACTCGTCCTGTGCCGCGTAGAGCTGCACCCCGTCACGATGCCGGGTCATGGCGACATAGGTTAGATGCCGGTCCATCGTCCCCGACGCCATCACATAGGAGCGATCGACCGTCGCCCCCTGATTTTTGTGAATCGTCGTCGCATAACC
This sequence comes from Aminobacter sp. BE322, assembly GCF_050433525.1. Taxonomy (NCBI): domain Bacteria; kingdom Pseudomonadati; phylum Pseudomonadota; class Alphaproteobacteria; order Hyphomicrobiales; family Phyllobacteriaceae; genus Aminobacter; species Aminobacter sp. BE322. Next base: position 8,599 of record NZ_JBNPXB010000037.1, on the reverse strand, counting down.
GTGGTCGATCGCCTGATAGTCGCCCATCGGCACGGAAACACTATCGCCGCCCCGGCCGTCGAGCTGCGCGACGATCCGGCCCGCCTCGACATGCTCGACCGTGCCTAGCATCCCGTTTTTCACGCCAAGGTCGCGGTTGTTCTCCAAGAACACGATGCGGTCGCCCGGCGCGAACTCCCTCTGCCCGGTATTGGTCTGGAAGGTCAGCGCCCGGCCCGGCCCTTCCCGCTCATGGGCGACGTCGCCCGGCGCAAGGCTGTCGTCGGCCACGCGCGCCAGCTCGCCCCGTGCCAAAACACCCCGGTCCTGTAGCTCGGCCCGGATCGCGTCATTGATGGCGCGAACATCGGCCCGGCGATGCGCCATCGCAACCCGGGTGCCGTCCGGACGTTCATCGCGATCGGCAAGGTAGTCCCGCACGATCTGGCCGCGCGCGTCCTCGCCTGTCTCGGCAAAGCTGATATTGCCGTGATCCCGATAGGCCGCCAGCCCCTCGGCCGTCCGGTGCGTGGCGAAGTCAATGGAAGCGTCCCGCTGCCAGTCCACGCGCTGCCGGCGAATCTCCGACAGCTCGGCATGGCCGATTTCCTCCGTGATCGCCCGGAACGGTGCGCCGGCCCCGATCGCCTGCAACTGCTCATGGTCGCCTACAAGGACGATCTTCGCCCCGCGCGCCTCGGCCTCGCCAACGAAGCGGGCGAGCTGGCGGCTCCCGACCATGCCCGCCTCGTCGATCACGAACACGTCGCCGCGGCCGATCGTGCCGCGGTCGTTCTCCCAACCGCGGGACCATGATGCGAGGGTGCGGCTCTGGATGCCGGAACTTTCCTCCAAGCCCTCGGCCGCCTTCCCCGACAGGGCCGCGCCGTGGACCTGATAGCCTTCGGCCTCCCACGCCTCGCGCGCGGCCGCGAGCATGGTGGACTTGCCAGCGCCGGCATAACCGACAACGGCCGCGATCCGCTCCGGCCCGGTGATATGCTCGATCGCCCGGCGCTGCTCGTCCGAAAGTCGCGCCGTCTCGATCTGGCGTTCACGTTCGCCGGCGTCCAGCTCGCCCCGCGCAACCTTCCCGGCCGTGTCATGGGAAACGCTCGACCGAATGGCGGCGTCTTGGGCATCTATCGCCCGCTCGACATGCCGGCGATCGACGCCATGACCATGAGCCGCGTGCATCCGCTGCGCGCTCTCGATCATGCCGGATTCGATCTCGACCATTTCGCGGGTGGAATAGCGAGCAAGCTCGATCTCGCCCGTTGCCGGGTCCGCGCGCTCGGGCTGCAACTCGACCAGCGCCGGCGAGGCCATCACCTTCGCAAAGGCGCTCTGGAACTCCTGCGGGTCGTCGTTGATGTAGCGATGCAGCGCCCGCGCAACGTCGTGGCGATCGAACACGCTCTTTTCCCCGGTGATGAGGGTTAGAACCTGCTCGGGCTTCTCCCGGATCAGCTCGGCATTGCGCCGGGCCGCATCCTCGTCCAGCCGCGACCGCGACACGTCGAGGCCGCGCCGTTCCATCTGCGAGGCATGGACGCCCATATGCTCGGTCGGCGCGATCTCAAGCCCGCGCTCCATGTGCGAACGATGGTCGATCCGAATATCAAGCCCGGCCATTGCAAGCCGCTCGTTGGCGATCCCCTCCCACCTCTGGCGAAGGTCGCGGAGCTGCATATCGGTCGTCGGCAGGTCGTGCGCCAGCAGCCATTTGTTTTCGCGCTCAAGATAGGTCTTGTCGCCTAGCCCGTTCTCCGTCACCTGCCGCGTGGTCATAAGGATATGGGCATGGTGATTGCGAACGTCGCTCGCCTCGTGCGGTGCATGAATGGCGAAATCCACGGCCGCGCCGTAGCGGTCGGCCAGCTCCTGCGCCATCTCCCGCGCCGCCTCTAGCCGTTCCTCGGCCGAAAGCTCATGCGGCAAGGCAACCTCGAACTCGCGGGCAACGCGGGCATCCTTCCGCTTCTCGGCAAACTCGGCGGCGTTCCAGAGCGTCGAGCGATCCCGCGCCCAATCGGCGTTGACGCCTTCCGGCAAGACGATCTCGGCATGTTCGACGCCCTGCTTTGCCGTGTAGTCGTGCGTGATGCCGTCGCGCTCGTTGGTCAACTTCTCCCCGGCACGATAAGCCATAGAGGCGACGGCGCTACGGCCCTTCGCCCGCGAAACTGGCTTCATGCTGAAATGGTAGATCGCCAACCCGTTGCCTCGATCCCGTTTCCGCCTTTCCCGTCAGCTTTCTAGCTGACAGCGCGCTGAGTTACGCAGTAACTCGTAAGTGCGCCCTTCTCAACTCAATCGCTCCGCTCTTTCGTCGCTCGGTGTGGCGCTTGCGGCAAGGTCGATGCGATGAACTGAGGCCCGGATTGTGCTGCAAAACCGTCGAAAACTCAAGCTCAACGGGCAAACGCTGGAAAAGGCAGCCGGGAATGATAGTCTAGGCGAACGACCGGAAAAGGAGATTTGAAGAATGGCGCGCAAAACGATCGAACAACGCTTGGCCGAACTGGATGCGCAGCGCGCCACGCTCAAGGCCCGTCTGTCGAAGCAGGAACGCGCCAACGACACGCGCCGCAAGGTGCTGCTCGGCGCGCTCATCCTGCATCGCCTCGAAAACGGCCACGATGAAATCTCGCGCGCCCTGCCCGACTGGCTGCGCCGTGAGCTGCCCGACTTCCTGACGCGCCACGGTGACAAGGAACTGTTTGCCGACCTGATCGGCAACGCGCCGGCCGCCGAGACGACAGACAGCGCCGGGGGGACCGCCGCATGAGTCAGGCGAGACTTGCATGGGGTGCGTTCAAGAACATGATGCGGCAGGCCGCGCGTGATCCGCTATGGGCGTTCGTCGCTCTGCTCGCCGCACCTTTCCGCATCTGGAAACCGCTTCTCGGGCTTCTGTTCCTCCTTGTTATCGTCCTGTTCGTCGTCGGCTTCGGCGGCCGCTTCGCTCTCGAACAAATCGGCTTTCGCGTCGGCTCGGTTCCGGTTCTCCTGCTCGATCTCGTCACGCTGCTGGTGCTGCTGGCGCTCGCTTTCCGCTTCCTCACCAATCCGCTGATTATCCACTTCGGGGATATGGACGGCGAAACCCACGGCTCGGCCCGCTTCGCCACTGACAAGGAAACCGCCGCCCTCGCCCGCGCCGATTCCGGCCTGCTGATCGGCCGTGACGGCAAGACCGGGAAGCTCCTGCGCTATGACGGCCCGGCCCATCTGCTGACGATGGCTCCGACCAGAACCGGCAAGGGGGTGGGAACCATCATCCCGAATCTGCTCACCGCCGACCGCTCCGTGATCTGCATCGACCCCAAGGGCGAGAACGCGAAAATTGCCGGCCGCGCCCGCCAGCAATTCGGCCCGGTCCACGTCCTCGACCCCTTCGGCGTCACCGGCCAGCCCTCGGCCGCCTTCAATCCGCTGGAAGGGCTCGACCCGGCCGGCCTCGATGTCGCGGAAGATGCAAGCACCCTTGCCGACGCCCTCGTGTTCGATGAACCGGGCATGGCCGGCGAAACGCATTGGAACGAGGAAGCCAAGGCGCTTATTGCCGGCCTGATCCTCCATATTGCCGCCACCGGGCCGCGCGACAGGCGAAACCTCGCCACCCTGCGCGAATATCTCACCCTCGCCCCTGAAGCCTTCGCCGCGCTCCTGAAGGACATGCAGGCGTCAACGGCCGCCTCCGGCCTGATCGCCCGCGCCGCAAACCGCCACCTCGGCAAATCCGACCGCGAGGCGGCCGGCGTCCTCTCGGCCGCGCAGCGCCATACCCATTTCCTCGACTCGCCGCGCATGGTCGCGGTCCTCGGCCGATCCGATTTCCGCTTTGCCGATCTCAAGCGCCGCAACGTCTCGGTGTTCCTCGTCCTGCCGCCCGATCGCCTCGCCACCTATTCCCGCTGGCTGCGCCTGCTCGTCGCCCAAAGCCTCACCGACATGGCCCGCGATCCCGCCAAGCCGGCCGTGCCGGTCCTCTATCTGCTGGATGAATTCGCCGCCCTCGGCCATCTGGCTCCCGTCGAGCGCGCAATGGGCCTCATGGCCGGCTACGGCGTCCAGCTCTGGCCCATCCTGCAAGACGTTCACCAGCTCCGCGCCACCTATGGGCAGCGGGCCGGAACCTTCCTGTCAAACGCCGGCGTCCTACAGGTGTTCGGCGTCAACGATCACGACAGCGCCCGGCTTGTCTCCGATCTGCTCGGGCAGGAAACCGTTGTGTTCCAGACCATGAGCCGCGCGCTCGATTCCGACAAATCCGGCATTTCCTACGGCGAGCAACACACGGCCCGCTCGCTGCTCACCCCGGATGAGGTCCGCAACCTGCCGCAGCATGTCGAATTGCTGTTCCTCGCCGGGCAACGGCCGATCGTCGCCGGCAAGCTCGCCTATTATGCCGATCCCGAGTTCCGGGGGCTGTATGACGCTGCCTGACGTGACAAGAAACGGACCCGGCGATAGCGCCGGGACTTTGTTACGAACGGCCCTCCGGCTCTCTACGGCGCTATTGGGGGCGCGTTCGCCGCCGGGCCGGCGCGGCTTACGCCGCGATCCACCCGCCGACCTGGTGCAAGCTCTATTCAGGGAAACACCACGGCCGCGACGGTAGCCCCCCGGCCGTCCCGCTCTCATCATCTAGGGCCGTAGGGACGGCCGGGGGGCGGGTCATACGCGTAAGCATTAGCGTATTTAGCTATTTACGTATCAACGTGCATAAGGCTCGATCGGCGGCAATCCGTGCTGCGCCAGAACCGCCGAAAGCCCGGCCTCGGCCATCGCCTGAATTGTCGTTCCCTCTGCATCCGCGAGCTGGCGAAGGCGCTGCCAGTCCGATCGCCGGACCTTGACCGTAAGCGCAACAGTCTCGCCCCCTCCCCTCTTTCGCCTCGGCGTCGGGATTTCCACGGCCGGCCGCTCGTCCTCGATCGCTGCAAGGCTGGTGGCTTCCGCGCCGGCCTTGGGGCGGGTGAAGGCCGCGAGGCCGGTTGCTTTCTTTGCCATAGGTTCCGCTCCTTCAATACGCTCTTACGTATTTAGCTATTTACGTTCTAACGTGTCCTTGATCCACGCCCACAAAGCCCGGATTTCCTCCGCTGCTTTCCCTTCGGCCTCGAACTCCGTCACGGCGCTGCCGGTCGTGACGGCGCGGGCAAACGCGCGCCGGTCGGTAATCTCGCCGGGAACGATCGGCAGTCCGTAGGCTTCCAACGCCGCGCGCGTCTCCCCGATCTCGGGCGCACGGAACGGGCAGGCGGACAGGACGAACGCGCCGCGCACCTTCGCGGCCACCACGATCTCGACGGCGGCCGGGACGGCAGCGAGGTCAAACGCGGACGGTCGGACCGGAATCAAGACCAGCTCCGACCTTCGGGCGATCTGGCCGGCCGCCGGGGCGGCATGGGGCGGGGCGTCCACTACGGCCAAGGTCATGCCCTCGCCCTCGGCCGCCCTAAGCGCGGCGTCCAGCTCCCCGGCCTGTGCCGTGGCGACGATCGGCGTTCCGGCTTCCCGCGCGTTCGCCCATGCGGTCGCGCTCTCCTGTGGGTCCGCGTCGATGACGCAAACCCGTTCGCCGGTCGCCTCGGCCGCCACGGCGGTATGAACCGAAAGCGTGGTTTTTCCGCTCCCGCCCTTCTGGCTCAAAAACGCAATGACGTTCATGCGTTAATCCTTCTTTGCGTGAATACGTATTCAAGAATATAGCTAGAGACGTTACTACGTCTTTAAGCTAGTGCGGCCATTCCTCGGGTTGCCAATCCAGCGACGTGTGGATGACGCGCACGATCACAACGCTTTCCCGGCCCGCCATATCCCGCAGCTCATAAGCGATGATATAGGGCAGGCGCGCGACGGACTTCTCGTAGGTTCCTGTCACGCGACCGGGCCGGCCCGTTGCCATGTCCCCAAGGGCCTTGCCCGCGTCTCGAATCCGATCCGCAACCCGCGTGGCGGCAGGCGGGCTATCTTTGGCGATGTGCTTAACCTGCACCTTGATGTCGTCCAGCGCCTCGCGGGACCATGTGACCGACCGCTTCACGCCTTGCCCGCTTGCTTTTCGGCTTTGGCTTCCTCGATGACGGCATAGATTTCCGCCATCGCCTCATCATGGGGGATCACGCGGCCGGCCGCTGCGTCGGCCATGCCGCGCTTGATGCCGTCAATGATTTCAAGCTCGCGATCGACATAGGCGGCGACGGCCTCGCCGGCGAGGAAGGATTTGCTTCGCTGCGTGTCGTTCGCGATCCGGTCGAGCTTTTCTTTCACATCGGGCCTAACCCGAATCGTCATGGTGGTGCTGGCGGTCATGGAATCGCCTCCGCGTGTTGAATTGTGTACAGCCTAGCACGTTTTCCCGGCCGCCGCCATCGCCTTCTATCAAGGTAATGCGTTTACACGTTAATACGTATTTACGTAAATAATTAAACGCCGACCTTGCCCCTCGCTCCCTCTCGAAAGCCCGTAGGACGCTGGCCGCAGGCGCGAGCGGTGCGGATTAGGTGGCGAGGGTGCCGCTTCCCGATCCGCCCTATAAGCGGATCGGAACCGCCGCAGGGCCGCGAAAGCGGCCCGCACAGCGGCGTCCGCTTATGTTCCGCCTTTTAGATATAGATCAGATGGGGATTCAGTCTGGTTATCGGACTCACGTTTCATCACACTCTTTGCCAGCATCACGAGGGCCTTTCCGAGCGGACTATCGCCAGCGTCGAGCTGCGTTCGCTCATCGAGGGGCAGGGTGGTCTTGTAGGCGTCGATTGCCTCGCTCCATGCCTGCTGATCCTGTCCATGATCGGCAGGCGGGGGCGGGGCCTTGCCGAACCGGCCGAGAAACTGACGGGCCTTTTCCGGCAGGGACAGGCGATAGGCGTTGCTCGCCTGCTGGACCTGTGGGCCGCGCCCCTCATTCCCGGTCGGCTCGTAGCGGCGCAGCCAGTCGATGAAACCATGCGCCCGCAGGTTCTTCAGCGCCCGCACGATCGTATCGCGCGACCGGCCTAGCCGATCCATGATCGTGGTGATTGACGGCTCTAGCCGGCCGGTGCGGAAGTCGATGAGATTGACGAACAGCCGCAGCACGTCCAGCGCCACCGACCCGAGCGGCCCGCTGCGCTCGCCCTTCTGGCGCAAGCCGTCCTCGTTGTAGATTTCGGCCGCCCTCAAGATCGCCTGCACGTCCTTGCGCGTCGTCGGCCGCCATATGCGGCCCTCCGACCGCCCCCGGATATGACTATGCCGGCGAACTGGTGTCGGGCAGCGCGCGGCCGGGGGCGGGAAGATCAGCCCTAGCGCGGTCTGTCCTGATCCCCGCAACATGGCCCGGCGTTCATGGGCGAGCGCGGTGAGCTGCCCGGCCTCGTCGTCGGTGAGCTGGCCCGCGCCGTATCGGGTCCAGACCTCCCGCATGATTTCATCAAGCGCGTTCCCGCGCGCGCAGCCGATCGCGGCCGCGTAGTGCGTCCCTAACATATGCCCTCGTCCTTCCACTTGAAGGACATGACGGCGCGGACGGCAGGCACGGCACTCCCGTTTCCGCAAGAATCAATCTTGCGAATTGGAGTGCTGTAGCGTAGATAAGGGGAGAGTTAGCGGACCCCTGATCTACGGTGTGTCTGACGGCCTACAAAAACGCTCGACCGTTGGCGCGGTCGGGCGTTTTGCCGTTATGTCCCTTGCTTCGCTTCGATATAGAACCTCAACGCTTCCTCGATGATCGGGGCGCGTGCTGACACGCCCCGTTGCTCCTTGATCCTGTCGATCGCCTCGACAAGCTCGCCCGGAACATAGGTATTCAACGCCACGCGGCCGGCCGCGATCTGCCGCGCCCTGTGGGCGGCAACGCCCCTGCGAATCTCTTCCGCGCGTTCCTTCATGTTTACAACTAAGAGCAAGCCGCCCGATTCTGCAATCCCTTGCGGAAGGAACCGCGAAAGGCACTACTTCTAGGGCCGGGCGACTAAACGTAGTTGCGTCAATGCGTATTCACGTCATTGCGTTCTAAAGCCCGGTAGAGCGTCGCACGATGAACGCCCAAGAGCCGGGCAACCTCGGCCGGCTTCTTGTCCTCGCTGATGAGCTGGCGGGCGTGTGCGATCTGCTCGGCCGACAGGGCAGGGGGGCGGCCGAACCGAACGCCCTTCGCCTTCGCCGCAGCTCGGCCGGCGCTCGTGCGCTCATGGATCAAGCTGCGCTCGAACTCGGCAACGCCGGCGAAGAATGTCAGCACCATGCGCCCGGCCGGCGTCGTCGTGTCGGCCCAAGGCTCGGCCAGCGATCGCAAGCCGGCCTCGGCGTGGCCGATCCGCTCGGCTATGTCGAGAAGATCGCGCGTTGATCGGGCGAGGCGATCCAGCCGCGTCACCGTCACCACGTTGCCCGGCTGCAAATGGTCCAGCAACTTCGCCAGCTCGGGGCGGCCGCGCTGCGCGCCGGATGCCTTTTCCTCGAACACGCGCTTGCAGCCCGCCGCCTTCAGCGCCGCGCGCTGCTGGTCGAGGGTCTGGCCCTCGGTCGAGACTCGCGCATATCCGATCATCATGGGGCAGGGGCTTTCGCTGCTATGCTCACCGCCCGAATCTAGCGGGTGCATCCCGTCGCGAAAATCCCT
>NZ_JBNPXB010000036.1:0-18690 GCF_050433525.1 Aminobacter sp. BE322 | reverse complement strand
GCGGCACCGCCCTTGACGCCGAAGTTCGGCCCGAGCGAGGCCTCGCGGATGCAGACCACGGCCTTCTTGCCGATGCGGTTCAAGCCGTCGCCGAGACCGACGGTGGTCGTGGTCTTGCCTTCGCCGGCGGGCGTCGGGTTGATGGCGGTGACCAGGACCAGCTTGCCGTCCTTGTTCTTGCGCGCGTTGGCGATGAACTCGGCCGAGACCTTGGCCTTGTCGTGGCCATAGGGCAGCAGATGCTCGCTCGGGATGCCGATCTTGGCGCCGATCTCCTGGATCGGCTTTTTCTTGGCGCCGCGCGCGATCTCGATGTCGGTCTTGAATTCGGCCATGACTCTCTTCCCTTGAGTTGGTTCGATTTTTTCAGGCAGCCCGAAGGCGTCCGGATCAGAAGCGCGGCGCGGACTTGCCGGCGGCGCGATAGGCGGAGGCCACGGTATTGGCCATCAAAAGCGCGATCGTCATCGGTCCGACGCCGCCGGGCACGGGCGTGATCGCGCCGGCCTGTTCGGCCGCGCCGGCATAGTCGACGTCGCCGACCAGCCTGGACTTGCCGTTCGCGCCCTCGCTGCGGTTGATGCCGACGTCGATGACGGTGGCACCCGGCTTCACCCAGTCGCCCTTGATCATCTCCGGACGGCCCACCGCGGCGACCAGGATGTCGGCCGTGCGGCACAGCGCCGGCAGGTCCTTGGTGCGACTGTGGGCGATGGTGACGGTGGCGTTGGCGTTGAGCAGAAGGTTCGCCATCGGCTTGCCTACTATGTTGGAGCGGCCGACCACCACGGCGTTGAGGCCCGACAGGTCGCGGCCGATGGCGCGCTCGATGAGCAGCATGGAACCGGCGGGCGTGCAGGGCACGAAGGCGGTGTCCAGCTCGCCGGTGCCGAGCTTGCCGACATTGGTGAAGTGGAAGCCGTCGACGTCCTTGTCGGCGGAAATGGTCTGGATGATCCTGCCGGCGTCGATGTGGTCGGGCAGGGGCAGTTGCACCAGGATGCCGTGGATCGCGGGATCGGCATTGAGCTTCTGGATGAGTGCAACCAGGTCGGACTCGGCCGTCTCGGCCGGCAGCGCGTGCTCGACCGAATGGAAGCCGCATTCCTTGGCCTTCTTGCCCTTGGACGAGACATAGACCTGGCTCGCCGGATCCTGGCCGACGATGACCACCGCGATGCCGGGGGTCACGCCGGTCGAGGCGATCAGTTGATCTGCCGCCGCCCTGACCTTTGCCACCACGTCGGCGGCCACTGCCTTACCATCGATTACCGTCGTCATGTCCGTGCAATTCCTCCCAGGCGAGCGCGGCCATCCCTACGGCACGAGCCGTCGGTTTGTAGCTTCGGATGCGACATCCGGCCAGCTATTCGCGCTGAATTTTCCCGTCAGAATCTATAACAGGGGCGGCGTGGGGAAGTCAACCTTAATGCAAGAATGTTTCATGCAAAGAAATATTAGCCGGGACGTTTCTTGTGAGCGTTATTCCGTAGGGGTCTGAAGCCGCACCATAAAACGGCAAAGGCCGGCTTGCGCCGGCCTCCACACGTGAAATTGCGGATTTTTCCTCAGATGATGAAGAACCAGTTGGCCAGAAGCACCACGGCGACGCCCGCGACCAGGGTGAGATAGGGCAGCATGCCCGCCTTGCGCTGCTTCAAGTCCTCCTGCCTGATTCCCAGGTCGTCGAGCATGTGCTCGGGGAACTTGCCGCCGTCCTGGACGTAGTGACGGTAGCAGAACACCGGGATGATGAGGGCGGCGGCGATGAAGCCGGCCCACAACGCCCAGGGGTTCCACACCTTGGCGCCGGCGCCCATGAACATGGCGTTGACGTAGGAGAGCAGGGCGCCGACCGCGATCAGGATCGTCGGCGCCTTCCATGGCCGGTGAATATGGCCGTTGTCGATGCGATGGATCCAGCCCGAGTTCAGGTTGAGGAAGTTGAAGATGATGTAGCCGCAGTTCGACACCGACAGCACGAAGAAGAAGCTGGTGGCATCGGCCGCGGCGATGGCGAGCAGGAAGACGTTGAAGATCAGGTCCGTCCACATGGCGCGGGTGGGGGCGCCATGGCCGTTGACGTGGCTGAGGTAGCGCGGCAGCCAGCCGTCGACCGAACCCTGGTATAGGGTGCGCGACGAGCCTGCCATCGCCGTCATGATCGACAGCATCAGCGCCAGGATCATCAGCATGACCATGATGGAGGTGACGAAGCCGGCGCCGCCGACCATCCTGGCCATGGCTTCGGCCACGCCCGAACCGTCGACGATAGGGGTTGCGAGCATGCCTTCGAGGCCGAGCACGCCCTGGAAGGTGAACGGCACCAGCGTGTAGAGCGCCAGGCACAAGAGGCCGGAGTAGAAGATCGCCCGCACCGTGTCGCGACCGGGGTTCTTGAACTCCGAGGTGTAGCAGATGGCCGTCTCGAAGGCGTAGGCCGACCAGGCGGCGATGAACATGCCGCCGAGCACGAGCGTCCAGCCGGCGACGTTCCACGTGCCGGGTTCGGGCGCATAGGCCGCGGCCAGCGGCACCAGCGGCGAATAGTTGGCCCAGTTGATCTGGCCGGTGAGGATCGGCACGACGCCGACGATCAGCATCGGCACGATGACGACCAGGCCGATGAACTTCTGGACGTTGGCGGTGCCGAGGATGCCGCGGTGCTGGATGGCGAAGGTCACCAGCATCAGGACGACGCCGATGAAGAACACCGAATTGAGCGAGAAGCTGACCGGGCCGAGCGTGCCGTGATAGAGCGTCCAGGTGCGGATGGCGGGCGTGGCGGCCGCCGTCAGCGCGGCGATCGCTTCGGCCGCGGCCTTGCCGGCGTTTGCCGGATCGGCGAGCCAGGCGACGACTTCGGGCGAAGTGTCGCTGAAGCCGGGGATCGGCGCCAGCGCATTGAGGATGTAGGCGGCCGCGATCGAGCAGCCGAGCGACAGCACCGGGGTCCAGGCGAGCCAGTTGCACCACACCGACAGCGGCGCGATGAACTTGGAATAGCGCAGCCAGGCGGTGGCGCCGTAGACCGAGGCGCCGCCCGACTTGGACGGGAACAGCCCGGCGATCTCGGCATAGGTGAAGGACTGGATCAGGCCGAGGATGATCGAGGCCGTCCAGATCAGGAAGGCCGGCGTGCCGGTCGTGCCGGCGATGCCGCCGATCGAAAACAGCACCAGCGCGGGCACGCCGCTGGCGACCCAGAAGGCGCCGCGCCAGTCGATGGTCCTGTGGAGCTGGCCGTCGCCCGCGTCGCTGAATGTGGTTGTTGTCGTGCTCATTGTCGTTCCCCGACCTTGTCGAAAGGTCCCGTGCCTTTCAGCACGGGACCGGCAGTTGTTGTTATTGGGTCCGGCGTGTCAGAGCACGAAGAACCAGTTGGATATCAGTACCACGGCAAGACCGGCGATCAGCGTCACATAGGGCAGGATGCCGGCCTTCTTCTTGCGCAGGTCGGCCTCGTGCATGCCGAGGTCCTCGAGCATGTGCTCGGGGAACCTGCCGCCGTCCTGGATGTAGTGGCGGAAGCAGAACACCGGGATGATCAGCGCCACGGTGAAGAGCCCGGCCCACAGCGCGGTGGGGTTCCAGACCTTGGCGCCGGCGCCCATGAAGACGGCGTTGACGAAGGCGAAGATGGTGCCGAGCACCAGCAGCCAGGTCGGCGCCTTCCATGGACGGTGGATATGGCCGTTGTCGATGCGGTGGATCCAGCCGGCGTTGAGGTTCAGGAAGTTGAAAATGATGTAGCCGCAGTTCGCCACCGCGAGGATGAAGAAGAAGCTCGTGGCGTCGGTCGAGGCGATGGCAAGCAGGGCCAGGTTGAAGATCAGGTCCGTCCACATGGCGCGGGTGGGCGCGCCGTGCTCGTTGACGTGGCTGAGGTAGCGCGGCAGCCAGCCGTCCACCGAACCCTGGTACAGGGTGCGCGAGGAGCCGGCCATGGCGGTCATGATCGCCAGCAGCAGCGCCAGGATCATCAGCATCACCAGCAGCGTCTTCACCAGGCCGCCGCCGCCGACCATGTTGGCCATGGCGTCGGCGACGCCCGAACCGTCGACGATCGGCGTCGCCAGCATGCCGTTGAGGCCGAGCACGCCCTGGAAGGTGAACGGCACCAGGATGTAGAGCAGCATGCACAGCAGGCCGGAATAGAAGATGGCCTTGAAGGTGTCGGTGGCCGGGTTCTTGAACTCGCGGGTGTAGCAGACCGCGGTCTCGAAGCCGTAGGTCGACCAGGCGGCGATGAACATGCCGCCCAGCGCCAGCGTCCAGCCTGCGACGTTCCATGAGCCGGGCTCCGGCGCATAGGCCGCGGCCAAAGGCACGAGCGGCGAGTAGTTGGCCCAGTTGATCTGGCCGGTGATGATCGGGACGACGCCGACGACGAGCAGCGGCACGATGACCAGGAGGCCGACGACCTTCTGCACGTTGGCGGTGCCGAGGATGCCTCGGTGCTGGATGGCGAAGGTGAGCAGCATCAGCACCGCGCCGATCCAGAAGGTCGCGTTGAGCGAGAAGCCGACCGGGCCGAGCGTGTGGCTGTAGAGCGTCCAGGTGCGGATCGCCGGCGTTGCCGTCGTCGTCACCGCCGCGACCGCGTCAGCGGCGCTCACGCCCGCATTCGCCGCCATGTATTGCAGCACCTCTGGCGAGGTCTCGGTGAAGCCCGGGATCGGGGCGAGGGCGTTCAGGATGTAGGCGGCCGCGATCGAGCAGCCGAGCGACAGCACCGGCGTCCAGGCGAACCAGTTGCACCACACCGACAGCGGCGCGATGAACTTGGAATAGCGCAGCCAGGCGGTCGCGCCATAGACCGAGGCGCCGCCCGACTTGTTCGGGAACAGGCCGGCGATCTCGGCATAGGTGAAGGACTGGATGAAGCCCATCACGATGGACAGCGTCCAGATCAGGAAGGCGATGTTGCCGGTCGTGCCGGCAATGCCGCCGATCGAAAACAGGACGAGGGGCGGCACGCCGCTGGCAACCCAGAAGGCGCCCCGCCAGTCGATGGTTCGATGAAGTTGGCCGGCGGTCTCCGCCGGACTGATGTCCGTTACAGCGCTCATTGGCTCAGTTCCCCATTAGCTAAAGACTGCCCGTCGCCCACGCCGACCTCCTCGGTTTCGTGGTACGCATGTTTTTTCCGCTTAGGCTTCTTTTTTTCCTCAAGGTAAAGTTTGTCCGAATCCGAGGCGCCGTCAAGCCATTTCGTCGCACCCTGAGAGGAAAGTTCGCCGGATACCGGACCGGGTCGGAGGTTGGCCGGCCGCGGCGTATCCGGGCGGCCAGCCGCGGCCTACCCGGATGGGTGGTTTTGGCGCCAAGAGGCCCTTCGCCGGCTCAAGATTGGTACCCGCGTCGAAATGACTGATTGCACTGGAAGGAAAAAATCATTCATGATATGAATTGCGCAATCGCTAATCAGCGTCGCCATGGAGGATGGCGAAGGTCGCGCAGGGGCAGGAGCCCGGCCGGCAACGCGCGTAGAGTAGGGAAGAGGTGTGCGCAGAAGCATAGGCGGGAGGAACATGAACGCCGAATGGAAAGGTCAGCGCCAAGGCATCGGGATTGAGGTGGTGTCCGTGGCCGGAGATAAGAAGTTCAGGGTCTTGATCGCCGAGCGCAATCCGCTGGTGATCGCCGCGCTTGGAGACATGCTGTCGCGCGACAGCCGTTTCGAGCTGGTCGAGAGCGTACAGACGGGCAAGGCCTTCATCGAGGCGGCATCGGCGTCGCAGCCGGGCTTCGACATCGCCGTGCTCGGCTGGAAGCTATCCGACATGGACAGCGGCGAGGTGCTGGCCGAGATGCAGCGGCGCGCGCTGCATGCGCGTGTCGTGATCTTTTCCAACGACCATGACGTCGCCATCCTCAAGCAGTGCGTGCGGCTGGGCGTGCAGGGCTTCTGCTACCAGTTCGACGACCCGGCGATCCTGTTCGACACGCTGGTGGCGGTCGCGCATGGCCGCATCTGCATTCCCTACATGGACGTGTCGAAGATCAACGACACGCCGCTGTCCAGGCTGACGACGCGCGAGCGCGAGCTGCTTTCGGTCCTTGCCGACGGCTGGACCAATTTGCAGATCGCCGCGCGTACCGGGATCTCGGAGAACACGGTCAAGTACCACCTCAAGAATCTCTACGACAAGCTCGACGTCCGCAACCGCGCCATGGCGGTCGCGCTCTATGCCAGCGAGAAGAACCGCGGCCCGAGCCTGAGTTCGTAGCAGGGTGCCTTTTTCCAGAACGCGCCGGGCCCCTCAGGGCTGGCGCGCTGCCGCGCTGCGGCCTGCGAGCCCGAACCACGCATCGCGCGATACCCTCTCATCGCCTCGCTTCGCTCGGCACCTCTCCCCCACTAGGTGGGGGCGAGGAACCCAAGTCCTGGCGAGGGCGGGAGCTCCTGTCCTGCGAGGTCGGCAAATCTGCCGAGGCCGATGCGGTGGTGATTAACGATTCCTCTCCCTCGCGGAGTGGGGGAAAGGTGGTTTGCCCTGAGCTTGTCGAAGGGGCGAGCCGGTGAGGGGGTAGTTGAAGCAGGCGGCCTGAGATGCAAGTCCCGCTACTGCTGCCGCCCATTCATCGTCGCCCTCAGCCCCGTGCTGGCCCCCACAAAGGCAAATGCCGCCCCGGAGGGGGCGGCATGGCAGATCATGCCGGGCAGGTGGCCCCGGCTGGCCGGGCCCTCACTCCGCCGCGACGGGGGAGGCGGTGCGCAGGTAGGATTCCAGCGAGTCGTCCAGCGCGTCCTTCCACGGCGTGTGATGCGCCGGCGCCATCGTGCCGGTGATGACCGAGCGGTAGGAGTGGTTGCGGAACTCCATGATGCCCTTCTTCTTGTGTTCCTTCCACTCGAAGAAGGCCTCGTTGGCGCCGTCCACGTCGAAGCTCGGATAGTCGGTCTCCGCGATCAGCTCCTTGACGTATTCGCCCTGGTACTCGATCGCGTCGTGGGAGTCCTTGCCGGCATCCTCGCGGGCAACGCGGTCCTCGACGTCGGCAACCATCGCCTGCTTGCTGGCAGGCAGCTTGATGCGGCCGAGGATGACGTCGCGCGCCCACCAGGCCTGGGCGTCGAACATGTTGAAGGTGAACCACTGGTCTTGCATGCCGACATAGAACAGCGCCGGATTGTGGACATAGGCGACGCCCTTGTAGAGGTCGGCGGTCGCCAGCCGGTTGGCGGTCCTCAGGCGCAGGTCGTCCGGCAGGAACGGGAAGTGGTGCTTGTAGCCGGTGCACAGGATGATCGCGTCGATCTTCTTGGTCGAGCCGTCCTTGAAGGTGGCGGTGTTGACCTCGACCTTTTCCAGCAGCGGCCGCTCTTCCCAGTTGTCGGGCCATTTGAAGCCCATAGGTGCTGTGCGATAGCAGTTGGTGATCGACTTGGCGCCGTACTTCCAGCACTGCGAGCCGATGTCCTCGGCCGAATAGCTGGTGCCGACGATCAGGATGTCCTTGCCGATGAACTCGCGGGCGTCGCGGAAGTCGTGGGCGTGCAGGATGCGGCCGTTGAAGCGGTCGAAGCCGGGGAATTCGGGGACGTTCGGGGTCGAGAAATGGCCCGAGGCGACGATGACGTTGTCGAATTCCTCGGAATAGCAATGATCCTTGGGCAGGTCCTGGACGGTGACGGTGAATTTCCTGGTCTGCTCGTTCCAGGTCACCATGCGCACGACCGTTTCGAAGCGGATCCACTTGCGCACGCCGGCCTTCTTCACCCGGCCCTCGATGTAGTCGAAGAGGACCGCGCGCGGCGGATAGGAGGCAATCTGCTTGCCGAAATGCTCCTCGAAGGAATAGTCGGCGAACTCCAGGCCCTCCTTGGGGCCGTTCGACCACAGATAGCGGTACATCGAACCGTGGACGGGTTCACCATACTGGTCGAGGCCCGTGCGCCAGGTGTAGTTCCAGAGGCCGCCCCAGTTGGCCTGCTTCTCGAAGCAGACGATTTCCGGGATGTCCGCGCCCTTCTCGGCGGCCGATTGAAATGCCCTCAGCTGCGCAAGACCCGACGGTCCGGCTCCGATTACGGCGACACGCTTGGCTGTCATGGTTTCCTCCTTTTTGGTATAGACCAAATTTGATTATTGGTTCCTCTGGTCCAGTTGATGTTGCCTGCCGATATACCAATTTGTCAACCGAGTTTCCTGTGAGGAAGAAAAATTTCGTGTGATCAGGATGGCGCTTCCGGCCTTCGATGGTATCTAAGGACATGCAGAATTCCAGCTTTGCCCATCAACTCGCGGTTTCGAGCCTGCTGCCCCGGCTGTCCGTCGGCATGCCGAACGCAGTGAAAATCGGCTTCCTGGCCCCGCTCAGCGGCCAGGCGGAGTCATGGGGCCTGCCCGGATTGCATGGCTGCCGGATCTGGGAGGATTGGCTGAACAAGACCGGCGGGCTGCTGATCAACGGACGCCGCTATCCGATCAAGATCGTCGAATTTGATTGCGACTACGATGCCGGGCGGGCCGCGGAAGGCGCGCGCCATCTGGTCGAACAGCACGACGTCAAGCTATTGATGATGCTGGGCGGCGATACGATGGCGCAGATACGGGACTACCTCGCCCATCGCAAAGTCCTGACCTCGACCCTTTTGCCCAGCGACCTGTCGCCGGATACGCCTTACCTGATCGCACCCAGCGAAACGCACCCGATCTACAACGTGACGGGGGTGGACTGGCTGGCGCATGCAAGGCCCGAGCTTCGGACCGTCGCGATCTGCAGCCAGTCCGATGCGCTCGGCCTTCCCTCGCTTGCGACCTACCGCGCAGCCTTCAAGGCTGCCAATGTCGGGATTGCCAAGGAAATCCAGTATGATCCCGACACGACCGATGCTGCCGCGATCGTGCAGCCGATGCTGGATTCGAACGCCGATATCCTATGCTGGTGCACCAGCTACACGCCCATGGTCCATGCCATGACCGAGTATGCCCATGCGCGGGGCTTCAAGGGACAGATCATATCCTGCACGCTGGATTATTACGACCAGCTCGTTGCCCGAACGTCCGTTGGTTTCATGGAAGGCTTCGTCTTCCAGTTTCCGGATTTCGATGACGAGAAGCTGACGGACAAGACGTTTTTCTTCAATCAGCCGAAGGGCTTCTTCGACGAATACAACCACCGCTTCCCCGGCACCTGGACCGCGGTGAGCTGGGAGTATGTCGCGATCCTGGATATCTGGCATGCGGCGGTCGAAAAGTGCAACAGCGTCAATTCTCCATCCGTGCTGGCGGCAATGAAGCAGCTTGGGCATGTCACCCACGCGTTCGGTCCGGCGCATTGGTGGGGCGAAAGCATGTTCGGGATCGACAACGCGCTGGTCGGAGACTGGCCGGTGGTGACGCTGAAGAACGGCAAGGCCAAGATCGCCGCCTTCGGCTCGATCCCGCGCTGGCTGAAACGCCACGGCGGCCTGCTCAAGCAGGAAATGTCGGATCTGGGGCAACTCTGGGAACAGCGCCTGCGATCGAGCGGGAACGGAACCGCCCTGCAGGGACGGACGCCGGAATTACTCCTGCAGAAATAGCTTCTGCTCCTCGATCAGGTGCAGCTTGATGAACTCGACGGCACGCTCCACGTCGCGAGAGGCAATCGCATTGAACAGCGCGTTGTAGCGCTGCTGGTATTCGAGGATCCGCTTCGGCGACAGGTGCCGGCGGAGCAGGGTGGTGCGAAAGCTCACCCGGCAGGCCTCGATCGTCAGATTGTAGCAGGATGCCAGCAGCGGATTGTGTGTTCCCTCGGCAATCTTGCGATAGATTTCCTCTTCGCATTTCACGAAAGCGGCAACGTCGGTATGCACGTTTTCGATCTTGGACATGAGTTGTTCGAGGTCCCACACCTCGCGGGGCGTCATGTTGATGACGGCGAGGCGGACCATTTCTGGCTCGAGGATGCCGCGCACCACGAGGTGGTCCAATGGGCTGGTCTCCATTGCCACCGAGCTGTCTCCCCGCTCCGGCACGTCTTCCGAGCGATAGGTCACGAAACTGCCGCTGCCGGGACGCCGTTTGATGACCTTGCGGGCCTCCAGCACGTCCAGCGCCTCGCGCACCGTGTTGCGGGCTACCCCCATCTCCGAAGCCAGCGCCCGTTCCGACGGAAGGCGCGCATTCAGCGGATATTCCTCCGAACTTATCTTCGCAAACAACCGATCCAGGACGGTCTGCACCGTCGCTCCGACCGAATAGCTGGCGATGATCTGAGATGTGAGCTGGTCGGTCTTAACCTTCATTTCACGGCCTTGCATGTCAGTTCTGCCTCATGGCCACGAGACGAATCCTACCGCAGCACAGTCTAAGTTTGAAATGTTTGTCGAATACGATTCGGTAACACGGCCAAGCCGGCCGGGGCAATCGCCCGGTGGGCTGGGGAAGGAGCTTCAAGCGACCCCGAGCCTAGCCCGGGAGGCTGCCCGGCGGACGGTCACCTTGCCTCATTTTCCGGCATTGCGGCGAAACGAAGCCTTGCTAGGACGGCAAAATCAGGTATTCTCTAGATTGAAATATTTTTACACACAGGCAAATTCCTGACGAGGTGGTAATGACGATCGCAGACTACCCCGCCGTGACGATGGGCCCGCCAAAGCCCAGTCTCATCCTGCAGCCCGGTCTGCTCATGCCCGGCATGGAGCGCTATCACGTGCCGGGCGCGGGGGCGGCGCTGTTCGAAATCGAGGCCGGCGACCGCATCACCATCCGCAATCTCGAGGGCGGCCAGCCCTGCGAACTCGTCGCCTTCGATGCCGCGGGCCGCGCCGATCCCGGCATTTTGGGTACGCGCACCAACAGCGACGCGTCGGGGCTCAAGGACCTGCTCGCCAATGGCGACGACAGCCTGCAGAAGTTCCGCCTCGGGCTGGCCAGGCGCAAGCTCGACCTCGGCCGCGCCGAGGCGGTTCGCTTCTTCGACGCCGGCACGCCAGCCGGCAAGGAGGAGAGCTTCGTTGCCAGCCGCGACGGCACGCTGGTGGTTGCCGCGCCCGGTGGCCCGATGGCGGTCGACGGCCACGACACCTCGACGCCGCTGGTGGTCATGGTGAAGCGGGCGACCGTCCGCAAGGCCGGCAAGTCCGATCTGCCCGACCCGCTCGCCGATCCGGTGCTGGATCTCAGGGTCAAGTCGCGCACGGCCGAAGCCTATTTCGTCAAGGCCGGCGACTACATCCAGATCATCGACGTCGACGGCCGCCAGTGCACCGACTTCCAGTGCTTCTCGGCGCGCAAGCTCGACAAGGGCCGCGACCTCGCCCTCGACGTCACCGCGACCCGCTCGCTGATGGGCCACGCCTATCCGATGCCGGGCCTGCACGCCAAGTATTACGACCAGGACTTCGAGCCGCTGGTCGAGGTCATCCAGGACACTTGCGGCCGCCACGACGCCTTCGCGCTCGCCTGCTACGCCAAATATTACGACGACATCGGCTATCCAGGGCACATCAACTGCTCGGAGAACTTCAATGGCGCGCTCGCCGACAGGGGGGTGACGCCGCGCGCGGGCTGGATGGCGGCGAACTTCTTCTTCAATACCGGCATCGACGCCCATGGCGTGATGTATTCCGACGAACCCTGGTCGCGGCCGGGCGACTACGTGCTGCTCAGGGCGCTGACCGACATCGTCTGCGTGTCGTCGGCCTGCCCCGACGACACCACGCCGTCCAACGGCTGGAACCTCACAGACATCCACGTCCGGACCTATTCCGGGCAGAACAAATTCTCGCGAGCGGTAGCTAGACGAATGACCCCTGACGCCGAACCCAAGATGACCCGTGAGACCGCCTTCCACTCGAGCTTCGCCAAGCACACGCGCAACTTCATCGAGTACAAGGGCTATTGGCTGCCGAACGAATTCGCCAAGGAAGGCCCGATCGAGGAATATTGGGCCTGCCGCGAGAAGGCGGTGGTGATGGACCTCTCCGCCCTGCGCAAGTTCGAGGTCACCGGCCCCGATTCCGAAGCGTTGATGCAGTATACGCTGACCCGCGACGTCAAGAAGCTCGGCGTCGGCCAGGTCGTCTACACCGCCATGTGCTACGAGCATGGTGGCATGGTCGACGACGGCACGCTTCTCCGCCTCGGCAAGGACAATTTCCGCTGGATCTGCGGCGACGACTATTCCGGCGTGTGGCTGCGCGAGGTCGCCGAAAAGCTCGGCCTCAAGGTGCTCGTCCGCTCCTCGACCGACCAGATGCACAACATCGCCGTCCAGGGCCCGAACAGCCGCGACATCCTCAAGCAGATCGTCTGGACGCCGCCGCACCAGCCGTCGCTCTCCGAACTCGAATGGTTCCGTTTCACCATCGGCCGCATCGGCGATGCGCAGGGCGTGCCGATCGTGGTGTCGCGCACCGGCTACACCGGCGAGCTCGGCTACGAGGTGTGGTGCCATCCGCGCGACGCCGAGAAGGTCTTCGATGCCGTCTGGGAGGCGGGCCAGCCGCACGGGCTGAAACCGATGGGCTTTGCCGCCCTCGACATGGTGCGCATCGAGGCGGGCCTGATCTTCGCCAATTACGAGTTCTCCGACCAGACCGACCCGTTCGAGGCCGGCATCGGCTTCACCGTGCCGCTCAAGACCAAGACCGACGACTTCATCGGCCGCGAGGCGCTGATCCGGCGCAAGGAGCATCCGATCCACAAGCTGGTCGGCCTCGACATCGATGCAAACGTCGCCGTCGGCCACGGCGACTGCGTCCATATCGGCCGCGCCCAGATCGGCGTCGTCACCTCGTCGATGCGTTCGCCGATCCTGAAGAAGAACATCGCGCTCGCCCGCGTCGACGCCACGCACGCCAATGTCGGCACCGAGGTGGAGATCGGCAAGCTCGACGGCCACCAGAAGCGTCTGCCGGCCCGCATCGTGCCTTTCGCCCACTACGATCCGCAGAAGACGAGGCCGAGGTCGTAAGGGCGGGATCGCAGCCGGCAGCGGCCGGCTGAAGTGCCGAGATGGAGGGAGGTCGGTGCGAACGGAAAAGGGCCGAGCGCACCGGCCTTCGACCCTTTGCTGCTGGTAGCGGAACGAATATTCTGCGATGGATGCCCTTGGGGGAGTATCGTCTCTGGCGCAGCCAGCATCGGGATGAAATCATGCCTCGCGAGGCCGTCGCTGCAAGAACCGGTTCCTGCCGACCAAGATTCCATCTTCGTGGAACTTGTAAGCAAGAGGAAAGAAAATTACCTGACGTGCACTTTTGGCCTTATGAATCGCCGAATGGGGAATATTTGACGTGAAAGAAGACCAGTCTGTTGCCGCGATACTCGATGGCAAGCGAGCGGCCGTCGTCACCACCAAGGGGCGGCCGGCGCCGCTCAAGCAAGATCCGCATGCCATTCGCGACACGCCCGAAAAGGTGTTGGAGGTGGCGCTCGGCCATGAGGTGCGCGCCTTCCGCAAGAAGCTCGGCATCACCGTCGCCGACCTCGCCGCGATGACCAACATCTCGCTCGGCATGCTGTCCAAGATCGAGAACGGCATCACCTCACCGTCGCTGACGACGCTGCAGGCGCTGTCGCGGGCCTTGGGCGTGCCGCTCACCGCCTTCTTCCGCCGCTTCGAGGAAGAGCGCAACGCCGTCTTCGTCAAGGCGGGCGAGGGGGTCGACGTCGAACGGCGCGGCACGCGCGCCGGCCACCAGTACAACCTGCTCGGCCACATCGGCTCGAACACCGCCGGCGTGACGGTCGAACCCTACCTGATCTCGCTCTCGGAAGATTCCGACGTCTTCCCGATGTTCCAGCACGAGGGTATGGAGTTCCTCTACATGCTGGAGGGCGAGGTGGTGTACCGCCACGGCAACAACCTCTACCGCATGACGCCCGGCGACAGCCTGTTCTTCGACGCCGATGCGCCGCACGGCCCGGAGGAACTGACCACGCTGCCGATCAAGTACCTGTCGATCATTTCGTACCCGCAGGGCAACGGCGGCGACTGAACGTCCCGCCGCTGGCCAGGTCAGCGGTTCTGGACTGGGGATGGTTGCGGGGACCGGCGAACGCCGGTGGTCGCGCCGGCGGCATAGGATCGGCGAAGCAGGTTCAGTCCCTGTTGCGGGCCGTCTCGGCGGCGAAGCCGAAATGGCGCATGACCATGTCGCGCCAGTTATCCGGGATGTCGGCCTTTTCCACCGCGCGGCGCATGCATTTCAGCCAGAGGTCGCGCTCTTCCGGGCCGATCTCGACATGCTCATGGATTTCCTTGAGCCTGGAATGGCCGTGCTTCTGCACGTAGTAGCTTGGCCCGCCGAAGAAGCCGCAGAGATAGTTGAACTGTTCCTCGCGCGAATGGGCGACGCCATGGCCGCGCAGATGCAGGCGGTGCAGAAGTTCGGCGTCCGCATCCTGTTCGACGATGTCGTAGAAGGTTTCGACCAGGCGGTGGATCGCCTCCTCGCCGCCGAGTTCGGAAAACAGCGATCGCCTTGCGGGCTGCAGCGGCTCGTTCATCGTCACCTCCGACCAGATGCGGCCGCGTACGGCTTTGCCTGTAAAGATAGGGGCGGTCCCCGCCTTTGCCGGGACCGCCCCTGGTATCGTCGGCCGATCAGTCCGGGCTGAAGCCGGGCGAGGTCGGGGCGCCGTCGTCGTACTTGGACAGCCATTCGACGACCGTCGGGCGGTAGCGGGTCAGGCCCTTGTAGTCGGCAAGTTCGTTCGGCAGGTCGCGCAGCACGCGGTGGAAACGGCGTGCCCATTTCGGCTGCGCCACCAGTTCCTCCATCTTGATCAGATAGCAGCGGATCGGGAATACCAGCGCATTGGAACGCGGCAGCCGCCAGAAGCTCTGCAACTCGACGCGCAGGTGGACCTTCTCGCCGACATTCTCGGGCGTGACCGTCAAACGGTCGGAGCCCCATTTGTGGAAGTTCTCCGGGCTGGTGTCGAGCCGCGGATTGATGGTCATGGTCCAGTTCAGGCGACGCGCCGGCTGGCCTTGCTGGACGTTGGTGAGGAATTTCAGCGCGCGGGTGAAAATGCCCTTCTCGTGCGCCAGGGGCACGGGGGCGTGCCACTCGAAGAAGTTCATGCCGATGTCGAAGTCGAGCGACCAGTCGGCCTGGGTGGTCACCATGCCGGCGTCCATCCACAGATTGCCCTCGCGCTGGTCGAGGACCGCGAAATCGCCCTGGCTCTGGCGGGTGATGTATTCCATCGGCCCGTAGGGCAGGGTGGAGAGATCGCCGAAGGTGAAGGTGTCGTCGATGCCGAGCGGCCGGTTGACCCAGCGCCACCGGTCGCCTTCCCGCGTCAGCTCGAAATGCTCGGGATAGCTTTTGGCCTTCTCGGTCATCAGCAATTCGAGAAGGTCCCAGCCGGCCAGCGTCATGTGCGGCAGCGACTGGCAGCGCAGCGGATCCTCCGCCAGCACCATGGCGCGGTCCTGCATCTCCGAGACGTAGTGCTCGTCGACGTCGATGAGATGCTCGAAGACCGAGTTCTTCGGGCCGGGCACGTGCGGCTCGATGTTCACCGCATACATGTAGGAGTCTTCGTTGAACGGGAACGGAAACCGCCTGACCTGCTCGGGACTGTTCCTGAAGGTGAAGTCGTCGCGGAACGTCTCTTTCCTGAAATTGATACCCATGAAATCCTCCCAATTCCGGGGCCGGTTGTCAGCGTTCGAGAACCAGTGATCTTCCCTCGAACCGCGACACGCACGGCATGATCTTCTTGCCCGAGCAGTGTTCCTCCTCGCTCAGCCAATGGTCGTTGTGCTTGAACGTGCCGTCATAGGAGACGACGTTCGTTTCGCACTGGCCGCAGACGCCGCCGCGGCACAGATAGGGCGGGTCGATGCCCGCGGCTTCCAGGGCCTCGAGCAGGCTCTGCTGCTCACCGACGCGGATCTCCTTCTTGGACACGGCCAGCGTGACGTCGAAGGGCTTGCCCGGCTGCGGCGCTGCGAAATGCTCGTAGTGCACCGTCCCTTCCGGCCAGCCGTGCTGGGCGGCGGTTTCCCGCACCCAGTTGATCATGCCTGCGGGGCCGCAGACATAGATGTGCGTGCCGAGCGGCTGGGTGGCGAGCAGGCGTTCGAGCGGGATGCGCTCGTTGCGGTCGTCGTAGTAGAGGTGCACGCGGTTGCCGTAGCGCTCGCGCAGCACGTCCGTGTAGCTGCCCAGCGCCTCGGTGCGGCAGGTGTAGTGCAGCTCGAAATTGCCGCTCGCGGAGGCGAGCTGCGCGGTCTGCGCCAGGAAGGGCGTGATGCCGATGCCGCCGGCGATCATCAGATGCTTCTTGGCGCGCAGATCCAGCGAGAACAGGTTCACCGGATAGCTGATCACCATCTCCATGCCGCGCTTGACGCGGTTGTGCATGAACAGCGAGCCGCCGCGGCCGGAGTCGTCGCGGCGCACGCTGATGGTGTAGTCGCGCGTGTTGAGCGGCGAGCTCATCAGCGAATAGGGATTGAGCCTGGTCTTGTCGGCGTCGCGCATCTCGACGACGACATGGGCGCCGCCCGAAAAGGTCGGCAGGTCCTCGCCGTCGGTGCGCTCGAAATGGAAGCGCTTGACCAGTTCGTTGACCGCGACGACGTCGGTCACGGTGACGTTCAGTTTGGTTGTTCCCGCGCTCACCGGAAAATCTCCTCCTTGTGAGGGACCTCGGTCGGGTCCTCCGCGTTGATGCAGACGCCCTGGAATGCGGCGATGCGGCGCGAATAGTGGTCGCGCACCAGCAGCAGCAGCCCGCAGTGCGAACAGGTCACCGGCTGGGTGGTCACCTCCTCGGTGATCCCCTTGCAATGTACGCATTGCACGCGCCTTGCGAGCGAGCCGCGCTGCTCGGTCTGGATCGAGGCATGGTCGATGCCCGCCTCGGTCGCCGCCAGCATGGCCTGGCCGATCAGGCCTTCGGTGCCGGCGAGGTAGATACGCAGGCCCATATGGGCGTTGGCGAGGGTCCATTTCAGTCGCGGCAACGCTGCCGCGAATGACGGACCCTCATAATACTGGGCCGGCTTGAGCGCCTTCAGGCTGTCCTGGAAGCAGTTGCCGGTCCGGCCCGGTATGAAGATGACATGGGCACTGGCGAAGAACCCTTCGGGCGCCTGCCTCGCCAGGTCCAGTATCGCGGACGCCCCTTCGGCGTCCGCTATGAGAAGGTGGCTGCTACCGGCCTGCGGGGACAACATTCCGTAGACCGGGCGACTGAGGATCGTCTTCACCGGTGCACTGTCCAAGGTCTCAGCCCTTTGCCGTGCGCTTCAGCTTCTTCGGATCGTCGAACGGCAGCGACTGGGCGGTCGCCTTGACGGTGCCGCTGGCATTGCGGATCTCCAGCGGCGTGCCGACGATGGCGCAGTCGACGTCGAGGCGGGCGATGCCCATCGACTTCTTCACGAGCGGCGAATACATGGCGCAGGTTACCACGCCGACCTTCTTGCCGTCGCGCCAGATCTCGGCGCCTTCGTCAGCGGCCTTGTCGCCGTCGAGCAGCACGCCGAAGATCTTGAAGCGTTCCTTGCCCTTGAGGCGGTAGTGCTCCTCGGCGCCGCGGAAGCCGGTCTTGCCCGGGCTGACGGTGAAGTCGAGGCCGAGTTCCCACAGCGTGTCGCCGGGGCCTTCGTTGGCGAACGGATACTTCTGCGAGTTGTCGTAGGGGTAGAACAGCAGGTAGCTCTCGACGCGCAGCATGTCCAGCGTGGTGAAGCGCGTCGGGATGATGCCCATCGGCTTGCCTTCCTCGACGATGGTGTCCCAGATTTTGCCCGCGTCCTGGCCGCGGCAGAAGATCTCGTAGCCGCGCTCGCCGGTGTAGCCGGTGCGCGAGATCATCACCGGCAGGCCGAAAAGCTGGGTCTGCATGTGGTGGAAGTAGTTGAGGTCGCGGATGCCCGGCACATGCTTGGCGAGGTAGTCGACGGCGAGCGGGCCCTGCAGCGAAAGATCATGCAGGTTGTCGTCGAAGCGGACCGAGACGTCGCGGCCGATCGAGGCGCGGGTCAGTTCCTCGTGGCCCGATCCCGAGCCGTGCACGACCATCCAGGAGTTGGTCGAGATGCGGTAGATGACGCAGTCGTCGGTGAACTTGCCGGCATCGTTGAGCATGCAGGCATAGACGGACTTGCCGGGATAGATCTTCTCGACGTCGCGCGTGGTGCAGAGATCGATGACATGCGAGGCGTGGGCGCCTGTGATGTGGACCTTCTTGAGGCCCGAAACGTCCATCAGGCCGGCCTTGGTGCGGATCGCGACGTATTCCTCGTTCGCGTCCTTGTCATAGGACCAGGCCGTGCCCATGCCGCTCCAGTCTTCGAGTTTGGAACCGAGCGCGCGGTGGCGGTCGCCCAGGGTCGAAAAACGCCAGGAAGCTGTCATTTGATAAATCTCCTCCACTCTGTCCATTCCGCCCCGGGAACGGCGACCTCGCCGTTGGGGCGTTGTGTCGGAGACATATTGACTCGAAATCTGCCGGAAGGGCAATATCCAAGTGCAAGAAATTTTACTGATAGGCAACTTTTGGATGAGGCCGTCGGGCCGGACACCCGTGCGCGGAATTGGCTGCCACCCGAAACGGCGGTGAGGCCGGAAACGACGAGGCCCGGCAGATTGCCGGGCCTCGGGTGTCTGGGACGCCTGGGCTCAGCCCTCAGAACAGGCCTTCGATCTGGCCCTGTTCGTTGAGGAAGATCTTCTCGGAGGAGGGGACCTTGGGCAGGCCGGGCATGGTCATGATCTCG
>NZ_JBNPXB010000035.1:0-20797 GCF_050433525.1 Aminobacter sp. BE322 | reverse complement strand
ACGTTCCCAGAAATGTCTCGGCCATGCTGGCCGGCGTGCTGGCGGATGCAACCAACCTCGGTCCGAAGCGCATGGCGAGTGCGTCTAAAGGGATCTGCTCGCGCGCATGTTCGCGTTGGCGCGCGTCGGTCAGGATACGTGTCAGATAATGGGTTTCACCATGGGTCCCGACCACCAGCGCATGACGGACGTATTCAGCGTTCGCGCGGATCAGCTCACGGTCCAGCGCGAAGCCTTTGGCCGCCGCAAACTGGTGCATGAAGGTCATGGACGTGCGCGTATTGCCCTCCCGGAACGGATGGACTTTCCAGAGGTCGACAATCATGCCCGCAAATGCGGCCATGTCCTGCGGCCGCGACAGACCCCTGAGACCCGACCAGTCGCGGGCATTGAGTTCCTTGAGGTGGTGCTCGGCCTGGAGGCGCGCCAGATGGAACGGCGCGTATTCGACACTGCCGCCGCCCAGTTTTTCCTCGGCCTTGACCATATCGATGCGGCGGATCTCGCCGGCGAACGGATACACCGGCGCAAAGATGCGCCGGTGTATTTCCAGCAGGTGTGCGAGGTCGAATCCGCCCTTGACCGGATTGTCGTGAAGACCCTTCAACGTCTTCAGGGTTTCCCGACGCTCCTTGCTGTCGAGTTTGGCCTGATCCCTGATGTTGAAACGATTGATGAGGACTGTGGTGCCCGGATAAAGATAGGGGTCACTCATCAAGCGGCACGGGCACGCCTTGCTTCGACATAGGCATCGCCCAGCTGATCGCAGTCCTCACCACTCAACAGGCCGGCCTCTTCACACAGGACGAGGAACTGTTCGAACAGGTTCGGCTCATCCCGCGACACGGCCATTGCCGAAAGCGCGGCCTTGTGACCATCGGTCAACATCGCCGCAACGATCGGCTCAAGCGGCTTCTGGTCGAGGGTCTTGATAACCTGTTTGGCAAGCCGCAACGCATGCGCTCGATCCGCGACAGCGGGACTTTCCAATAGCGTTACGGTCATGCTTCAGGCTCCTAGAACTTACTCTTTTATATAGCTGAAATTCGGGTCGAAGGCCAGTCTGCGCGGTCCCGTCATTACCACGGCCGGCCATCGTTTGGACTGCAGTTTCAAGGCATAGGGCCCCGCCCGGATGGCGGGGGCCCTATGCCCATGGACCTCAGTCCCGGTTCGGTCGGGACCAGATCAGCTGCAGGCCTTCCTCGCCGTCCACCTCGATCAGGGTGGCGTAGATCGGAGCGGGGAAGCTCGGATCGTCGAGCTTGACCGAGAGATAGTCGCGGCCCTCGCTGGAGGTCTTCTGCCAGGCGGCGCCCAGTTCGACATTGGCTGCCGCGAAGATGCGGAAGTGCGGGCCTTTGTCGGAGGGGTTGTCGACGCGGACCAGCTTGGCCTTGACGTTGAGGTTGAGGGTCTTGATGGCGCCGGAAAAGCCGGTGCCGGTGGAGGTGAAGGTGCCGATGGTAGCCATGTGTCTCATTCCTCTGGTTTCTCGGGCCGCGACCATCGCGACCTCGATGGCGGTCGACAGACCGGAGGCGATCGATCCGCACCCCGAAGGGGCCGGAACGTCAGTGGAGGGCGGCCGGGAGAGACTTTCTTGCCTCGCGAGGAATGGCCGCGAAATCCGGGGCCCCGCGCGACATCGCGCGCGGGGTGGTTCGGCCAGGGGAAGAAAGTCGAGACCGGCGGTTGCGGGAAAAGAGCGAGACCGAGCGCAGCGAGATCGGCCTTCGGTCAGACCAGCCACATCGAGGCCGCAGTGGACGCGCCTGTCGCAGGAACAACCGGAATGAAGGCGGGCGCCGCTTCATCGGCATCGCTTTCCGGATCCCCACACGGCGCAAGCGCCATCCCCGCCCGAGCTCCCGTCATTGGCCGGCCACGACAGAGTTCCCATCGGCAACGGTCGACTTTTGCATCAGGCCGCCTCCGCGACCTTCGCCGCCGGCTGAAGATCGTGCAGGTAGGTGGCTGCGCGTTGCGCATGCGCGGCGGCCGAGAAGATGAACCGCTTCTCGTTGGAGAGCACCTCGAGCCAGGACGCCAGGTAGCTGGCGTGGTCAGGCCGCGGCTCGAGCTCCGGCACGATGCCAAGGTCGGCGCAGAGGAACACCGACCCCAGTTCCGCGATTAGCTCCTCGCGACTGCGTTCGCTCCGATCCTTGTGATAGCGGCTGAGATCGCGGTTGACCCGGTGGGCGGGAGCTGTCCAGTGGATGGTCTCGTGCGCCCTGACGGCAACGAAGGATTCCGCGTCGCGGAAGCTCTCGAAGACCGGAAGCTGGATGTGGTCGGACGAGGGCGCGTAGAACGCCTTCGTGCCGCCATAGACGACCTTGGCGCCGGTCGCGTCGAAGAACGCATCGGCGTGGGCGATGCGCGTGACGGGATCGATCGCCGGCGGCGGCGCACCATAATAGCGGTCCGGCAATCCCTCGATCTGGTCGACATTAAAGACCGAATAGGTCTTGAGGAACGGGATCCCGCGCTCGACCTCGTCGCCGCGCTCGTCGGTCTCGGTCCTGGTGAACTGGCTAGCATAGACGACGGTCGAGCCGGTCTCGCCCTTGCGGACATGACCGCCCAGCTGGACCGATTGCTTGAACGTCATCCAGATGGGCGAGGCGAAGCCGCGGGCGAGCGCCTCCGACCAGAGCAGGATGATATTGATGCCTTGGTAGGGTGTTCCATTGTGCCGTAGCGGCCGCGTGATGCGGCCGGCAGTGTTCGCAGCACTCCAGGGCCTTACCCATGGGCGAACACCTTTCTCCAGGTCCGCGACGATGCGGTCGGTGATCTTCGCGTAGATGTCGACGCGGGGTTTTTTGTCTTTCCATTTCATCATCAGAGCCTCCATTCGAGGCCGCGCCGATCGCGGCCGTCACGAGGTCCGACCGCGCAGGACCGCAGGTCCGCGAACCCGGAAGGATCAGTCGGAAGAAGGAGAGACGTCGCAGCCGGGCCGGAACGGCAGTGGAGGACGGCATCGCCGTTTCGCGGAGCGAGGACCGGAGCAGGACCAATGATCGTGACGGCTGCGATTGCGCCGGCCTCGTCATGGGTATTCCTGCTTCCCTTCCGCCTCTCGGTCCCGCGGAAGCCCAGCGGCGTCTGCCGCGACATGGAAACAGGCCGGCACCTATCGGGCCCGACCTGCGAAGAAGCGGACAAGGAAAGGGCGGAGCCGGAGCCCCGCCCGCGGCCGCTATCCGAGAGCGGCCATCTGGAGGTCGGCGGCCTGCCGGCTGACGGTCTGGCCGGGATTTTCGGCCTGCCGCTCGTAGGGCTTCCAGCTCTCGCCGACGATGTGCTCGTAGGCCGCGACCACGCCCTCGGCCGCCATGCGCAGCGCGTGGGCCTGGATACCCATGTCGGCGGCGAATTCGCGCTTGCGCTGGGCGGCGCTGTCGAATCCGACCGGGCCATCGCGATCCTCGTCGCGCATGTCGTTGGCGAGCCGGGCGGTCGCGTCCTTGGCCTCGGTGACAGCCTTGGAATAGAACTGTCCCGCTCCGTAGGCCGACCCGACATGGGAACCGACGATCCGCTGGAGATGGATCTGCATGGCCTTGTCGGAAAGGCCTTCGGAGAGGGTGTCGGCGCTCTCGATCAGGGTGCGCTCGTGAAACTCCCGGATACCGTCGCTGTCGAGGACGGCGAGCCCGAAGCTTTCGGAGATGAGTGCGGCCTGGTTGGCGTCCGGGCAGCACAGGCGCACCATTTCGAGAGTGGTGCCCTTGCGAAGCTGGACAACGCGAGCCTTTGCCTTCGTGGAGCGGGTTGAACTGGACATGAAGCAATCCTTTCTAGCGATGCCCTTCGGGCGATCCGGCCCCGTGCCGGTCTTCCCTGCGGGTGCGGTCGAAAAGAACCGGCGGAAGCTGGACGCTTCAGGGTCCGGGGCCTGCCAGGCGAGCAAGGTTGGCCTGCGGGCAAGCGGGGCTGACAGCCCTGCGCGGAACGCGGGCCGGCCTTGTCGAGATCGGCGGGCTCCGGCCGCATCGCGGCGCAAAGCGGCCTTGAAGAGGCCAGCCGCCGGTTCAGACCGCAGCAAACCCGCCGGGAAGTCCGGCGCGGGGATGGTTCCATGAGATTGGCTCGCGTGAGGACTTGCGACCGGATCAATCCGCTTCCCACGGCAGCACGGTCGGGGCAACCGCCGCGCTGCTCTACCCGGATATTGCCAAGCTGCCTGCACACTCCCGCCACACGATTCCGGACAAGGTTGTCCTCCCGATTGCAGGTCAGGGGACGAGGAAGCGCGCATGGAGATGCGCTGGGAAGAAATCACGCCGCGCGGAGGCCCACCATATCCGGCTCCGCATCGACCTCCGGCAGACCGTGGCGACGACGGAAGGCGGCGATCGCCGCATCCTGGCGGGCGAGCTTGCGTGACAGCCCATCGACCTCCCGGTGACGGGAAAAGGTCAGCTTCGACAGCGTGGCCTGGTAAAGCTGCTCGTCGGCATGGCTCCATGTCGACCTGGACTTCCGGTAGTCGCGTGATCTGGCGCGGAAACTGATCATCAGGCGTTCCGCGCGCGCCGTGATCTGCCGCTCGATCAGGCGGAGATGGGCATGCGTCTCCCGGCGAGCAGCTTCCATGGTCGCCAGCATGGCGATATGCTCCGTGATCGTCATGAGGCGGCCTTCCGCAATCGTTTAGGTGTGGACGTGAGGGATCGCCAAGCATCGGGATACCAGTGCCGGATCGTCTCCTCGGCGCAACGTTTCTCGAAATCGGTGAAAAGGTCGGGAAAGGCCTGTGCAACGGCCGCCCAGCAGCAATCCTCTTCGTAGAACCCATCGGCACTGCGCAAATGCGGGTGGATTCGGGCATTGCGGACAGGGTCGAGATGGAACCCGCCATGGCTCGGGGTCGAATGGCAGACGATGCCCTCGGCATAGTGCGTGGCATGATCCGAGAGCCCCCATGGGGTTGCTTGCCGAGCCGGGATGCTGCGGCGGGCCAGTCTACGCAATTGCCCCTGATGTCGGGCGTTCTCCTCGACACGGGCGCGGAACGCCGCCTTGCCGTCGAGCTGCCCGCCGTGACCGTAGAAGCTGGACTGCTTCCATTCACAGATGGGCAGAGACAGCTTCCAGGCATGGCCGAGATAGTGTCCGCCATTGTAGGCAGGGATCATTGCAAAGGCGTTCTCGCCAACCAGCGCCGCGAAGAGGCCATCGCTCGTTCGCCCGTAATACACCTCCGGGAATCCGGAGGTGTTGTCGGTCGTTGCCTCGGCTTGAGGAGGGGCGTTCATGCCGCCCTCCCCTCGACGGCGTCGGCTGCTACGGTGTCGGCCGATACGTCTTCGAGCACTGCATTCGGATATCCATGGGATTGCAACCAGACCTCCGCGTCCTGGCGGCTGGCGGCAAGATAGACGAGTTCAGCGCCCTCGCCGGCGCGGTCGAACACCCGGACTGAACCCGGCGCGGGCCGGGAGGTCACGATGAATTTCAGGCCGCAATCGACCGAAAAGCTCTTGTGGACGCGCAGCACGGTGACACCGCCGCTCCCATAGTCGCCTTCATGCAGTGTGAACTGCGCGGGCGACGAGTACTGCGCGGTCTGCCGGGCTGGCGTCTTGCGCATCAGGCGGCCGCCGCTATTGGCGCTCTCCCATGCCGAGAGCTTCTTCCGATGGCGTTCCGGCGGGCGCGGTGTGCCGTCGGGGTAGCGGATGATGGAACCGAGCGGCACGAGATCGTATATCAATTGAGCGGACATATTGTTTCTCTCCAGTGGTGCTGTTGATGAAAACAGAACCGCCGCCGGCGCGATTGCCGGCGGCGGGCGGGAGGAAGTAGAGTGGCGGCCTATTCGGCGGCGACGCGCCACGCTTCGGTTTCTTCGACGGTGTGGCCGTCATCGACCGGATGCTCGTTTGCCGTCGCCCCGGTCTGATCACCGTCGAGATCATCGACTTCCGGCGCGGTGTCGTCGTCAGCTTCGTTCGGCGCGGCGTACCGGGCCGTCCAGCTCGTCAGCTCGGCGACGTCGGGCGCGAACAGGGCCGAGGGATGGACGAAGTGGCCTTCCTTAAAGTGCTCGGCGAGGGCTGCGCGCGTGTCCTTGACGCGGGCACGTGGAAGCACCGGCGTTTCCTTGCAGGACGCCTCCAGTGCCGACCGCGACAGGCACGACATGAACTCGTCCGTGCCCATGTTCGGCAGGAAGCCGTCGGCGCCTATGGTGTCGCCCGCGACCCGAGCGACAATGCCGCTGTTGGTGCGGTTCTCCCGGCATGAGAGGGCCTCGATCAGAACCTTGCGCGCGACCCGGTTGAGCGTCTCTCGGTCGTAATCGAGCCTGCCATCTTCCCCAAAAAGAAGGACTGCATGACGCTCCAGCCGCGCGTGGCCGTAGACCGTGTCCGAGGAACCCGAATCGACGGAGACGTTCCTGCCCGCGAAGGCGAGAACGAGAAGCGCCATCAGCGTGTCCTCCTCGATCGGCGCGCGTGCAAGAGCGTCGTGAAGCGCGTCGGTGCGGAAATCGCCGATCATCTCGATTCCCTTGCGCGTCACGTCCGGGCGGGACTTGGCAACGACCGGTTCGGTGTCCGTGCCGGCAGCGTCGGCCGCACCACCCTTGCCCTTCGGCTTCTTCGCCTCGGGCATGCGATAGGCGACCGTCTGCACCTTGCCCTCACGGTCGAGATACATGGCGGTGTGGTCGGACTTGCCGGGCTTCCCGTAAACCCGCTCAGCCTTGGGCGGCAGTTTGGCCTCGCCCCACTGGCCGACCTCGACGATTGTTCCCCGCTTGGGAAGGTTGTTCGACATCCATTCCTGCTGGGCGCCGAGATAGGCGTCGACATCGGTCGTGTGGCGGCTGTCCTCATCGGCGGGGGCGAACAGATCCTCGACCCAGGCGATACCGTAGGCCTGTGCGAGATCATCGCCGAAACTGGCATGTTTGGCGAACATGCGGGTCTTGGTCAGACCCTGCGCGACAGACCACCATGAGACCTGAGGATCGGCCTTGGACGGCTTGTGCTTCTTCCAGATCTCTTTCTGCTCCTCGAGCGCGGCGGAAGCGATCGTGCGGAGCTGACGTTCATCTGGCATATCGCCCTTGGCCATGTGATCGAGCATGGCCGGAAGCACGTTCGCCAGAAGCCGCAGCTTCTTGATCTGGCGGACCGGCAGCGCCAGCGCGACGGCAATCGCCTCCTCGGTCCAGTTCAGCGCAACGAGGCGCTCGATAGCCCGCCATTGGTCGACGGGATTGAGCTGCTCATGGGCCAGCGTCTCGGCCAGCGAGCGCATGGCGCCGCCGTCCTCGGCACGCTCGATCACCAGCACGGCGATCTCATCGAGTCCGGCCGCGATCGCCTGCTTCACGCGGCGATGCCCCGCGTCGATGACAAAACCGTTGCCGCCTTCAGCCTCCGGGGCGACGACAGGCGGCTGCACGATGCCGACGGCCTTGATCGTGGCGAGCAGCAGGGCGTCCGCCTGCGGGCTCGATTTCGAACGCCGTGCTCTGTCGGGATTCTCCTTGAGCACGCGCGGATCGACAAACTTGAGTTCCATTGGGATGCTCCGTTTCGGGTTGCGGACACCGCCGATCGCGGGTCCTTCTCCGTCTTCTTTTCCGAAGACATCTCCCCGCCCGCGGAGCGGACGGGCCGGTGCAACTGCCTGTCGAACATCCCTGCCCGACAGGCCAAGCGGGGCTCTCAGCCCTGCGAAGGACGACGCGGCCGGGATCGCGAGCCAGGCAGTTGAGCGCCAGCGTCACCGGTTCGGCCGATCCGCGAGAAGGGCTTCTTTCCCTCCCGATTTCACCATTTTTTCCGATCTGCGCAACGTTGCGGCTGAATGCGGATCGTCTCGCAAGAGCCGAGAACGCTGTCCTGTTGCCCTCCCAAATTAGCGGCGGCGACCGGATGATCCCGGGCTTGCCCTTTAGCGATTACAACATTATTGTTGTAAGCATGATTCCTGCCCTCGTCCCATTGCCCGGCTCTCCGTGGACCGTTCTGCCCCCAGGGGCGCACGCGGCGAGTTTGGAAGATGTGGCGGCTGCTTTCGCAACGAATGCCTGGCGGCGTGAGCTTTTCGACGGCCTCGTTCTCGCCTCTGGCAAACTGCGATTGGCTGGATGTCCGGCGATCTATCTCGACGGCAGCTATGTGACCGGCAAGCCGAGGCCCGGCGACTTCGATGCATGCTGGGATCCTACTGGGGTCGATTCGGCCAAGCTTGATCCCGTGTTCCTGGAATTTGCGAACGGTCGGGCAGCGCAGAAAGCGGCATTCAAGGGCGAGTTCTTTCCGTCCTCGATGATGTGCGTGGATGTCGGGCAGGCATTCGTCGATTTTTTCCAACTGGATCGTTTCACAGGAAAACAGAAAGGGATCATCTCCATTCCGCTTTCGGCCGATCCGCTTCTCTCCGGGAAGGTGCAGCCATGATTTACAGCGACAAACAGTATGGCGTATCGAGTGCGCAGCTAGTGAAGTTGCGAGACGCGCTTGCTGCTGCGGACGCGCGCGCATCGGATCAGGCATGGCTCAAGCAGGCGGAGATCGATGGGCTCAAAAGCCAGATCGCCGATATCGAAGCCGAGCTTGCCGAATACGACCTGCTCAAATCTGGCCAGGTCTCATTCTCGAAAACCTATGCGCTAGAAGAGTTGCCGCGCGTGCTGGTGCACGCGCGAATTGCCTCCGGCATGAGTCAGACAGATCTCGCCGAAAAGCTCGGCATGAAGCCGCAACAGGTGCAGCGCTATGAGGCGACCGACTACATGGGCGCAAGCCTTGGTCGGCTGATTGAGATTTCGAAGGCGCTCGGTGTGAAGGCGTCAGGAAGTTTCGAGGGACCGAAGCAGGCCGGCGGATCGGTGTTCGCGTGGGGCGATGCCGACGATATCGTCTGGGGTCAGCTTCCTTACAAGGAGATGATCAAACGCAAATGGTTTGATCTACCGCGCGGAGCAAACCCGATTGAGTGCGTGAAGGAATATTTCTTGCACGCGGCCGGACCGCAATTTGCGACGGCGTTTCACCGCAAGAAGATGCGCAGCGGGAACGTGCCGAACGAATACGCCCTACTCGCGTGGCAGGCGCGCATTCTGGAGCGGGCGCGTAGTAAGATTGAAGCAGAAGAGATCGGAACCTTCGAACTCGATGACCGGTGGCTGCCGGAGTTGGTGCGTCTCACGAAACGGCAGGACGGGCCGAAGCGTGCCCGTGATCTGTTGGCCGAGAAAGGCATCGTGCTTATCGTCGAACGGCACCTCTCGGGATCGTATCTCGACGGCGCAGCCATGCTTGCCGACGGCGATACGCCGGTTGTGGGCCTTACGTTGCGATACGACCGGCTGGATAATTTCTGGTTCGTGCTGATGCACGAGCTCGGTCACGTTTTCCTGCATCTCTTCGACGGTTTGCGCTTCGACTTCTTCGACGAGGAAAGCGGCAATGACGGTGATACGATTGAGGCGGAAGCTGACAAATTCGCGCTCGACGCGCTGATACCGGAAACGCTGTGGGATCAGTGTCTGTCCCGCTTTGCCATGTCGGAAGAGGCAGTGAAGATCGACGCGGAGACGATCGGCATCGATCCGAGCATTATCGCGGGACGCATCAGGAAGGAGCGCAGCAACTACACCATCCTGAATGATCTGGTTGGTCGCGATCAGGTGCGCTCGCAGCTTGAGGAGGCGAGCGATGATCTTGACTAAGGATATGTATGTTCCGGCGCTGCGGTGGAGGCAGGGCGAATACCAGGCGCTTCTCCGCCTGGCTGGTGCAGTCAAGGATCGCATTGTGCCCTACATCACCATCCCCGAGGTCGAATACGACTTCGAGTTGCGGCAGCCGAAGAAATCGGTCCATGAACACGTTCATCCGTTCGCCGCCCGGTTCAAGGCCAAATGGGGGCAGCGGCCCGCGTGGGTAAGTGTTCATCCGGGCATCGCTGATCAGCCCATGGATGATGGGCGGGATATACCCACCTATGTATTCGCAGCTCTGCGCGCATTCCGGGCGAATGCGATACCGGCGGTTCCCCTCGACGCTGCGACTTCCATCATCGCGTCTGTCCGGACGATTGCCGCGACCGACGGACTTGGGGTGGCGATCTCGATCCGGCTCGAAGATCTGATGAAGGCCAATGCTCGCTCCCGCATCGAGGGATTAGCGGCAGCACTTGATTTGGAGCTTTCGGAAGTTGACCTGATCATTGATCTCGGTGGCCCGAATTTTGAGCCCTATGACGCCTTCGCAGGAGCCCTCATCGCGGCCATGCGCAGACTTGGCGACCTGTACGCCGTCCGGAATCTGGTCGTCATCGGCACAGCGATTCCCGAGACATTCAAGGATGTCGCCAAGGGCGCTGACCGGCTTCCACGCCACGATTGGCTCTTTTACCAGGTGTTGCTCGGCAAGATTCCGGCCGGCATGCGACAGCCGAATTTCGGGGATTACACGATCGTCCATCCGGAATTTAAGGCTCTGGACATGCGCATGATCAAGGCGGCAGGCAAGCTCGTTTACACGACGCCGGCAGCCTGGGAAGTGCGAAAGGGTGGGGCATTCAACGACGATCGCACGCAGATGCATGGCCACTGCGCGTCAATAGTAGCGTCGGGAAAGTTCAACGGTGCCGGCTATTCAAGCGGTGACGATTACATCGCAAAGTGCGCGGTTCACAAGGAAGGACCGAGCAATCAGACGCGATGGAAGGAGGTGGCAATCAACCACCACATCACACATGTGCTGGGCGACCTCGCCACGCTTGGCGCTGCACCATGAAGGCGCGGATGGAGGCGGTGATCTCGCGGAGGGTCATGGCCTCACACAGCATCTCGTAAAGCTTCTTTCTCGGCAGCCGGAGGTCCTTCGCCGCATATCCGGCTTGGCCCAGAAGTTGGATGACCTCATCGCGCCAAAGCAGGTGCGCCATCATGACCGGATCGATTTCGGGATTGGCGGCGGCGTTTCGCAACACCCGGAAGTTGATTCCACCTCTTGGTCCCTGCTCGGCCGCGATCACGCCGCACCATTCGGGTGCGTGACTCATGATGCCCGCGAGATGCTTCGGCGCGGCGACGAGTGTGAGCTTCTGTAGCGTTTGGCGGTAGATATCGATCTGGGTCGCGAATCGGTCGAGATTGTCCTTGGCGCTCTTGATTTCATAGCCGTGGATGCAGCCGTTGATGACTGCCACGTCGATGCGGCTCCGGGCGTGCGCGAGGCCAAGTTCGTCGATCACAAGCGTATCGGGATGGGATTTGGCGCGTCGCAATCGTTTGGCGTGTAGCGCAGAGCGAATGTCTCCGTCTGTCGTTCCCAACTTCGTCATGGCCGGTATGTCCTCCAGCTTATGTTCTGCCGGAGGTTCTGCTCCAAGCCAAGGTGGCATTCTGACTCACCTGACATTTCTCAAGCGTGTCACCGGCGATGACCGGTCTTGGTTGTCTGAAAACCGGCTGAATCGACCGACTTGGGAGCGCGAGGCTGTCATTGCCGCACCGTCTTGGAACGTCACAGAGGGTCTGAGCATCCCTTTCAAAAGTCCGGCCACGCGGGTATCGGACCTCGATCGTCATCTGTCGCAATACTGGACTTCCGTTCACGCCGCCTCGCGGATCCCACCATCAGCCACCCCGACCACAAGGCTGGGATTGTTATCCGTACCGGCGGCGAGATCAGCTTCGAGATGGGCCAACTCCTGCCGCTTCAGTTCGAGCTCGGCCTCGAAGGCGAAGGCTTCGCCAATACGTGGCTGATAGGAGGCTAGACGCCGGCGGGCATCCACCAGCCGACAGCGATAACTGTCCTGCTCGCCCTCAAAGTTCGACAGAGCATGCTCAAGGCGAGCGACCGCGCCGAGCGGCGTGACCGTGACGGGAAGGTCGATCTCGTAGTCGGCGCCGGTGCGCTTCAGCACAGTGGTGTAGCGATACCCGTCCCGGCCGAAGCGCTCGCCTGAGAACTCAAGGTCGAAGCCACCGATCGAGCCGATGACCGTGTCTCCCTCTTGGCTGAGCTGTACGAGAGTGAGGATTTCCTTCATCAGTGCGCGGCCGGCGAGCTTGCGCTCGGCGAACGCGGTCCCGGTGACGGTCATCGTGAAGGCATCGCCGGCAGTCGGCACCCGGCGTTCGATGTCTCGTCCGATTTCAGCAATGCGCCGGGTCGACAGTTCGATTTCGCGTTCAGCGTCGCGGACCTGGCGACGAATAGCGTGCTGGTCGTCGATATGGGCGGCATGGAGCCGGTCGAGACGGGCGATCTCGGCCTCAAGCCCTGCCTTTTGCATCAGGCGCTGATCGCCCGATGCGATGGCCTTGGCCATGGCGAACTGGTTGGCCTGCCCCTCGCCCATGTCTTCGAGGCGTCGAATGGACATGTCCCCCGATAGAGCCGCCGCGATGAACCGGGCCTTGCGCTCGTTGTTCTGCCACATGGTGGCGTCGAGCGAACCGAGCGTAGCATAGGCGTAGAGCCCGATTTCGTCGTGCTGGTTGCCCTGGCGGATGATGCGGCCTTCGCGCTGCTCGATCTGGGAAGGAAGCCAGGGGACGTCGAGATGGTGCAGTGCCTTTAGCCGCGCCTGCACATTGACGCCGGTGCCCATGGTCTCCGACGAACCGATCAGGATGCGGACCTTGCCGGCATTGAAATCGTTGAAGAGCCGCTGCTTGGCTTCGGACTTCTTGAAGTCCTGCATGTAGGCGATTTCCGAGGGCGGCACACCGAGGCGGACGAGCTCGTCGCGTATCCAGCGATAGGCCGAGAAACCGCGGGAGGCTTCGACATTGATCGTGCCGAGATCGGAGAAAATGAGCTGGCCGGCGCCGGGTTTGTCGAAGGGCTTGCCGTCCTTGCGGAGATATTCGTTCTCGGCCGTCTCTTGCCAGATGCGGAAGGTGTTTCGGACAAGCGCGTTGAGCTTGTTGCCGTCCTCATTGTCCATGGCCGGCATGACCAGGCGCAGGTCGATCGCGGCATGGCGGCCATCGGTGATGACCGAGAGCAGGATGTCGTCGCCCGGCTGCGCCGGTCCCTCGCGCTCCTCGATGGCCTTGATGCGATGATCGAGATGGCGCTGATAAGCCTTGAATTCCGGGGTCGGCTCCGCGGTGATGATCTGGCGCTTGCCGCCGGCGATCTCCGGCACCTTCACATATGTCCGCAGGTCGGCGGGTTGCACCACGTCCGCGAACGACCGGAACATGGCGATGAGCTCGGGGACGTTGACGAACTGGGCAAAGCGCGTGACGGGTTTGTATTTGCCGGACGGCTGCAATTCGAGTTCAGTCGAAGTGTCACCGAAGGTCGACGCCCAGGCATCGAATTCGTGCAGGCCACGGGCGGCGAGCGCTGCGTTGTCCATCAGCCGCTGCACCGTGAACATTTCGCCGAGCGTGTTGGTGATCGGCGTGCCGGAAGCGAGCACGAGCGCCCTGCCCGGATTTTTCGTCTCAATGAACCGGGACTTCACATAGAGGTCCCAGGCCCGCTGCGAGCCATTAGGATCGACGCCCTTCAGCGTCGACATGTTGGTGGCGAAGCTGAGCTTCCGGAACTCCTGCGCCTCATCGACGATGATCTGGTCGATGCCAATCTCGGAGATGGTGAGCAGATCGTCCTTGCGGGTCGACAATGCCTCCAGCCTTTCCTTGTGCCCCTCCTTCATGCGCTCGATGCGCTTGCGCGAAAGCCGGTCCTCCCGGTCGACCTTGGTGAGCAGGTCCTCGTAGGCCTCGAATTCATCCTGGATCATCTGCGCCTCAAAGGCCGAGGGAATCGAAATGAAGCGGAACGCCGAATGCGTGATGATGATCGCGTCCCAATTCGCGGTTGCCGCCCGTGACAGGAAGCGATGCCGCTTCTCCTTGACGAAATTGGTCTCGTCGGCGACCAGTATCCGGGCATTCGGATAAAGCGCCAGGAACTCGCGGGCGGCCTGCGCCAGGCAATGGCCGGGAACGACCAACATGGCCTTGTTGATGAGCCCGAGCCGGTGCTGTTCCATGATCGCCGCCGCGATCGAGAGCGTCTTGCCGGCGCCGACGGCATGGGCGACGTAGGTCGAGCCAGCGGCGATGATGCGCCAGATCGCCCGTTTCTGATGCCCATAAAGAGAAAAGGCGCCGGAGGCGCTTGGAAGCTGGAGATGGTCCCCGTTGAATTTTCGCGGTGCGATGTTGTTGAAGGTGTCGTTATAGAGCCGCGCCAGACGGTCGGTGCGATCCGCATCGCTCCAGATCCATTTCTGGAACGCCGTCTTGATCTTCTGCAACTTCTCCTTGGCCGCCTCGGTCTCGACCGTATTGAGGACGCGCCGCTCGGTGTCGCCGTCCTTCACCGTGTCGAAGATTTGCGGGATGGAGGAATTGAGTGCGTCGGAAAGTAGCTGCCCGGCATCGCGACGATGCGTGCCCCATTCGGTCGTGCCGGCGGCGCTCCAGCCGAGCTGGCGCGCACTGACCGTCCAGCATGCAAGTTCGGGCGTGTGATGGATGCTGATGTCGGCATCCATCGTCTGTTTGACAAAGGTGACAATGTCGGTCGCCGGAATCCAGGGTGCGCCGAGGCGGGCGGTGATGTCGGAGGGCCTGAGATCGGCGGGCTGGACGCCCTTGAGCGCTTCGACATTGCGGGCGAAGGCGAGATCGAGCGCAGCGGCGGCCTCGGCGGCAGCGAGCTTGGAGCGAACGGTGCCGGAGAGATACGCATCGGCAGTTTGCCAGGAACCGGACGTCGGATCCCGGAAGATCGCCTGCCCCAGCACGTCGATGACATCGGCGACATCACGATGCAGCAGTTCCGCGATGTGATCGACGTCAACTTGGCCACGTTCGTTGAGCACGACGGCAAGAGCATCAGCAGCCGACGTGATGACCGGCGCCGGCGGCGGTGCGATGACGCGCTCGGTGAAGATCGGGCCGGGCCGGGCGATATTGGTCTCGAGGTCGTGGTCCTCGATGGACGCTACCAGCCAGCAGTCGGGGTCGTCGAGGAAGGGCTGGAGATTGGGACGGCGATGCGTCTCCCGCACTTCGCCGGATTCCGCGTCTTCAGTGGTCGAGACGGTGGTGAAGTTGATCGGCCCGAATTCACGCACGAAGTTCGACCAGGCAATGCGCAGCTTGACCTGCGCCTGCTTCCATGGCCGGTCGAATTCCTGCGCCTTGAGCACCTCGCGCACGGCGTCACGGATCGGGATCAGCTTGCGAATGATGCGGGCTTGCTTGTCGGAGATGCCGTCCCCTCCCCGACCCTTCCTGACGGTGATGGTCACTGCGTGACCGTCGACCATCTGCATCAGCGCGGAGTTCTTGCCGATGAAATAGCTGCCCTCGCGAGCGGCGGCGCCATTCGGGATAGCCGCGGTTGATGCCGGGTCATCGGCACTGTCATCGGCGTAGGGACCGCTATCTTCCGGCTCGCCGTCATAGATGGCTTCGGGAAGCGCCTGGATCGCGGTCGCGAGTGCGGCGTCGAGATCGACGTCCCGGCGCGGCTGGCAGGTATAGGTCTCGTCGGGACCGTAGATGCCGCGCCTAAGCGCATGTTCGCCAAGAACCATATCGGGGTGCTCGGCGAACCATTGATTGACCCGGATAACCCCGTCGTCCTCGCTCAGTGGTCGCACTTCTGCCAGATCGAGCCAGCCTTGATCACCCGCCACCTCTTCGTCCTGGCGCTTGCGGAAGAAGAGGACGTCGACAACGACATCGGTTCCGGCGTCGGCGCGGAAGCTGCCCGCTGGCAGCCGTATGGCGCCGACAAGATCGGCCAACGCCGCGATCGTCTCGCGGGCGCGGCTATCGGCCTTGTCCATGGTGCCGCTCGAGGTCACGAAGGCGGCTAGCCCTCCGGGCTTTAGCGCACGAACCGCCTTCACGATGAAATAGTCATGCAGGCGCAGGCTGAGCCCGCGGAACGCGCGGTCACTG
The DNA here is from genome assembly GCF_050433525.1 of Aminobacter sp. BE322. Classification (NCBI taxonomy): domain Bacteria; kingdom Pseudomonadati; phylum Pseudomonadota; class Alphaproteobacteria; order Hyphomicrobiales; family Phyllobacteriaceae; genus Aminobacter; species Aminobacter sp. BE322. The sequence goes on along the minus strand of NZ_JBNPXB010000035.1, from coordinate 4,857 downwards.
CGGACGGTGCGGTCGGAGAAGGGAGGATTGCCGATGGCGAGGTCGAAATGCGCCGGTAGATCGACCCGCGCGAAATCCTGATTGAGTATTTTGGCGCGCGGCTGCAGGAGACGGGCGATCCGGGCGGTAACCGGATCGATCTCGATGCCGGTGACGTGCGAAACGCCCCGCAAGTTTTCCGGCATCAGCGCCGGAAACAGTCCGGTGCCGATGCCGGGCTCGAGCACACGGCCGCCGCGAAAGCCGAGCCGCTGCAGGCCCGACCAGATCGCCTGGATGATGTATTCGGGCGTGAAATGGGCGTACTGGGTGCAGCGCGAAAGCGAGGCGTAGTCGACGGCATCGACGGTGCTTTCCAGCTCCGCGCCGATGTCCGCCCAGCCCTCGCGAAACTCCAGCTCACCCGGGCGACGAAACACGCCATTGGCAAGCTCGGAAGCGCCGAAGCCGGTGAAGCGGATCAGTGCGGCCTGCTCGTCGACCGACGCCGGGCGCTGCTCGTCGGCGATCGAGGCGGCGAGGCGGATCGCCGCGACGTTGTCGCGTGCGCGCTCCCGCCAGGACCTGGCGAGGCCGCGCAGGCCGGCGAGACGAAAATTCTCGCCCTTCGGTGGTGCCCGGCGCAAGAGCTGAGCATCCGCCGTGGCGGGCACGGCAGGCGCGGGAGAATGCGGGGCCGGGTCGTCATCGTCCGGATCGTCGGCCGGACTGTCGGAAAAGGCGGTGACGCCAAGGCCGAGTCCTGAGGAAAGTGCTGTATTGCCGAACAGGTCGAGCGTGAAAGGGTCGTCATGGGACATGGAGTAGTCTCCTGGAATTGTCGCGAGCGCCACCACGCGAGCGGCGTGTGCGGCCGCGTGAAAAGCTGGCGAAGGTGGGGAATGGGCTAGCGAGCGATGAGCGACAGCGAGACGTCCGTCTCGGTCAGTTGCACGCATAGATGCGTGCAGCGAAGATTCCGATCGAACAGCGCGATCAGTCTCTCGGCGTCGAGGAACTCGATGCCGTCGTCACCGCCAAAATGCCGGTTCTTGTAGTGCCACCAGTCGGGATTGCCGACCGGGTGGCATTCATCCGAATAGACCACGAGGGCGCGCTCACCCTCGGCGAGCTTGCCGTTGGAGAGGAGATAGACCCCTTGATCGCCGACCAGCCAGACGCCTGGCTTTTCATCCTTGCCGGGCTTGATGCCGTAATAGGGATTGCGAAATCCCCCATTGGCGGCCGCATCGGCTATGCCGCGCTCGATGGCCTTGCGAACGCCGAGAATAGGAAATGTGAACATGGCAGCCTCCGATCAGGCTGCAATTGCGGCGGGCAGGTAGCGAAGATGGACCGGCAGCTTGGCACCGATCTCGGCCTCGGTGAGGTCGTCGAGCAGCTTCAGAACCGTGCCCTTCGCACCACCGTAGACGGTGATGGTGCGAGCACCCCTGTCACACTCTGGCCAGCGCTCGCCTGCATAGCCGCGATAGTCGGCATGAGTCGTGCTCCAGATGTGGTCGAGCCGCTCAGCGCGCGTCATGGCACGAACGGGGCGGGATTCCCGCTCGATGATCACATCGCGCATGCGCTCGGCCGAACCCTTGGCCGACATATCGCAATAGGCGTGGAAGTAGCGGAGCCGCCCATCGATCGAGAGCGCGAAGAAGACGCTGGTGATCGAGCCGGTCATGAACTCGCTGAGCGCGAACATGTCGCCGCGCATCCAGAGCGGCGGCAGGATTTCGAACATGTAGTCATGCTCGGCCCGGCCGATCTCGAACCACTCCCCGTCATAGAGCCGGCCGGTGAGGCGCGCCTTGCTCATCGGCGCCTGGCCGTGGCGGTCAAACATTTGGAACATCTGCTGGCGCGTGGCGACGCCCTCGAAGACCTTGCGGAAGGAGGATTGGGTGATCATAGCGGCTCCTGTGGTCCGGCGGCATCAAGCGCGATCCTGTCCACCCGACCGGATCATCACCTTCATGCCTTCTCATCACCCCTTCGCGCGGCCGCCTCTCCGGTCCGGCGGGTCAAGGGCCGGCGCCAGCCGGGCGCAGCCTCCCTTGACGCGACGGCCGGGCATGCGGCAGCGATTCCGCTCTCCTTTCGCCTTCCATTCTCGGGTTTCCCTTCGCCGGTCCTTTTGAGATCGCTGTTCCAATCCTGCGTGGATGGCCGCCGTCGCTCGTACCGGCAGCCGGTCTCACGCACGATCTCCCGCAAACGACCGGAATAGATCTCGCCCTGCCGATCATTGTCGGTGGCCGCGGTCATCAAAATGCCAGGCCATTTGGCGATCGCCCGAATCGCGGCATCGCTTGCGGGCGACCACCCGCCGCCAGTGCTGATGTAGAGGGTATCGGCACGCATACCCTCGAGCGCGGCAAGGCTCATGGCGTCGATTGCCGCCTCGGTGACGCAGAACCGAAGTGCTGCTTCGTTGCCGAGGCGGAACAGTTCCTTGGCTCCGCCGGTGGAGAAGCCGCGCCACCGCGGGCCGCGTTCTTCCCATCCGCTCAGCTGGCCGGCCCGGTCGACATGCGCGGCCCATATGCTGCCGCTCGGACCCTCGCGCAGCAAGCCTTGGGCGATAGCGGCCTGCAGAACGGATATCGGGATCGCACGCTCATCTGCCAGGTATCGCCAGGCGCGAGACCCGATAGTTGGAGGTCGCCGACGCCGCCATCGCTCAGTGATCGAATGTGGTGTGCCTGTGCGCTTTGGGCGGCTCCAGGACGGCGTGGCCGGGACATGGCCTATGAGACTGCGAACCGCGTCGACGGCCGCCGGAAAGCCAATACCAGCCAGGTGACCTGCAAGAGTGAAGACGTCGCCCTTGGCATCCGAGAGTGGATCGAACCAGCCCCTGCCGCCGTGGATGACGATGATGATCTCGCCTGCCCCCCGCCGGTACTTTACGGCACGCGCCGTGCTCTCCTTGACGTCCACCATCCAGCCTTCGCGCTCGAGCACGGCGGCGCAGGGCACGTTGTCTCGCAATCTCTCGATTTCATGTTGCTCCATGGGGCGATCCTGCCGGCGCCGCCGAGCGTCCGGCCCTTTCCTTGTCCAGATTTGGTTTTCTCTGCCTTCAGGCAGGCCTCGAGGTCGGGCCCGAAGCCGGAAGCTTGCCAAGGGCGCACCGGCTTGCCGGGGCGGCGCAGCCTCCCTTGCAGGCTTCCCGGCGCAAGCGGCAAAACCTCGTCCCAATGAGAGCCGTCCGCCCACCGGCAGGGAAAGGGCTGTGCGGCGCGCAACCCGGCCTTGACGGGCCGGGCGCCTGGCGCGTGTGGAGGCCGGCTCAGTGAGCCGGCCGGCCACCTTTGTAGGGGTCGTATTCGAACAGCGGCTCGACTTCGGCGTCGTCGAGTTCGTCGGCAGGCATGACGCCGTATTCGTCGTCGACTTTGAAGAGAATGACCGGCACCATCAGGGTGCGGGCGAGGCTCCAGGCATGGTTCTGTGCGAGGGCAAGATTGTGCGACATTGAAGGGCTCCGTCCATGGGCGGGGCCGATCCCCGCTCTGGCGCCCGTCGGGTCCGGGGCACGGCCGCAATCACCGCGCAGGCAAAGCCGCAGCGGCCGCACGCTCGCGTAGCGGACCCCTTGTGGGTTGATTGGAGGAGGACGGACCTGGACCAGGAAGCCAGCACAGCAAGCGGGGGCGGACCTGCGCATGGATGGATCGATGCCCTGTCGCATCCTTCCCGGTAGCAAAGACCTGTTGCAGAGACCGGACTTGAGGTCCCTTCATTGATCGTCGCGGCGACCTACCCCTTCGCGTCAGCGCTTAGGATCCGAACGAGGACTCCGATGACGACGTTCGCGATCGACGATCGACTTGAAGACGTCGATCTCCATCTTGGCGGAGGGTTCGATCCGCGCCACCCCGGCGGCTATCTTCGCCCAATGGAGGAACTGGCCGTTGGACGAAGACACCCCACCCCTCGAAAGACCGTGAAGTTCCCGCTATCCTTGCCGGATGTGCAATGCCCATGAGGAACACGTCCGCTGGGTCGAATATTGCACAGATGATACAGGCAATGGAGCTGGAGATTCCAACGCAACAGACAGAACTCGTTCTGCCCCAGGCGGACGACATCAGGATCAACTATATAGAACCGGTCAACTGGCCGAGTTGGTCCTAGCTGTCCGCTGGCGGGGTCCGGTATCTCTGGACGATATATCGCGATAGTTCGTGATAACGTCGCCGTCCCGAATTTCGATTACGGCATAAGCTGGTGGCTCGGAGGACCGCCTGAGCTTCTCACCCGTCATATCGAGAGCGAACTGAACATGGGTGCTTTTGAGAACCTGGATTGGATGGCCCCTCCAAGCCCCCGACACGTTTCTGTGCAGGTGGCCGCAAAACAGGTGCGTTGGCGCCGTACGGGTCTCGAGCAGCCCCGCTAGGCCATCGCTGTTGAGGAGGCGCAGCCGATCGAGCGATGGAACGCCGATAGCGAACGGCGGATGGTGAAGAAACAAGAGTAGCGGACGACTTCCAGCCAGGTGGATCTGTTCGGCAAGCCATTCGATGCGGACGTCGCAGAGTTCACCATGGTGACCGCCGTCTGACGCTTTGGTATCGGCATAGACCAGTCTGGTAACCTCGATGTCCTCAACTCCCTGGACGAAACCGCCCAGTCCGGCTTCGGGAAAGATGTTGACCAGTGCTCGTCGGTCGTCATGGTTTCCCGCAAGCAGCCTGACGGGGATGGAAAGTGACGCAAGCTCCTCACGCAGGAGGCGGTAGGCGCCAGGATTACGCAGCTGCTGAGAACGGCGGTGGAAAACTAGACCACGGTAGCGGCGGGATTGTCCGGCTGCGGGCGGCGTAAAAGTCGTCCACTTTTTCCCTTTTCTGCGTG
>NZ_JBNPXB010000034.1:0-20815 GCF_050433525.1 Aminobacter sp. BE322 | reverse complement strand
CATCCCGAACCCCCTCGCGCCATAGGCGCAAACCTGTTCGCGATGTCTTCGCACACCTGTTCGCGATGTCCCCGGTCCAAACAGTGGGGAGGGGTCAGGGGTGGGGGTACCCGACGCCAATCCTGTAAGTGAGGCGAGTCCTACTTGCCCAGCACCAGCGCCCAGTAGCGCTTGTCGCTGCCCTTGGCCTCGCGCACATAGGCGAGGCCGAACTTGCTGAAGCGCGGGTCGAGCATGTTGCGGCGGTGGCCCTCGGAATTCATCCACATCGAGAACAGCTTGGCCGGCTCCATGCCGCCATGGGCGATGTTCTCGGCAGCGGCACCGGCAACGCCGTTGTCATTCATGCGTGCGGCAAAGTCCCTGCCCCAGCCGGTGGTGTGCTCCATCTTGCCGCTGGAGGCCATGAAGGCCGCCTGCTGCAGGGCCGCGCGCTCCAGCGTCGCGTCGGGCTGCAGTGGCGGCAGGCCGTATTCCGACCGGATCGTCTGCAGGTAGGCGACGCCGGTCGTCGACGCTCCGGCGCCGTCGCCGGCCATGTTCGCGCCCGTCTGGCAGGCGGCGAGCAGCATCAGGCCGCCCAGTGCCGTTGCGCGCAGTGCCGCGCCGCCGATGCGTCTCGTCATGATCATGTCCTTGTCCCGTGCCCGTCCTTGCGAGCCTTGATAAGGCAGATCATGGCTTTTTGGCGGAGTGCGGCGCCGCGCGCCCGGCCCGGCGCGCAAATGTCGCCGGGGCACCGAGATCTGGGCAATATCCTTCCCGGATTTCGGTCCCGATCTCCGCTCAGGCCTTCACCCTTGCCGCGCCGGGATCGAACAGCGGTTCGAGATGGACCTTCGCCGGCACCCGCTCCATCGCCACCACCAGCTCGTAGCTGCCGCCTGACAGGAAGGCATCGTCGACGCCCGCCGCATTGCGGACGTAGCCGAAGCCGATGTTCTTGCCGACCGTGTAGCCATAGCCGCCGCTGGTGAGATAGCCGACCGGCTGGCCGTCGCGCAGGATGGTCTCGCGCCCCACCAGCACCACGTCCTTGTCGTCGACGGTGAAGCAGGCGAGGCGCTTGGTCAGCGGCGCGTTGCCGGCCTTCTCCAGCGCCTTGCGGCCGAGGAAGTCGCCGTCCTTCTTGAGCTTCACCGCCCAGCCCAGGCCTGCCTCGAACGGCGTGTCGTTGGGGGTGATGTCCGAGCCCCAGGCACGGTAGCCCTTTTCGAGCCTGAGCGATTCCAGCGCGCGATAGCCGACGGGGCGGATGCCGTGTGCGGCGCCCGCCGCCATCAGCGCGTCGAACACCTCGCCGGTCGCCGCGATCGGCACGTGCAGCTCCCAGCCGAGTTCGCCGACATAGGTGACGCGCAGGGCGCGGACGGCAGCGCCCGCGATCCCGATCTCGCGCACGTGGCCGAAGGGGAAGGCGGCGCTGGAGACGTCGGCGTCGGTCACCGCTTCGAGCACCAGCCTCGCCTTCGGCCCCATCAGCGACAGCGTGCCGAACTGTTCGGTGACGTCGACCAGTTTCGCGTCCAGCCCCGAGGGGACGTGGTCGCCGATCCAGGCGAGGTCGTGGGTGCGGAAGCCGGTGCCGGTGACGATGTAGAATTTTTCGTCCGAAAGCCGCGCCACGGTGAGGTCGGCCTCGATGCCGCCGCGCGTGTTGAGCAGCTGCGTGTAGGTCAACCTGCCCGCGGGCTTCGACACGTCGTTGGCGCAGATCAGGTCGAGCGCCTGCTGCGCGTCCCTGCCCGTCATCTCGTATTTGGCGAAGGACGACTGGTCGAACACGCCGACCGCCTCGCGCACATGCCGGTGCTCGTCGCCCACCGGCCCGAACCAGTTCTGCCGGCCCATGGCGTAGGCGTCCCTGGCCTCCATGCCCTCGGGCGCGAACCAGTTCGGCCGCTCCCAGCCGAGCTTGGAGCCGAACACGGCGCGATGCGCCTTCAGCCGCTCATAGAGCGGCGAGACGATGTAGGGCCGGCCGCTCTCATATTCCTCATGCGGATAGCCGATGGTGTAGTGCTTGCCATAGGCTTCGAGCGTCCGGTCCGACACCCACTGCCGGTCGCGGTGCAGGCCGGAAAAGCGCCTGATATCGACCACCCAGAGGTCCAGCGGCGCCTCGCCGTCGACCACCCACTGCGCCAGCACCCAGCCGGCGCCGCCGCCCGAGGCGATGCCGAAGGCGTTGAAGCCGGCGCCGACGAACATATTTGCGCACTCAGGTGCCGCGCCAAGAATAAAATTGCCGTCGGGCGTGAAGCTTTCCGGGCCGTTGATCATCTGCTTGACGCCGACGTTGGCCAGACCCGGCACGCGCTCGATCGCCTGCATCATGTGCTGCTCGAAATGATCGAAGTCGTCGTCGAACAGGCGGAACTCCCAGTCGTTGGGCACGTCGCCGGTGGTCCAGCCCTGCGGATTGGGCTCGTAGCCGCCCATCACCAACCCGCCGACTTCCTCCTTGAAATAGGTGCGCCGGTCGGGGTCGCGGATGGTCGGCGCGTCGGTCGCCAGCCCCGGCAGCTTCTCGGTGATGATGTACTGGTGCTTGACCGGCTGCAGCGGCACGTTGATGCCGGCCATCGCGCCCACCTGCCGCGCCCACTGGCCGGCGCAGTTCACCACCTTGTCGCAAGCGATGTCGCCCTGGTCGGTCTTGACCTTCAGGATGCGGCCGTCCTTCATCTCGAAGCCGGTCACGCGCACGTTTTCGAACAGTCTTGCGCCATGCATGCGCGCGCCCTTGGCGAGCGACTGGGTGATGTCGGACGGGCTGGCCTGGCCGTCGGTCGGCAGCCACGAGGCGCCGACCAGGTCCGACGTCTCCATCAGCGGCCACATGCGCTTGACCTCGTCGGGCGACACCAGCTGCATGTCCATGCCGAAGCTCTTGGCCGTCGTCGCCAGCCGCTTGTATTCGGTCCAGCGGTCCTGGTTGGTGGCGAGCCTCAGGCAGCCGGTCATCTTCCAGCCGGTGGCAAGGCCCGTCTCGGCCTCCAGCCCCTTGTAGAGCTCGACCGAATATTTGAGCACGCGGGTGATCGACGCCGACGAGCGCAGCTGCCCCACCAGCCCCGCCGCATGCCAGGTCGAGCCCGAGGTCAGCTTGCCCTGTTCGAGCAGGATCACGTCGGCCTTGTGGTCGCGGGCGAGGTGATAGGCCGTCGAGCAGCCGATGATGCCGCCGCCGATGACGACGATCTGCGCATGCGAAGGGAGGGCCATGTCTACAGTTTCCCGTACTGGTTCTGGTAGGTTTCGAGCGCCGCCTCGAGCTTGTCGAGGTTCTCGGCGGTGTAGGCGACATAGTCGACGCCGGGGGCGGAGAGGTGGAGTTCCGAGACCATGCTCCACATCGCCTCGCGCAGCAGCGAGGCGCATTGCATGGCCTGGTGCGAGCGGCGGATCGCCTGGTCCGGCTTGCCGCCGAAATAGGCGCCGAGCAGTTCGTCGGACTCCTCTGCCGTCATGCCGGCATTGGAGGCTGCACCCGCGAGGTCGAACATCGCGGTCGAGAAACCGGCATATTCGAAATCGATCAGCCACAGCCTGCCGCCGTCGTCGAGGAAGTTGGCCGGCAGAAGGTCGTTGTGGCCGAAGATGATCGGCAGCGGCGCCTGCGCCTTCTCCAACGCCTCCGCCAGCGCAAGATAGCGCGGCAGCTCGGCCGTCATCCGGCTTTTGCCGGCTGCGAGCGTGCGGGCATAGTCGCGGATGACGTGGAAGGCCCAGAACATGAAGCCGGGGCCAAAGACGTGGCGCGGCATCTCCTCGTGGAAGCGCCGCATCAGCCGGCCGATCCGGACGGTGTTGGCGCGCACTTCGTCCGCGCCATAGGTCTTTGCGCCGAGATGTTCGCTCACCATCACCCCGGGCTCTGCATATTGCAGCTCGGGCGCGAAGCCGGCCTCGAAGGCGGCCTTCGCCACCATCGCCTCGCGGTCGCGGAAGACGTGATGGAACGGATAGTCCTTGCCGAAGCGCACCACGTGGCGGCCGTTGCGGTCCTCGACCAGCCAGCTTTCGTTGCTGATGCCGCCCTTGAGCGGCGCGATCGTGACCGGCCCGTTCCACAAGGGCAGGGCCCGGATGCGGTCCTCGCTGTTCGTCATCCAGCCTCTCCGAGTTGTAGGGCAATCGCGTATGAAATTACCCCCACCCCCAACCCCTCCCCACAAGGGGGAGGGGAACTTTGCAGCACGGCCGCCCAGCACCGACCTTCGACGATTTTGGCGGCAATGGCGGCGAAATCGTTCCCCTCCCCCTTGTGGGGAGGGGCCAGGGGTGGGGGTACATGCTTGAGCGTATTCCTCAAAGGCCAGTCTCACGCAGCGGAAGCGGCGGAGTCAATCCGGTTTTGTGGTTTTTGTTGTTCTTTTGACCGTATATGTTGAGATCGATCGCGTGAATGCGATAAGGTCGGTCATTTCTATCCTCAGATTCGGCCAAACGCGCCGTCTGACCGGGGCCGCCTGATGAACCATTCAAAGCGTCACAGCGAAATCCTGCGCCTGCTCGAAACCGAGGGCACGATCACCATCGCCGATCTCGCCGACAAGCTCGGCGTGTCGCTGGAAACGGTACGGCGCGACGTCAAGCCGCTCGCCGACAATGGCTCGATCCTCAAGATGCATGGCGCCATCGGCCTGCCCACCGTGGTCGGCGAGGCGCCCTTCGAGCGGCGCATGCGCGAGAATGCCGAGGCCAAGCGCACCATCGCCAAGCTGGTCGCCGCCACCATCCGCGACGGCGACTCGGTCATGCTCGACACCGGCACCACCACCAGCTACCTCGCGCGCGAATTGCTGGGCCATCGCCGGCTGACGGTCGTCACCAATTCGTCCGACATCGCCCGCACGCTGGCGACCGTCAACGGCAACAAGGTCTACATGGCCGGCGGCGAGCTGCGCAGCGACAGCGGCGCCGCCTTCGGCGTCTCGGCCATCGAGTTCGTCAGCCGCTTCGCGGTGGCCCATGCGGTGATCTCGGCCGGCGCGGTCGACGCGGCGAACGGGGTGATGGACTACAATCTCGAGGAGGCCGAGTTCGCCCGCACGGTGCTGGCGCGCGGCCAGCGCTCGGTCGTGGTCACCGACCACACCAAGTTCGGCCGCCAGGGGCTGGTCCAGGTCTGCGGTTTCGCCGGTTTCGGCGAGCTGGTCACCGACCGCGCGCCGCCGGCCGACCTCGCCGAAGCCTTGGCGGCGGCCGGCGCCGAACTGACCGTCGCCGGCGCGCCATAGCCGGGTCCGGGCAAGGAAAAGCTACCCCCACCGAAGTCTAACCCCCACCCCTGACCCCTCCCCACAAGGGGGAGGGGGATTCTGTTGCACCGCCGTCGCGTGCCAGCCGTCGACGGCCCCTGGCAGCAGGGCAGCGATAGCCGGGCGGCGCAAGGAAAGGCTACCCCCTCCCCACTGTTTGGACCGGGGACATCCAGAACCCCCTCGCGCCATAGGCGCACACCTGTTCGCGATGTCTTCGCACACCTGTTCGCGATGTCCCCGGTCCAAACACCCACAAGGGGGAGGGGATCAACGCGCCGCCCTTGCCGCCGAAAATCGTCGAAGGTTCGCGTGAGGGCCGTGCCGCAAAGTCCCCCTCCCCCTTGTGGGGAGGGGTCAGGGGTGGGGGTATCGGACGCCCCTTCGGCACATTCATGGACCTGCCTTGCGCGGTGACGTTGGGCCCTACGCCGCCGGGAACACCATCCTGAAGCAGGCGCCGCCGTTCCGGGCGCGGTCGAGCTCGATGCGGCCGCCATGCATCTGCATGATCTCCTGCACCAGGTTCAGCCCGAGCCCGGCGCCGTGGCCGCGCGGGCGCAGGCGGTAGAACGGCTCGAATATCCTGTCGCGCTCGGCTTCCGGCACGCCGTCGCCCTCGTCGCTGATCTCGACCGTCGCGGGCCGCGCCACGGTGATGGTGATGCGCCCGGCATTGCCGCCATGTTCGATGGCATTCTGCACCAGGTTGGTGATCGCCCGCTCGATCGCGGTGCGGTCGCCTTTGACGGACAGCTCGTCCGCCGCCGGTTCGAACGACATCTCGTAGCCCGTCGCGAACGCCATCGGCGCAAGGTCGACGACCACGCCGCGTGCCGCCGCCACCAGGTCGATCGGCGTGAGCCCCTCGGGCTGCCGGCCCAGCCGCTGGATGTCGAGCAGCTGGTCGGTGAGCGTCGACAGCCGCGCCGTGTCCTGCAGGAGCCGCGCCCGCTCCGGCGTCGCCGGCAGCGAGGTGATGCGGGTGTTGAGGATGGCGACCGGCGTGCGCAGCTCGTGCGCGGCGTCGATCAGGAAGCGCTTGTGCCGCTCGTAGCCCCGGTCCAGGCGGTCGAGCGCGCCGTTCACGGCCTTCACCAGCGGCGCGATCTCGGTCGGGATCCGTGCCACCGGCAGCCGCACGCCGCGCGCATCGACGTCGATCTTCTCGGCCAGCTGGGCCGCCTGCCCGAGGCCCTTGAAGGCGTTGCGCACCACCAGCGGAATGACCACCAGCGTCGCCAGCCCCATCACCCCGCCGATCGGCAGGATCGCCTGCAGGAACAGTTCGGGCGTCACCGCAAGCAGCGCCGTGAGCCGGAACCGGCCCTGGGCGCCGGTGAAGATCTGCACGCGCCCGGCCTTGGTGTCGTACCAGGAGACGATGGCCGCCGGCAGCGTCGTCCCCCTTTTCCAGACCAGCTTGGCGTTGTCGATGTTGTCGAGCGACGCCGCCATGCGGGCGAATTCCTGCGGGACGGCGCCTTCCGCAAGCGAATGTCCCTGTTCGTCGCGCATCACGAACCACAGGTCGGGCACCTCGGCGCGCAGGTCGGCGAGCGCCGGGCTCTCCCTCAGCACGAGCCGGCCCTGGTCGTCGCGCCGCACGTCCTTCTTGAGGATCTCGACGGCGCGGCCTTCATATTCCTGCGGGATGACGCCGGTCACCACGAAGCCGCCGATGATCAGCGCGATCAGCAGGGTCAGCATCACCACCTGCAGCACCACCAGGCGCCACACCAGCCGCCATTTCAGCGAGCCGGGGCGGATCAGCCGCCTCAGCGGCGCAAGCAGCAGGGCCGGTTTCATGCAATCTCGCGCAAAAGGTAGCCGACGCCGCGCACGCCGTTGATCTCGACGCCGCAGTCGGCGTCGGCGAGCTTGCGGCGCAGCCGCGACACATGCGTGTCGAGGGCGTTGGACTGGATCTCGTCGTCGAGCCCGAACACGGCCTCCATCAGCGAGGCGCGCTGCACCATGCGTCCCGTCCGCTTCATCAGCGCCTCCAGCACCAGCAGCTCGCGGCGCGGCAGCGACATGGCTTCGCCGCGCACCGAGACCTCGCGGTGGCCGAGGTCGAGGACGAGCTCGCCGGCGCGGATCACCTGCGCCTGGATCGCCGCGGGACGGCGCAGCAGGGCGCGCAGCCGCGCAAGCAGTTCCTCGAAGGCGAAGGGCTTGGCCAGGTAGTCGTCGGCGCCCATGTCGAGCCCGTCGACCTTGTCGGCGGTGTCGCCGCGCGCCGTCAGCACCAGCACCGGCGTGGCGTTGCCGCGGGCGCGCAGCCTGGGCACCAGCGTCAGCCCGTCGCCGTCGGGCAATTGCCGGTCGAGCAGGATCGCGTCGTAGCTCTCCGCGTCGGCATAGTCCCCGGCTTCGAGCAGCGATGCCGCGTGGTCGCACACCATGTCGTGGCGCTTCAGCGCCGTGCGCAGGGCGGAAGCCAGTTCCGGCTCGTCTTCGACCAGCAATATGCGCATCCAAGTCTCCGGCAACGTGCGGCTCCGGCTGGAGCATCTTGCGGTCAGACGGGTTTGTCTGGTGTCGCACAAATGCGGCTGGGAAAAACAGCTGGAACGGCGGAATTGCATTCTACAGAAATGCCCGCCGCTCTAGTGCGCCAACATTGCGAAAGCATTGCGACTTGGTCATTCTTGCCGATGCAACTCGGGAATGCCTCAATTCCGCCGATTCTCGCAATGCAGGTGCAATCCAGCAGTCGCAGCAGTCTTCGCCAGGATCCGGCGCCGATTCGCCGGCAGGACATGCGAGAGGGGGTTCGAAATGGCTGCAGGCGACGCTTTGTCGTTTCTCAAGGCATGGGCTTCGGCGCCGCGCAGGATCGGCGCCATCGCGCCGTCGGGCGCTAGCCTGGCCACGCTGATCACCCGCGAGATCGGTCCCGAGACCGGTCCGGTGCTGGAGCTCGGCGCCGGAACCGGATCGTTCACCCGGGCGCTCGTCGCCCGCGGGGTGAAGGAGCGGGAGCTGACGCTGGTCGAGCTCAACCCTGAGTTCGCCCGCCTGCTCAGGCAGCGCTTTCCGGCGGCGCGGGTGCTGGAGGTCGACGCAGCCGGGCTGCGCCATGTCCCGGACTTCGAGGGCAGCAGCGTCGGCGCCGTCATCAGCGGCCTGCCGTTCCTGGCGATCCCGCCGCGCCAGACCTACGCCATCCTCGAGGGCGCCTTCGCCAGCCTCGGGGCGGATGGGGCGATGTACGTCTTCACCTACGGCTTCCGCTGCCCCATCGACCGGTCGGTGCTCGACCGTCTCGATCTCGAAGTGGCCCGCGTCGGCCACACCTTCCGCAACATCCCGCCGGCCGCCGTCTACCGCATCAGGCGGATGAAGCCGGCCAAGGGCTACGACTGGCGCTTCGCATGATCCCATCCTTCCTCGGCCTTGGCGTGCTCGGCGCCGGCGTGCTCGCCTTCACCGAGAAGATCTCGCCGGTGCCGCCCTCGCATGTGCTGCTCTTGTTCTTCGGCATGACGGCTGCGCCGGACTGGCAGACGCTGGTGGCGCTGATGCTGGCGACGACGCTGGGTTCCGGCACCGGCTCCATGCTCTGGTACGCCGCCGGCAACTGGCTCGGCCCGGACCGCGCCGATGCGGTCGTTCGCCGTTTCGGCAAATATGTGCTGCTCAAGCATGCCACCTACCAGCGGCTGGCGCAGGCCTACCGCCGCAACAATTTCCGCGCGTCGCTGATCGCCCAGCTGGTGCCGGTGGCGCGCACCTATCTGGCGCTGGAGGCGGACGTGCTGCGCCTCTCCTTCGTGCCCTTCGCGGTGGCCACGTTCTCGGGCAGCCTGATGTGGAACGCGGCCTTCCTCACCGGCGGCTACATGATGAGTGAGAGCGGCCGCGACCCGGTTGCCCTCGGCTTCCGCATCATCCTGATCGTGGTGGCTGTCGAAGTCGTCTTCCTCGCCGCGCTGAAGCTGTCGGCGATCGCCCGGCGGGCGGCCGCCGACGGTTCACCGGACGAGGCGCCGGTTCAATCCTCGACCACCCTGTAGATGTTCCAGTAGGACGAGCCCGAGACCACCAGGGGTTCGAGCTTCTTGCCCCACTGGGCGTGGGCGTCGATCTTGGAAATCTTGGCGAACATCTCTTCGAGCTGCGCCAGGCTCTCGACCTGGTGGTTGACCTCGATCGTGGCTTCCTTCGCGCCGAGCGATCCGGTCAGTATCTGCATTGCCATCTTGTCGGTCCCGGCCTGGGGACCGATCTCGCGCTCCCACTGGCGCATCAGCTCGATTGCACTCTGCTTATGCCCGAAGCGGGCGTCGATCTTCCATCGTGCCACGAACATGCTTCTTCTCCCATCAGGGTTGGAGGCCTCCGTTCCTACTGTAGCACTTACCCGACTTTCTAACGAACGTAGCGGGCGGCCAAACGAAAGCGGCCGGAACTGGCCCGGCCGCCCTGCTTGACTGTCCCGATCGATTGGTTTTCAGGCGGCGTCCTGCTTGGGGCGCCTGATCTTGGCGGCGGCCTCGACCACCGTCGGCTTCATGCCCGCGCCGCCGGCATCCAGCATCTCGAAGAACTGGCGCCGCATGCGCGGGTCCCAGAACTTGTTGATGTGCTCGGCGATGCCCGCAACACCTTCGTCATGCGGCTTGCTATCGAAGAACGTGGCGATCTGGTTCGCCATGTAGACGAGCTTCTGCTTCGTGCTCATCCTGTCTTCGTCGTCATGCGACATTTTTCGCGGCTCCGGTATTCACACGGTCGGGGTGGGTGAAGATGTCGAAATCGTCGCCGCGCACCAGCGCGACGAGCGTCATGCCCGCCTGTTCGGCGGTACGGATGGCAAGGGCCGTGGGGGCCGAGACGGCGATGATGAAGGGCGCGCCGATGGCCGCCGTCTTCTGCACCATCTCGACCGAGACGCGGCTGGTCACGACGACCGCGCCCGAGTCGCCGTCGATGCCGGCCCTGTCCAGCGCGCCCGCCAGCTTGTCGAGCGCGTTGTGGCGGCCGACGTCCTCGCGTGCCGCCACCACGCCCTTGCCGGGTACGTAGAAACCGGCGGCGTGGACTGCACCCGTCTCGGCGTGCAGCGGCTGCATCTTGGACAGCATCTTCACCGCCTGCACGATGTCGTCGGCGGAAAGCCCGAGCGGAGGCTTGTGCACGTCGCAGACCGAGCGCATCGCCTCCTCGATGGATTCGATGCCGCACAACCCGCAGCCGACCGGACCGGCGAGGCGGCGCCGTCGCTGTTCGAAGCGCTTGTTGGCCTTGTCCTTCAGCCTGATCTGGATGTCGATGCCGGCCTCGACGTCGAGCACCTCGATCGCCTCGATCTCCTCGACCGAACCGATGATGCCTTCGGTCAGCGAGAAGCCGAGCGCAAAATCCTCGAAATCGGCCGGGCTCGCCATCATCACCGCATGCGTCGTGCCGCCATAGGACAGCGCCACCGGGGTCTCTTCCGGCACCATGCGGTTGGCGACCGAGGTCCCGCCCGCCCGGCGGGCGAGGCGGGAGGTCTGGGTGATGGCGGGGCGGTCGGTGGTCATCGTTCTTCTCCCCGTTTACGGGGAGAAGATGCCGGCAGGCAGATGAGGGGCAGCGCAAACCCTGAGAGGCTGGCTCTGCCCCTCATCCGGTCCTTCGGACCACCTTCTCCCCGTGAACGGGGAGAAGGAAAGGTCTGCGTCGTGCGCACCATCCTACTCCGCCGCTTCCATGTGGCCGGCGATGCGACGGCTCTGCTGGGCCTGCTCGTTGTAGTCCTTCTGCCAGTCCGAAGGACCGTTGGAAGGCGACACCTGCACCGCCGTCACCTTGTACTCCGGACAGTTGGTCGCCCAGTCCGAGAAGTCGGTGGTGATGACGTTGGCCTGCGTGTCGGGGTGGTGGAAGGTGGTGTAGACCACGCCCGGCGATACCTTGTCGGTGATTGTCGCCCTGAGCGTCGTCTCGCCGGCGCGGCTGACCAGCCGCACCCAGTCGCCGTCGCGCAGGCCTCGGTTTTCGGCGTCGTGCGGGTGGATCTCCAGCAGGTCCTCGGCATGCCAGGCGATGTTTTCGGTGCGCCGGGTCTGCGCGCCGACATTGTACTGGCTGAGGATGCGGCCGGTGGTCAGAAGCAGCGGGAAGCGCGGGCCGGTCTTTTCGTCCGTCGCCACATATTCGGTGCGGATGAACTTGCCCTTGCCGCGGACGAAGCCGTCGATGTGCATGATCGGGGTGCCTTCCGGCGCCTTCTCGTTGCACGGCCACTGCACCGAGCCCAGCTTCTCCAGGCGCTCGTAGGAGACGAACGCGAAGGACGGCGTGGTCTTGGCGATCTCGTCCATGATCTCGGACGGGTGCTGGTAGTTCCAGGCGAGGCCCATCTCCTGGGCGAGCAACTGCGTCACTTCCCAGTCGGCATAGCCGTTCTTCGGCGACATCACCTTGCGCACGCGGTTGATGCGGCGCTCGGCGTTGGTGAAGGTGCCGTCCTTCTCGAGGAAGGTCGAGCCCGGCAGGAAGACGTGGGCGTAGTTGGCGGTTTCGTTCAGGAACAGGTCCTGCACGACGACGCATTCCATCGCAGCCAGGCCGGCCGAGACATGCTTGGTGTCGGGGTCCGACTGCAGGATGTCTTCGCCCTGGATGTAGATGCCCTTGAAACTGCCGTCGACGGCGGCGTCCAGCATGTTGGGGATGCGCAGGCCCGGCTCTTCGTCGAGCTTCACGCCCCACAGGCTGTCATAGATGTCGCGCACGGCGTCGCCCGAGATGTGGCGGTAGCCGGGCAGTTCGTGCGGGAACGAGCCCATGTCGCACGAGCCCTGCACGTTGTTCTGGCCGCGCAGCGGGTTCACGCCGACGCCCTTGCGGCCGATGTTGCCGGTCAGCATGGCGAGGTTGGCGATGCCGATGACGGTGGTCGAGCCCTGGCTGTGCTCGGTCACGCCGAGGCCGTAGTAGATCGCGCCGTTGCCGCCGGTGGCATAGAGCCGGGCTGCGCCGCGGATGGTCTCGGCCGGCACACCGGACAGCTTCTCGACTTCCTCGGGGCTGTGGCGCGGATCCGAGACGAACTCGATGTAGTCCTGGAATTCCGACCAGTCGCAGCGCTCGCGGATGAACGCCTCGTTGAACAGGCCCTCGGTGACGATGACATGCGCCATCGCCGTGACGACGGCGACGTTCGTGCCCGGCTTCAGTGCGAGGTGATGGGCAGCCTCGATATGCGGCGACTTCACCATTTCGGTACGGCGCGGATCGATGACGATCAGCTTGGCGCCGGCGCGCAGGCGCTTCTTCAGGCGCGAGGCGAACACCGGGTGGGCCGATGCCGGGTTGGCGCCGATGATCAGGGCGACGTCGGTGTGCTCGACCGAATCGAAGTCCTGCGTGCCCGCCGAGGTGCCGTAGGTCTGGCCGAGGCCGTAGCCGGTCGGCGAGTGGCAGACGCGGGCGCAGGTGTCGACGTTGTTGTTGCGGAAGCCCTGGCGGATGATCTTCTGGACCAGGTAGGTTTCCTCGTTCGTGCAGCGCGACGAGGTGATGCCGCCGACGGCGCCGCGGCCGTACTGGTACTGGATGCGGCGGAATTCCTTGACGGTGTGCGCGATCGCCTCTTCCCAGCTGACTTCACGCCACGGATCGGTGATCTTCTCGCGGATCATCGGGTTGAGGATACGCTCCTTGTGGGTGGCGTAGCCATAGGCGAAGCGGCCCTTGACGCAGGAGTGGCCGCGGTTGGCCTTGCCGTCCTTCCACGGCACCATGCGCACCAGCTCCTCGCCGCGCATCTCGGCCTTGAACGAGCAGCCGACGCCGCAATAGGCGCAGGTGGTGACCACCGAATGCTCGGGCTGGCCGATCTGGATGACCGACTTCTCCTGGAGCGTCGCGGTCGGGCAGGCCTGCACGCAGGCGCCGCAGGACACGCACTCGCTGTCGAGGAAGGCTTCGTGCATGCCGGCCGAAACGCGGCTGCCGAAGCCGCGGCCCTCGATGGTCAGCGCGAATGTGCCCTGCACCTCCTCGCACGCCCGCACGCAGCGCGAGCAGACGATGCACTTGGCCGGGTCGTAGGTGAAGTACGGGTTGGACTCGTCCTTCGCCATCCAGTTGAAGTTCTCGCCGCCGTCGCGCTTGGAAAAGACGTGGTTCTCGCCCTCGTAGCCGTAGCGTACGTCGCGCAGGCCGACGGCGCCGGCCATGTCCTGCAGCTCGCAGTCGCCGTTGGCGGCGCAGGTCAGGCAGTCGAGCGGGTGGTCGGAGATGTAGAGCTCCATCACGCCCTTGCGGATGTCCTTCAGCCGGCCGGTCTGGGTGTGCACGACCAGCCCCGGCGCGACCGGGGTGGTGCACGACGCCGGCGTGCCGGCGCGGCCCTCGATCTCGATCAGGCAGAGACGGCAGGAGCCGAAGGCGTCGACCATGTCGGTGGCGCAGAGCTTCGGGATTTCGATGCCCGCCTCCATCGATGCTCGCATGATCGAGGTGCCTTCGGGCACGGTCACCTCGAAGCCGTCGATGGTGAGCGTGACCTGCTTTTCGGACTTGGAGGCAGGGGTGCCGAAGTCGATTTCGTGTACGAGACCCATGATCTGTCTCCTATTCCGCAGCCTGAGCGACCGCAGCCGGCCGGAAATCTTCGGGGAAATGGTTGATGGCGCTCATCACCGGGTAGGGGGTGAAGCCGCCAAGTGCGCAGAGCGAACCGAACTTCATCGTGTTGCAGAGGTCGCTCACCAGCGCGAGCTGCTTTTCCGGCTCGATGTTCGCCTTGAGCTTATCGAGCGTCTCGACGCCGCGCGTCGAGCCGATGCGGCAGGGCGTGCACTTGCCGCAGCTCTCGATGGCGCAGAATTCCATGGCGAAGCGGGCCATCTTCAGCATGTCGGCGCTGTCGTCGAACACGGTGATGCCGGCATGGCCGATCAGGCCTTCCTTGGCCGCGAACGCCTCGTAGTCGAACGGCGTGTCGAACAGCGCGCGCGGGAAATAGGCGCCGAGCGGGCCGCCCACCTGCACCGCCTTCACCGGCCGGCCGCTGCGGGTGCCGCCGCCGATCTCGTCGACGATCTCGCCCAGCGTCAGGCCGAAGGCCACCTCGAACAGGCCGCCATGCTTGACGTTGCCGGCGATCTGGATCGGGATGGTGCCGCGCGAGCGGCCCATGCCGAAGTCCTTGTAGTACTGCGCGCCCTTATCCATGACGATCGGCACGGAAGCGAGCGAGATGACGTTGTTGATGACCGTCGGCTTGCCGAACAGGCCTTCGATCGCCGGCAGCGGCGGCTTGGCGCGCACCACGCCGCGCTTGCCCTCGAGGCTGTTGAGCAGCGAGGTTTCCTCGCCGCAGACATAGGCGCCCGCGCCCGAGCGGATCTCGATGTCGAAGCCTTGGGAGGATCCGAGAACGCTCTTGCCCAGGACGCCCGCTTTCCTGGCCACCTCGACCGCCCTGGTCATGGCGGCGATTGCATGCGGATATTCGGAGCGGATGTAGACGTAGCCCTTGGTGGCGCCCGTGGCGAGGCCGGCGATCGCCATGCCCTCGATCAGCACGAAGGGGTCGCCTTCCATGATCATGCGGTCGGCGAAAGTGGCCGAGTCGCCCTCGTCGGCGTTGCAGACGATGTATTTCTGCTCGGCCGCCGTATCGAGCACGGTCTTCCACTTGATGCCGGTCGGGAAGCCGGCGCCGCCGCGGCCGCGCAGGCCCGATTCGGTCACCTGCTTGACGACGTCGGCAGGCGCCATCGCAACCGCGTTGCGCAGGCCGGCGAGGCCGCCATGGGCCTCGTAGTCGGCGAGCGACAGCGGATCGGTGATGCCGCAGCGGGCGAAGGTCAGGCGCGTCTGCTTGGCGAGGAAGGGCAGCTTTTCCGGGTCGCCCAACGACAGCTTGTGCTCCCCGCCCGAGACGAGGCCGGCGTCGAACAGCGAGGCGACGTCCTTGGCCGAGACGGGGCCATAGGCGACGCGGCCGGATGCGGTCGCGACCTCCACCATCGGCTCCAGCCAGTACATGCCGCGCGAACCGTTGCGCACGATCCTGGCATCGAGGCCGCGTGCGGAAATTTCCTTCTCGATCGCCTTGGCGACCCTGTCGGCACCGAGCGCCAGCGCGCCGGAATCGCCGGGAACGTAGATCGTCACGCTCATCAGCGCACCTCCTCGGCGATCTCGTCGATCTTGTCGGCGTCGAGACGGCCGATCACCTCGCCGTCGAGCATGGCCGAAGGCGCGCAGGCGCACAGGCCGAGGCAGTAGACCGGCTCCAGCGTGACTGCGCCGTCCTTGGTCGTCTCGTGGAAGTCGATGCCGAGCTTCTGCTTGATCTGGGCGGCGATGGCGTCGCTGCCCATCGACTGGCAGGCCTCGGCCTGGCACAGCTTCAGCACGTGGCGGCCGGCCGGCTCCTTGCGGAAGTCGTGGTAGAAGGTGAAGACGCCGTGCACTTCGGCGCGCGACAGGTTGAGCGCCTCGGCGATGATCGGCAGGGTTTCCTGCGGCACATAGCCGAACTCTTCCTGGACACCATGCAGGATCGGGATCAGCGGACCCTCGAGATTCCTCAATTCGCTGATCACCGCAGATGTCCTCGCGGCGACATCGGTACTTGCAGGCTGCATGACCACGCAGCGCCCTCCCTGACATTCGCGCCGTTCCCTTGGGCGCCATGTTCCTATTGAACCCGATCGCTAGGGCCGGAATCAATAAAGCTGTTTCGTCACATGATAAAAATTTTCTATCGAGTGGACGACGGAGGGGGAGTCTAGCTCACGAGTTGCGGTGGAAATCGCCTGCCAGCGTCATGGCTTCGTCAAGCAGCGCCTGCACCAGCGTCGTGTTCGGATCGCGGCGCGCCACCACCAGGCCGACGGTGTGGCTGGCGTCGGGCTCGACGATGGGAATGGCCCGGATCGGCTCCGCGAAACCGAAGGTCTCGGCGAGGTTGAGCGGCATGATCGACGACCACTTGCCGGTCCTGATGTGGGAGAACAGCACGATCATCGAATTCGATTCGAGCGTCGGCCGCACCTGCACCCCGGCCTCGGCGAGGTGCTGGTCGATGATGCGGCGGTTCTGCATGTCGGGCGTCAGGAGGCAGAGCGGCAGCGTGCTCACCTCTTCCCAGGTCACCTTGTCGCGGTCGGAATATTCGTTGCCCGCCGCCGTGATCAACTGGTAGCGCTCGGCATAGAGCGGCACGCTGGTGACGCGCCCCAGCGGCTCGTTGTCGAGATAGGTGATGCCGGCGTCGATCTCGAAATTGCCGAGCAGCGACAGCACCTCTATCGAGGTACGCGACAGCACCGAGAAGGTCACGCCCGGGTGCTTGTCGCGGAACGGCGTCGTCAGCTTCGGCACCATGGCGAGCGCGGTGGGGATCGCCGCGATGCGGATGCGCCCCGACAGGCCGTGGCGGGCGGCGCGCATTTCCTCGCGCATGGCGCGGGTGTCGCCGACGATGCGGCGCGCCCATTCCAGCACCTGCCGGCCCTCCGGCGTCAGGCCCTGGAAGCGCGAGCCGCGCTGCACCAGCATCACGCCGAGAATGTCCTCGAGCTGCTTGATGCCGGCCGACAGCGTCGGCTGGGTGACGCGGCATTCCTCGGCGGCGCGTCCGAAATGTTGTTCCCTGGCGAGGGCGATGAAGAATTCCAGCTTGTCGATCATGCTGCGAAGCTATCTGGAGCCGGCAGCTTGCGCCAGACTGGTTGCGCCGCGGTCGGGTGGGTTACTTGCAGTAGGAGGTGTGTCGGGTGATCTGCCGATGTCTGTTCTGCAGTATGGCGAAGCTTGCACCGGAACAGGCTTCATCGATGTCGCGGCATGGATCCTTGGGTCTCCGCAGTCGCTTCGCTCCTGCTCCGCCCGAGGATGACGAAGGCATAGTTGCCTCGGCCAATCCTCAACGTGTGCAATTAGCAAGAACAGGCGAGCCTGCTGCAAGAGCGAGCCTGCTGCCATTCGCAACCTCGGAGATTGGCGGCAAAGCTCATGCCTTCGTCATCCTCGGGCGGAGCAGGAGCGAAGCGACCTGCGGAGACCCGGGGATCCATGCCGTGACCGCGATGAGGTTCACGACGGTCCAATGCCAGCTACCTGGGCGGGTATCCGGCAAGCCCGGGCGACCTCCAAAACCCTATTGGTTGATCAGGTTCAGGATGTTTCCGTCCGGATCCTTGAACCACGCCACCCTGATGTCGCCGAATACATGGATGTCGCCCTCGCGCTTCGTCTCCGGCAGGTCGTAGTGCTCGAAGCTTATGCCCTTGGTCTTCAGCTCCTTCACCAGCCGGTCGATGTCGCCGCCGACGGCCCAGGTGACTGCGGTCGCCTTGTTGGTGCCGGCATAGTCGGACCGGTAGACGTTGACGAGCGTGCTGCCGCTCTTCAGCACGGCGACTTCGTCGCCCATCGCCTCGACCTCCGAGAGCCCGAGCGTGCCGATGTAGAAGTTTTTGGCGCGGCCGAGGTCCCTGACCGCGATGTTGGCGATGGCATTGGTGTGTCCAAGCATGCTGTCCTCCTTCGCAGGTTTGAGAATGCGCCGGCGGAGATGCCTCGCCCGCCCTGGCGGACCAGGACTTGTTCAGCCCCGTTCGGCGATGGCCTTCAGGTTTGCCAGGCCCTTTTCGAAATCCTTGCCGACCATCTTGTCGAAGTTCATGAACACCTGCATCAGCTTGGCCATGAACGGGTTGGGCCCGTGCATCGACCACGTCACCCGGCTGCCGCCGCCCTGCGGTTCGATGGTGAATTCGGCGACGTTGTGGGCCTCGAAAGGCTTCAGGAAGTCGAGCTTGATGACGATTTCGGTGGGTGCCGAGATGTCGGTGATCTCCATGCGGCCCTGGCCGACCTTCTTGTTGCCGCTCCATTCGTAGATGGCGCCTTCGCCGGCTTCCGCGCCGCTCATCGTCCGCTTCAGTTCGGGGTCGAGCTTCTCCCACGGCGACCAGTCCTGCCAGCGGCGGAAGTCGTTGATGAGCCCGAAGATCGTCTCCGGGGCGGCGGCGATGTCGGCGCTGCGCTTCAGCATGAAATGGCTCGGCTTGGACGCCGCGATCGCGAGGATCGCCAGCACGACGAGGCCGAGAATGATTGCGACGAGCGGCATGTCATGATCTCCGTGGCGGGCGTGTGTTCGCTGTGCCTATTCTCGGGCGTTGCCGCTGCTGATCATCCAGGGCGTGCCGAACCTGTCCTTCACCATGCCGAAGCCCTTGGCCCAGAAGGTGGGTTGAAACGGCATGTTGACGGTGCCGCCGTCGGCCAGCGCCGCGAAGACGCGCCCGGCCCGGCCGAGGTCGCCCAGGTCGACCGACACCGAGAATCCGCTCATGTCGCTGGCATATTGCGGCGGCGCGTCGGAGGCCATCAGCGCCTGGTCCCCGATCGAAAGCTGCACGTTCATCACCTTGTCCAGCCATTCGGCCGGCACGCTGCCTTGGCCGGGTTCGTCGCGATAGGTGACCATGCCGGCGATTTCGCCGTCGAACAGCCTGGCATAGAATTCGAAGGCCTCGCGGCAGTTGCCGTTGAAGAAGAGGTAGGTCACGAGCTTCATGGCTTCATCTCCCTGTGGACAGGTATCTGTGCCCCAAGGACGCGGCCGGTGGCGCTCACCCGACACGCCGCGAAAATTTATTTCGTCCGCCAATAGATGGGGCGGTTGGCGGCGTTGCCAACCGGCGCGGCACCTGGCCGCCATTTCGGGTAGTTGGTTCTTCGACCAAACTGCATTATCTGAAACCCAACAGGGAGCAGTGCGTTCGCCAAATGACAGTCACCAAGGAAGCCGTGCTTGAGCATCTCAGGACCGTCAACGGCCCCGATTTCACCGGCAACATCGTCGAACTCGGCCTCGTCTCGGAGATTTTCATCGCCGACGGCAAGGTGTTCTTCTCGATCACCGTGCCGGCCGCCCGCGCGCAGGAGATGGAGCCGCTGCGCGCCGCGGCCGAGCGCGTGGTCAAGGCCATCCCCGGGGTCGGCGGCGCCGTCGTCGCGCTGACGGCGGAAAAGAAGGGCGGCGGCATGGAAGCGCCGGTTCCGCCGCGCCCCGCCGCACCTCGCCCCGCGCCCGCCGCGGCCCCGCGGCCGGCGCCGCATGCGCCTGCCTCGCAGAGCCATGGCAAGCGCGGCGTGCCCGGCATCTCGGCCATCATCGCGGTCGCCTCCGGCAAGGGCGGCGTCGGCAAGTCGACGACCGCCGTCAACATCGCGCTCGGCCTCGCCGCCAACGGCCTCAAGGTCGGCGTGCTCGACGCCGACATCTACGGCCCGTCCATGCCCAGGCTGCTCGGCATCCATGGCCGCCCGGAAACGGTCGACGGCAAGATCCTCAAGCCGATGCAGAACTACGGCCTCAAGGTCATGTCCATGGGCTTCCTCGTCGACGAGGAGACGCCGATGATCTGGCGCGGGCCGATGGTCATGTCGGCGCTGACCCAGATGCTGCGCGAGGTCGAATGGGGTCCGCTCGACGTCCTCGTCGTCGACATGCCGCCCGGCACCGGCGACGCCCAGCTCACCATGGCCCAGCAGGTGCCGCTGGCGGGTGCGGTCATCGTGTCCACGCCGCAGGACCTGGCGCTGATCGACGCGCGCAAGGGCCTCAACATGTTCAAGAAGGTCGACGTGCCGCTGCTCGGCATCGTCGAGAACATGAGCTACTTCGTCGCCCCCGACACCGGCAAGCGCTACGACATCTTCGGCCATGGCGGCGCGAAGCGGGAGGCGGAGCGCCTCGGCGTCACCTTCCTCGGCGAAGTGCCGCTGGAGATGCAGATCCGCGAGACCTCCGACAGCGGCAAGCCGGTCGTGGTCTCGAACCCCGACGGGGTGGGCGCGAAGGTCTATCGCGACATCGCGGCCCGGGTCTGGTCGCGCCTGCAGGAAGAACAGGGCGCTTCCGAAGCGGCGACGCCGACCATCGTCTTCGAATAGGCGAGGGGTCTTTCGCGGGATCGACTGGCGCGGCTCCTGGCGGCCGGGCCTTCAGTCCCCGTGATCCCGTGAGCCGCGTTCCGCGCGACGATGCTCGAGCCGGCGCCTTTGGCGCGGCCGGCGTGAACTGCCTTTCCACGGGCTTGCGATTTTTTGGGGGCTCAACTCGTTTTGTCGCCGTTCGTCACCGGTGGCGACGCACTCCCAACCCCGCGCAATCGCATCTGAACCTACCCCCACCCCTAACCCCTCCCCACAAGGGGGAGGGGGATTTTGTGGCACGGCCGTCATGCGCCAATCGTCGGCGACTTTGGTGGCAAAGGGCGACGAGATGGTCCCCCTCCCCCTTGTGGGGAGGGGTTAGGGGTGGGGGTATGGGACCGCCAAACCTCAAGGCGATGTGATCACGCCCCATCAATGGGGAATTTGCAGCCCCGCCATGGCATCTCGTCCCGGCAAGATTGCCTGCTCTGTCTTGCTCGCGATTTGGCAGGTGGGCATATGAAGGCCTGATCTCCCCCCTTGTGGGGCAGGGCTATCGCATATGGGTCAGCGCCTGGATTAGATAGTCGTCATTCCAGGCGCATTTCTTGATGCGATGGCTGATGGGGACTTTG
>NZ_JBNPXB010000033.1:0-21300 GCF_050433525.1 Aminobacter sp. BE322 | reverse complement strand
TGACAATCCACAGGATCCCGCGCTGCTCATCCATACGCCGTTCATGGTCCGTTCGGCCTTAGCGTACGATTTCGCACTGCTCTTGTTCGGACCCCTGATTGCGTGATCGAGGAAAGCTCCCCTGAGCTGCAGGATGCGCTGGCCGATGCGTATCGCCGCCGCATTCGTCCTCTTTGCCTGTGCAAAGAAGCTGGTCTTGCGATGTATATTGCGCAGGTCGGTGATCAGTACATCGTCAAGCGCATGCCACTGTCTGGTGGCGCGCACGATGTGACATGTCCATCCTACGATCCCCCGGATGAGTTGTCCGGTCTCGGCGTACTGATGGGCAACGCCATCCAGATCGATCCCGAGACCGGCCTGTCGGCACTCAAGATCGGGTTCAGCCTGACGAAACTCGGATCCCGGGCGGCTCCGGTCGCTGGCGTGGGCACCCTGGAGAGCATCACGAGCGATACGCGGAAACTCTCATTGCGCAGTCTGCTGCATTATCTTTGGCACCAGGCGGAATTGACGGCTTGGACGTCCCGCTGGTCGGGGAAGCGGCATTGGTTCAACATCCGATGGCATCTGATCGAAGCGGCCCGGCAGATGATGGTGAAGGGCGGAATGCTGAGTGAAGTGCTGTTCGTGCCGGAGCCGTTTCGCGCCACGGAGAAGGCAGCGATCGAGCAGCGGCGGGCAGCCGCCCTAGCGCCCGCCTTGCAACCCCGGAGCGGGCCGCGGAAACTGATGATCCTTGTCGGCGAGGTCAAGGATATTGCGTCCGCCCGCAATGGGCATCGTCTGGTGGTCAAGCACATGCCGGACTTTCCGCTCATGCTCGATGAAACCCTTCATCGCCGGCTGCTGGCTCACTTCGAGAACGAGCTCTCCTTATGGGATGCGGACGAACAATCGCATCTCATGATGATCGCTACGTTCGGCATTGCCCCCTCGGGTCTCGCCGTGATCGAGGAGATCGCTCTTATGGTGGTAGCGGAGAACTGGGTGCCTTACGATTCCCTTTACGAGAAGCGGCTGGTTGATGCGCTGGCGAAGGTCAGGGCGCGTAGCGTGAAGGGATTGCGTTACAATTTGCCGGCGAACAAACCGAGTGCCGTGGCGATGCTCCAGACCGGGAACAATCCGGTCGGCCTGTACATCGTTCCGCTATCGGCAGAGGACGGATACGAGGACGCGCTGAACGAGATGATCTCCACGCGGCCTGACATCGATGCCTGGATCTGGAGGATCGCGGATGGCGAGATGCCAAGACTGCCGCTGAATTCGTAGGCAATTCCTGTTGGGGCGTGTCGTCGAAAATCCAACCCCTTGCTCAGACAACTAAGTAGCGCGTTTGGCCGTAAGAAGCCGAGACTGGCGGCTACGGAGAGCGCACTGCACTTCGTTCACGATAATCTCCATCGGGCGACGCGATTGTGTCAAATGAGTAATGGCGAATGTCTCTGTCAAGTCCGATACCATCAGAATCTAGCGCCGCCTTCGGCAAGGGCCGTGTCAAAAAGAGTGGCCCGCCATCAACCCGCTTAAACGACGCGGAAATAGCTCGTCATTCCAGTCTTCTGGTGCTCAATGATGTGGCAATGCAGCAGCCAGTCGCCGAGATTGTCCGCGACGAAGCCCAGTTGCACTTTCTCGTCCGCCTGGATCAGGTAGGTGTCCGAGATTTGCGGCTTCACCTGACGTTTCGAGGAAGAAAGAACCGTGAAGCTCATGCCGTGCAGATGTATTGGATGAATTCGCGGCGTCAGGTTCTCCATGTCGATGATATAGCTCCTGCCCAGCTTCAGCTCGGCTAGCGGCGCGGTGGGGTCGGGCGTGTCGCCTGACCAGGGCATCTTGTTGATGGCCCAGAAGCTGTAGCCGAGCGAACCACAGATACT
This sequence comes from Aminobacter sp. BE322, assembly GCF_050433525.1. NCBI lineage: Bacteria > Pseudomonadati > Pseudomonadota > Alphaproteobacteria > Hyphomicrobiales > Phyllobacteriaceae > Aminobacter > Aminobacter sp. BE322. The sequence goes on along the minus strand of NZ_JBNPXB010000033.1, from coordinate 19,414 downwards.
GTCGGCCGAGACGTTTTCCGCCGTGGCGCTGAGTGCCAGGCGGACATGCTGGGCGGAACCGACATCGACCTGGCCGACGGGATTGGGTTCGAGCGGTGCGAGATCCCGCATGTCGCGCCTCAGCGATGGTCCGACGGAGCGCAGTGTCGCCAGCACCGCAGCCCTCGTGCCGCGAATATCCTCGAGGCTGACGACGGCCTCTTCCTGATCGGGCATGCGGATCGCCAGATCCAGGCGCTGGCCCGGCCCGAGCTGCAGCAGGTCGAGCCCGAATTGCTGCGGAACCGGATTGCCGTCTATGGCGATCACCGAGGCGTCGGCTCCCTGGACACGAAAGGAATAGATCCGGGTCACGTCGGTGATCGCCGCCCGCAACCGCACGAGCCCCCCCGACGGCGCATCGTATTGCGGCTGCTGCAGCCAGTTGGTGGTGCGCACCGTGCCGAAAGTGCCAGACTTTGCGGCATCGCGGGGCCGGTACTGCTCGATGAACTGCCCGTCGCCGCCGAGACGCCAGTCCCGTAGGTTGAGCACCACTTCCGCGTCGAATTGCGGGTCGCCGGGATTCTCGACGACGATCACGCCAGTCAGGCCATGCCCCATCTGGACAAGCGTGTTGCAGTGCGGGTGGTACCAGAAGGTGCCGGCATCTGGCGGCGCAAAGACGTAGTCGAAATGGTCGCCGGTGTAGATGTAGGGCTGAACGAGGAAAGGCACGCCGTCCATCTTGTTGGGCACCCGAACGCCGTGCCAGTGGATAGTGGTCGGTTCGTCGATGCCGTTGATCAGCCGCGCCGCGAACGTCTCGCCCTTAGTCATGCGCAACACGGGCGGCATGTCGGCGTCGCCGTAGGTGAGCACATCCCTGGTCGGCCCGGCATTCGTGAGGGTCGCCTGGATCTTCGCGGTCTTGACGATCTTCGGCTCAGGGACGGCCAGTGCGGAACGGACGAAATTGCCAGTCCAGCCCAGTCCGAAACCGCACGCGGCGCCGGCGGATGCCTTCAGGAGAGTGCGGCGCGTGACCTTAGGCATGGGGGTCTCCTTAGCCGTCTTTGCGTTTCGACATGCTGCATGGGCAAGATGCCTTATGCCCTGCCGGCGATCTGCATCAGACGCAGATCATCGGTGCGGCGGCGATGGCAGGCTGTCGCCAAGGCGGACTTTAGAACTTCCATATCGGTCGCAGGGCTCGGCCGCCAGCCGCAGGGGCATGGGTCGATGCCCGAGTGAGCTTCCGCCATTTCCCGGTAGATCGTTCCAATCGACCGCGCTGCCAGCCGCAGCACGGCCATGGGCGGCAAGCCTGCCCGGTGCATCACCTCGCAAATCTCGTTCATCACCGTGGCGCGGATATGCGCCTCGGCTTCGGCACGGCGGTTCTCAACTTCGATCTGTGACAAGCGCTCAACTCTCTTGATTGTTGTTTGATGAAAGCGCGGGCGTCGCTGTTCGCTGCGTCGCGCCGGGCTTCAGCCGGTCCGACACAGGTCGACGGAGGGTAGTTGGTTCTTCATCCGGCAAAGATCCGAGGCACCCGATTGCAGCGCCTCACGCGCTTCGTCGAGCTTCCGCATGGCCGCGAAAAGCGCTTCGCGGTCGCTCAGATGCGCTTCCCACAGTGCGATAAAGATCGAGTTGGTGGTCGCGTGAGGTTCGGGTGTTCCCTGCGCGTGCCGCAGGCTCTCATCGGCTGCGCGCTTCGCCTTGTGGACTTGAGACAGCGAAGCCTCCATGGCCGCAAAAGGCTCGCGATGGCGGCTCGATCCCGGATCCGACGCACCATTTTCGAGGGGCGACCCATGTGCGTGTCTGAAATGGATCATGCCGCCCGTCTCCTGACCGTGTCATCGCCTTCGTCCTTGTGAAGCCGGCCGGGCCTCCCGACCGCCGGATAGATGATGACGATTTCCTCTGGAGAATGGTTCTTGTTATCCAGGCCGACGGTCGTCACCGCCTTGCCATGCTCTATCCTTTGCCAGTGGCCGGGACGGGGTCGCGCGATGTCATAGGCATCGCAGACCTGGGCAATATGCTGGTCGCGCACACCATACTCCCTCGCGATGACGGTCATCGGTTTCGACCAGGCCAGCGCATGAAGCTCGGCGCGCGTCACTGTCAGCATTGCTATTGCCGTCCGCTTCTCGAGGCCTCTGAACGAATTCGTGCAACCTTACCGCGTGAGAACGTCCATGAAAATAGATAAGTGGACAATTCTTATCATGTTTACTCGGTGAAGTTAAAAAGCCCGGCCCAACTGCGCGCCCACTACAGCCTTACAGAGATTAGGCCTGGCTCCCTGGCCTGCTGCCGGTTTCGTGGACACCGCGATAAGGTGTTTAAGCACTACCGCGCTGTCAGGCCGGCCTTCTTATCATTGAGAACCATGAGGCCGGCGTAGGGGATAGCGGAGTGTGATGCTCCGACTTAGTTGGCCTGTTCAAGGAAAAAGACCATCATTTTCGCAGTGTGATGCGCTTCTTCCAGATCGTAGTGAACAGGGCTGCCCGCACGCAGACGCTGCGGAGGCGTTCAGCCCGGCACCCCGGCGGGCCTTGCCAAGCTGGCGGCCTATCGCCACGCCCATCTGGCAATGGTTCAATACGCTTCGGAAGCTTACCGAGGCCGGCTGTGCGCACTCGGCAAAGGCAAAGCTTGTCTGAACCTCCGGAATGGGCGCCGCATGCCAACTATTTCAATGTGGCGGTCTTGTGTGAGCACCGAACATTTGTATTCGTGCGCTCCCACCCGGCTAGTTTCTTGGCATTCCCCGGTCTATCAGGCGCGCAAGCCTGTCCGAGAATGCTTTGGCATCCGCCGGCTTGTCGCCGTCGAGGACGCGGGCCTCGTCGTAGAGAAGATGTGCTATGTCCTCCTTGAAGGCCCGTTCATCCTTTCCAAGCTTTGCAAGTGCTGCGATGCGCTCATGCCGTGGATTGATTTCCAGAACAGGTTTCGCAGCCTTGTCGAGACGGCCTGCCGCATTGAGCAGTCGCTCGAACTGCCGATCGGGGCCATGCTCCGGCGCGACCAGGCAGACCGCGCTTTCCGTCAGCCGGTCGGAGGGCTTCACGTCGGATACAGCGTCACCGAGCACTGTCTTGACGAAGGCCAGAAACGTGGCGATTTCCGATGACGTTTCGGTGTCCGACTTTGCCGCTTTGTCGAGAAGCGGGATCTCCGAAAGGTCAGCCGCGCCCTGCGTTACCGATTTGAACGGCTTTCCCTCGAACTCCGGCGCGATCGTCACCCAGAAGCTGTCGACCGGATCCGTCAACAGCAGGACTTCAATGCCGCGTGCCTTGAAACCTTCAAGCTGGGGCGAAGCTTCCAGCCGCGCGCGATCATCGCCGGCCATGAAGAAGATGGCCTTCTGGCCCTCCTTCATTGCCGACACGTAGTCGGTAAGGCTGCGCAGTTCTTCGCCTGAAGCCGTCGACCTGAAGCGGGCCAGCTTGAACAGTTGCTCGCGCCGTTCGTAGTCCTCGTAGAGCCCTTCCTTCAGGACAATCCCGAAATTCTCCCAGATCTTCGCATAGGCTGCGGCATCGTTTTCGGCCAGCTTGGCGAGGTCGCCGAGGATACGGTTGGTCACACCCTTCCTTATCGCGGCCAGCAATGGGCTTTCCTGGATCATCTCGCGCGAGACGTTGAGCGGCAGGTCTGCCGAGTCGACGAGCCCTCGGGCGAAGCGCAAATAACGTGGCAGGAGGTCGGCATCGTCGGTGATGAAGACGCGCCGCACGTAAAGCTTCATACGCCCCTTGCGGTCCTGATCGAAGAGATCGAACGGACGTGACCCGGGAACGAAGGCCAGAACGCTATATTCCTGCCGGCCTTCGGCACGGAAATGGATCGTCGCGGCCGGTGCGTCATACTGGCCGGCGACGCTTCGGTAGAAATCCGTGTATTCCTCCGGCTTGATCTCGCTCTTCGGTTTTACCCACAGAGCGGTGCCGTCAGCGATGTCACGCGCCTCTGAGCCGGGCTTCTCGATGAGAGATATGGGTACAGGCACGTGACCGGACTGCGACTTCACCAGCCGTTCGAGCTGATAGCTTTCGGTGTAGGACGCGGCGCCCTCCATGAGATGGAGCACGACGCGGGTGCCGCGCTTGGGTGCTTCACCAAGTGCAACCGAACCGATCTCATAGGAACCCTTACCATCGGAGGACCAGAGCCAGGCTTCCGCGCTGCCCGCCTGACGGCTGATGACATCGACCCTGTCCGCCACCATGAAAGCGGAGTAAAAGCCGACGCCGAACTGGCCGATCAGTTGCGTGTCTTCGTTTGCTTTGCCGGCTTCGAGGCGCTCCACGAAGGCACGCGTGCCCGATCGGGCGATAGTGCCCAGCGCTTCCGCCATTTCGTCGCGGCTCATCCCGATGCCGTTGTCCTCAACGACAAGCTGCTTCTTATCGGGATCGGCGGCGATCGTAATGCGCGGCTTCGGGTCGTCGCCCAGCAGTTCGGGACGGCCGATCGCCTCGTAGCGCAGCTTTTCGCAGGCGTCGGCGGCATTGGAGATTAACTCCCGCAGGAAGACGTCCCGGTCGGAATAGACAGAATGCACCATCATGTGGAGCAGCCGCGAGACGTCCGCCTCGAAGGTTCTCGTTTCCGTTTCCGTGGTCTCTGTCGTCATCTCGAAATTCCTGTGCCGCGATCTGCAAGAAGGCCAGCAATGGCAAAAAGCGTCTGATTTGCAAATGGGCCGACCGATTTGCCCACGCCGGCGGCCTAACCCTATCGCTTAAGTCCTGGTATTTGCGCTGGGAGACGATGCTGTCGAAACTGCGGGCATTAGCGCGTCCATGTCCGGAACGAGTATGTCGTTGCGGCGGGCAAAGGCGACGAACGTCGATCGCACTGTCTCCGCATCGATCTCGCCGGCAATGCCAGCCTTGCAGGCATTGAGCGCAACGGCATGACTGCTGTTGCGGCTCGCACCAGGCCAGTCCTGCAGCAGGGCGTATGCTTCCAACACAGTCTCGATCCTTGCGGGCAATCCCATGCCGACCAGGACCGTGACGGGTTCCTCAAAGCGGATGTGTTGCATGGCTCGAAACTCCCTTCCGTTGTCCTGACGGCGGCGCGGGACGTGCGGCAGTCGCGTGCGTGGCGCGGCGTCGGTGGGCAGACTGCACGATGATGCCGTCCGGCCCCGGATACGTGATTGTAGGTGTGGCGATATCGACATCCGTCAGCTTGATCGGTGCTTTGACTGGGGTGGATTTCGGGTTGCTTAGGCTGGGTGGCGGCAGAGCCCTGTGGGCCTTGACCAGTGCCTCGAGCCAGGCTGCTATCGCAATCGGCGCGACGGCCCGTCCGTCAAGCCAGGTAGTCACCTCGCTTTCGGGACAGCCGATTTGTTCGGCGAGGTCTGCCGCGCTCCATCTCAGAGTCTTCAGACATTCACGCAATCGTCCTGGAATCATGTCGACCTCCCTGCGGTTCGGTGGAGCTCGCGCGGGCTTCCACCATCCTCAAGACCGGCAAGACCTCGCCCGGAAGCGAGGCCTGCGCTTCACGATCCGCTGCTCACGGATGTCGCCGATGCCGACACGTGCTGCGCGGCGAGGAACATCAGTGTCGAAGCAGCCGTCCGGCGGCTCCAACCGGCGGATTCGGCCATGTCGATCAGTCCGTCCAGCAGCGGCTTCAGCGCGCTCCTGCACTCCGTTTCGTGGGCCAGAAACTCTTTGGCCGGATGTGTCGGAGACGGAACGCCTCCAATACCTGTCATCATATTCATGGCATCCTCCGAAGTCGGTCTGACAGACGCCCGCTCCCAGTGTGGGAGCGGGCAGCTTCATCGAGATCTCAGAAGTCCATTCCGCCACCGCCCGGCATTGCAGGAACCGGCGCTTCCTTCTTCGGCTTCTCGGCCACCATCGCCTCGGTTGTGACAAGCAGACCGGCGACCGATGCGGCGTCCTGCAGCGCGGTGCGCACCACCTTGGCCGGGTCGATAACGCCTTGGCTGTAGAGATCGCCGAACTCGTTGGTCTGGGCATTCCAGCCCCAGCCGAACTCGCTTTTCTCGCGCAGCTTACCGACAATGATCGAGCCCTCAGCGCCGGCATTCTCGGCGATCTGGCGAACCGGGGTTTCGATGGCGCGGCGCACGATCTCTACACCGGTCTTCTGGTCGGGATTATCGACCTGCACCGCATCAAGAGCCTTGGCGGCCCTCAGCAACGCCACGCCACCTCCCGGTAGCACACCTTCCTCGACCGCAGCGCGGGTGGCGTGCAGCGCATCGTCGACACGATCCTTGCGTTCCTTGACCTCGACCTCGGTCGAGCCGCCAACGCGGATGACGGCAACGCCACCGGCCAGCTTCGCCAATCGCTCCTGCAGCTTCTCGCGGTCGTAGTCGGAGGTGGTCTCCTCGATCTGCGCCTTGATCTGGGCGACGCGGCCCTGGATCTCCTCCTTCTTGCCGACACCGTCAACGATGGTGGTGTTCTCCTTTTCGATCACCACCTTCTTGGCGCGACCAAGCATCTGCAAGGTCACGTTCTCCAGCTTGATGCCGAGGTCTTCCGAGATGGCCGTGCCGCCGGTGAGGATGGCGATATCTTCCAGCATGGCCTTGCGGCGGTCGCCGAAGCCCGGCGCCTTGACGGCTGCGACCTTGAGCCCGCCACGGAGTCTGTTGACGACCAGCGTCGCCAGTGCCTCGCCCTCGACATCCTCGGCGATGATCAGCAGCGGTTTGCCGGATTGCACCACCGCTTCGAGGACAGGAAGCATGGCCTGCAGGTTGGACAGTTTCTTCTCGTGGATCAGCACATAGGGCTCTTCGAGCTCGACGCGCATCTTGTCCTGGTTAGTGATGAAGTACGGGCTGAGATAGCCACGGTCGAACTGCATGCCCTCGACCACCTCAAGTTCGGTCTCGGCGGTCTTGGCTTCCTCGACGGTGATGACACCTTCGTTGCCGACCTTTTCCATCGCCTCGGCAAGGAAGCGGCCGATCTCGGCATCACCATTGGCCGAGATGGTGCCGACCTGGGCGATCTCGTCGTTCTTCGTCACCTTGCGGGCATTGGCCTTCAACTCGGCAACGACAGCGTCAACCGCCTTGTCGATGCCACGCTTCAGGTCCATCGGGTTCATGCCCGAGGCGACAGCTTTGGCTCCCTCGCGGACGATCGCCTGGGCAAGCACGGTGGCGGTCGTCGTGCCGTCGCCGGCGAGGTCGTTGGTCTTCGAGGCGACCTCGCGCACCATCTGGGCGCCCATGTTCTCGAACTTGTCCTCAAGCTCGATCTCCTTGGCGACGGTGACGCCATCCTTGGTGATGCGCGGTGCGCCAAACGACTTGTCGATGACGACATTGCGGCCCTTGGGACCGAGCGTCACCTTCACCGCATTGGCCAGTATATCGACGCCGCGCAGCATCTTCTCGCGGGCTTCGGTATGGAACTTTACTTCCTTGGCAGCCATTGGATCACTCCTTCAATTAGGCAGCTTCGTTGACTGATTGACGTTCGAAGAAGCCGTCAGGCGGCCTTCTTCAGCGTGGCGGTCTGTTCGATCACGCCCATCACGTCGCTTTCCTTCATGATGATGAGGTCCTCTCCGTCGAGCTTGATCTCGGTGCCGGACCATTTGCCGAACAGGATGCGATCGCCCGCTTTGACGTCGAGCGGCTGAAGCTGGCCGGCCTCGTTGCGGGCGCCTGGCCCGGCGGCGATGACTTCGCCCTCCTGCGGCTTTTCCTTGGCGGTGTCGGGGATGATGATGCCGCCTGCCGTCTTTTCGTCGGCTTCGATGCGGCGGACCAGGATACGGTCATGCAATGGACGGAACGCCATGTCGTTCTCCTCATGGACAAACAGATTTTGAGGTTCCTCCGCACCCGGCCGGCAATATCGGTTCGGTGCGGGGTGCGCCGACCCCTCTCAGGCATCGCGCGCATATCGAGCTAGTTTTGGAATTTTCCGGTTTCAAGAGGCCGGCACAAAAAATTTGGCACTCGCAACTTTCAAGTGCCAACAGGCTGTTATCACGCAGCTATTTCGTTCGAGCTGGAATTTTCCTGCTTGAAATTTCGCGGTGATCCAACAAAATTATCCGAGCTTTGGCGCTGCCTCTGTGCAGCCGGAAACTGAACGCAATCGAGGAGTTTTTTGCAGACGGAGGACATCGATGAACCGACAGAAATTCTTGCCGATCATTCCCTCGCTCGCCCCCGAAACGTCCGACCTTTCGCTTGACCGCCTGCTGTCGCCGGCCAGGCACTTCAAGCACCCCGACGACGTGCTCAGCGACGCCACGCTCGAACTTCAGGAAAAGCGAGCAATCCTGTCGTCCTGGGCTTCGGATGCCTGCGCCGTGGAATCGATGCCGGCGCTGCGCCAGCCGCCAGGTGCTGAGCAGCCAATCTCCTTCGATCAGATCATGGATGCGCTGCGGCAGCTCGACAGCGATGCATCGGCGCGCCAATCCGCATCGTGCGAGTTCTCTCACAGCTTCGACAGGCTGGATGCCTGAGGTTCGCAAAAGGAGAATCATATGGTGACGAGGGTCAGCAGGGAGTTCCGCCTGCAGATGGAAGGCTACGGCCTGACGACAGCCGAGATCCACTATCATCTTCCGGATCACCCGAGCCTGTTGCAGCTCTATGTCTGGCAGGACTACGACCTCGCGCCCGAGTTTCCCGAGTTGAAGGGTTTCCTCAGCTATTGGGAGCGTGAACTGGAGGGGGCGCTCCATTCGGTGCGCGTCGCGCACAATCGTCTGATCAAGCCCTCCGAGTGGAAGGCGATCGACGGCCTCATAGCGATACACTGATAGGCGCTATTGATGCTCGTCCGGATCGGGCAGTTCGACCAGCGCAGCAACGGTTCCCGGTACCGGCCGGCCTTCACGGGTCGTCCGCCCAAAGCATCGCAGTGGCCACGCTGCCTCCGAGCGATGTTTCGCCCTGACAGTTTCCCGTTCGCTTTCAGCATCTCTTCGGGGTCTTGACGCAAGAAAAAACAGTTCCCAAATCCAATTTGCCGGTCGCCAGACGGGGCCGGTACAGTCAGGGAGCGCCGGCTTCTTGGCGCTCATCGTGTCTATGTTGCTCATTGGAGGATATAGCTATGAGAACCGCATTCGACTTCTCCCCGCTCTACCGGTCGAGCATCGGCTTCGACCGGGTCTTCAATCTGCTCGAAAACGCGAGCCGGCTTCAGGCCGTCGATAACTGGCCGCCCTACGACATTGCTCGCACCGGTGAGAACTCTTATCGCATCACCCTCGCGGTAGCGGGCTTTGCGGAGGATGATCTCGACATCACGCTGGAGCCGAACCTTCTGGTCGTCACCGGCGAGCGAAAGGAAGAGGAAGGCTCCGAGTACCTGCACCGTGGGCTTGCGGCGATGCGTTTCGCCCGCCGCTTCGAACTTGCCGACCACGTGAAGGTCGGCGGGGCTTCGCTGGCAAACGGCCTTTTGATCATCGACCTGGTGCGTGAGGTGCCTGAGGAGATGAAGCCCCGGCGCATCGCCATAACAGCCGGCGATGCCACGCCGAAGGTCGCGCAGATCGAGGCGAAGAAGCAGGCCGCGTAAGGCGCAGCTCACCAGAGACATGACGATTCCCGGCGCCGGCAGCATTGCCGGCGCCCAGGACCGTTCTGCTCTATGCAAGCACAAGGAGAAGATAGATGACCATTCGTGATCTCATCCCGTGGAGACGGGACAATAACCAGACGCCGGCCGTTTATCGCGATAACGACCGGGATCCTTTCATGGCACTACATCGCGAGATGAACCGGTTGTTCGACGACGTCTTCCGCGGCTTCGATACGCGGCTACCGCCGTTTGGCGGCTTTGCCGCGCGTGGCGTCAATTGGCCAAGCGTCGAGATTTCCGACACTGAGAAGGAAATTCGCCTCACGGCAGAGGTGCCCGGCTTGGAGGAGAAGGACATCGAGGTGCTGCTCGATGACGGTGTGCTGATGCTCAAGGGTGAGAAGCGTTCGGAGACTGAGGACAAGGACCGCCAGTTCTCCGAGCGAGTTTACGGCCGGTTCGAGCGCCGCATCCCGCTCGGATACGAGGTCGAGCAGGACAAGGTTGATGCACATTTCCGCAATGGCGTGCTGACGGTGATCTTGCCCAAGACCGCCAAGGCACAATCGCAGGCCAAGCGGATCGCAATCAAGGGCTGACGATAACAATCCACGATGTGGGAGGCGGCCAGGACGGCCGCCTCCCACATCGTTTTGACACCGCGCTGTGAGCGGTAAGCGACTTCCGCGGGTAGATCAATCAACAGGAGGCTGCCTCTGGTTCTTGTCGGTCGCCTGCCATCCACCGCTAACAGCACCGGGCCGAGGAACACCCCGATGAAGCCGAAGGCCAAAATGCCGCCGCGGAAGCCGAAGAAACTGAGTAACACGGGCAAGCTGTTCGCTTGCGTTAGGAGATAGGGCCTCGACAGGTTGTCTATGCTGCTCACGAGCAGCAGACTCCAACCCGCGACGAAGATGCTCCAGCCAACCTCTCCCTGAAAGAACAACCACAGCGCGAGAGACCCCCAGACCAGCGGAGGGGCGGCGGCACGAAGGACAGAAGAAAGGTGATGAAGCCGAGCAGCAGAGGCTGGGGCACACCTGCTATTCAAAATCCGAGCCCGGCCAACAGTCCTTGCGCAATAGCCGTCCCGATTACACCGTAGACCACCCCGGTAACTGTTGATCCCGCAACCAAGTGCTGATGGCGGGCGCGAGTGCTACCGATCCGCTCGGAACTGCCGCCCGCGGAGCTGCCATCTGGCGCCCGAGAACGCAGTGCATCAGTGCCCAACCACGTCACACCCCTAACTCCTATGCGGGCTCTTGCCGATCTTTTTGTGCAGCGCAGCAACAATCATGGTATGACTGCGTTGTCCCTCGTGTCATGCCGCGAGCAAACCTCGGAGCAATTCGCATGAGAGTTCTATCGAGGATGACAGCGCCGCAGAAAGCTTTTCGGCGGGGCGCATGAAGCTGACCATTCGCCACAGGACGACCTACCGCTACGCGCGCCCTGTCGTGCTCCAGCCCCATCGCATGATTCTCCGTCCTCGCAGCAGCCATGACGTCGTCGTGCTGGCGAGTTCGCTTGTCTGCTCTCCTGATGCTCAACTCGACTGGACGCAGGACGTCTTCGGCAACCTGATCGCCACCGGCACATTTGAGGGGCCGACCTCTGAACTGGTCATCAGCAGCAATCTGATCGTCGAACAATTGGCCGAGGCGTGGCCTGTGTTCCGCATTGCTCCTGAGGCACATTCCTTCCCGTTTCAGTATTCCCGCGATGACCTGGCCGATCTCGGCGCCTTGAATATTCCAGAGCATGACGATCCCGAAGGAAGGTTTGATGCATGGGCACGCGCCTTCGTCCGCGGCGCGTCGACCGACACGCTATCGCTGCTGAAGGATCTCAATGCGGGCGTCCTCGGCCCCGTGGCGTATCGCGTCCGGGACGAGGAAGGCACGCAGACACCGCTGGAAACGCTGGCGCTGGCAAGCGGCTCCTGCCGCGATATCGCTGCCCTGTTCATCGAGGCGATACGCCATCTCGGCTTCGGCGCCCGCGCCGTCTCGGGTTATCTGTTCGATGCGGAAGCCCGCACCGACGATCCCGGTTCGACACATGCATGGGCGGAGGTCTATCTTCCCGGCGCCGGATGGATTGCCTTTGACCCGACGCATCGCCGGCTAGGTGGAGCCAGCCTGATCCCGGTCGCGGTCGCCCGCAGCAACCGTCAGATCATGCCGATCGTCGGTGGCTATGTCGGCGCACCAGAGGACTTCGTTGCGATGGTGGTTGAGGTCAGCGTGACACCGGAAGCATAGCCATTGCGTCTCGGCCTTGCGACAGATGCGGGCTGGTAAAACCCAGCTTGCGCAGACCGGCTTGAACTTCGGGCGCATTCATGAAGAGGTTCCAGAGCAGGCCGGTCCGGAGATTCTCGATCATGATGACGATTGGGCCTTGGTTGATCGCCAGGTAGGTCCGCGCATACCAGTCCCGGCTTTCGCAGAAGGCATCGACGAAGCCGAACCGGCCCCAGATGCGGTGTCTGGGCTTTGTCTTGAAATACCGCAGCGCGCGCATTGCCTCGTCCGGCGCGTAGGGAAAGCTTGAAAGCCCAGCGCTCGGGGTGATCACGCCGGTATCCTTGCCCGGAGCATGGGCGACATAGCCTTTGGGGCCGTGGCTGGACGTCAGCCCCCAGCAATCCCGCCCGTATCCAGCATAGCCGTGCGGATTGGCAATGCAGTGCTCGTAATTGATGCGGGTGTGGCGAACATTCTGCTGCCAATAATCTGCATGGCGATCCATCAGGCCGCGCGGGTCGAGGCCGCAGAAGGAATAGTGCGCGATGAACAGCGGTCCGCCATGATCCATGCCGAGCGGCAGCTCGATGCCATGGTAGTTCCGCCCGTTGCGGAAAGCCGGCCCTGACGCGAACCCCTGATGATAGACCTCGGGGTCGATCGCATGATCCGGCGAACCGGCGGCGAGCACATAGGCCAGCAGGCCCTCATTCCAACCGGCGATTTTCCGGTTCATCGCCCAGCCGTGCCTGGGGCTCCAGTGCCAAAAGAGATGGGCGCCGCCGTCGCGCCTGAACCAGTCCCATTCGGCTCCACGCCAAAGCCGGTCGATACGACGACAAAGATCCCGCTCCCGGGTTGCAGCGCGGTCAAAATACTGACGAGCGCAGAGAAGCCCCTGGAACAGGAACGCGGTTTCGACCACGTCGCCGCCATCGTCCTTTCGGCTGAAGGGAATGGTCTCCGCAGTGCGCCCGTTGATAAAATGCGGGAACATGCCGTGGTATCGCGATGTCTTTTCCAAGCAAGACAGCATTGTGCCGAGCCGGGCGACCGCCTCGTCGCGGGAGACCCATCGCCACGCCTCACGGGCGTTGGCGAGATATTCCCAGGCATCATCCCGATCCAGAACACCTTCACGGGCCAGGCGCTCAAGGATCTCGGCGACGATCTGGATCAAACCGCTCTTCAGGGTGCGCTCCTTGGCTGAGGCGACCAGCTTTCGCCACTCCTTCTTTCGCCAATCGATCTTGTCGAACATGACGTGGACGATGAGGCCTTCGACGTCCACAAAGGCCCGACCGGCGCGGCCGGCGACATTCGCGAACTCCTCGCCCTTGATCTTCTCGGACGCCCGATACAAAGCCGGCACCAGCAGAACCGCAGCATTAAGGTTGAGGCCCTGAGACAGTGTCGGCGACGCGACGATGACCTTCAGGACTCCCTCGGTCAGCAGGGCTTCCAGTTCGCGCAGGAACGGGCTTGGCAGCCGGCCGTGATGTATAGCGACGCCCACCCTCAGGCAGGCAACGGCGGGATGGTCCTCACCCAGCCATTCCTTCCCGACCTCCAAGGCTCGGGCGATCGACGCCTCGTCCTCAAGCAGCGAGTCCAGGTAACCGCGATTGCAAAGGTTCACGACCTGTTTGCCGTAGCCCTCGACCCAATTGGCTTGGGTGGAGAAAATCAAGGTCCGCTTGCCCTGGCTCGCGAATTCCCACGCCGCGAATAAGGTGAGATGTGAGTTCTTGCGCGGATAGGGAATCTTCTCTTTGCCTCGTGCTGGTTTTTCGACGACGAACTTGTCAAGGAAGGGACCGTTCTCGTCGAAGTCGAGCCGGAGCAATGCGTCTTTCCCACGCCAGGTGAGCGCGCCAAACCGTTGACGCGTAGGGCGCCAGTCAGAACGCACAGGCTCGCCTGGTTCGTCGGAGCGTATCCAGGTGGTGAGATCGTCGAGTTCGTCGCCGCTGGGCAGAATGGCGGAGAGGCAGACGATCCGGCGTTCGCCCGCATCCCCGCGGCGAAGCAAGCGTTGCACCAACGTCTCGTAGCGGATTTCGCGCTCGCTCGGCCCGATCATGTGGCCCTCGTCGAGAACGATCAGGCCGACATCGTCGATGAGGGACGGGTCGCTTCGAAGGGCGAAATCGAGCTTCTCGGGTGTCGCGATGATGATCTCGCGTGAGCGTAGTGCGTCTTCGTCGCCGGCCGAGAGGCCGCTGGCGCCGTAAAGGGATGAGACGCTGAAGCCGAGAGGCGCGAAAGTCTTTCTAAAGGATCGCTCGGTCTGCGCCGACAGGGCACGGAGCGGCGTGACGATCAGCACCCGGCGCGCCGACGACAACGTCATGAGCGCGGCGATTTCGGCCACTCGCGTCTTGCCGGCGCTTGTCGGCAAGGCCACGACCAGATCGTCGGTAACATCAGTGGAACGCCGGGCCGCTTCGCGCTGCGATGGCCATAGCTCCACCTCGGACGTTTTCCTGGCGTAGAGCGACGCGATGAACAGCCGGCGCAGGTCTGGGTATCTTTCTTCCGTTCCCTCAGGCGGTTCAGTCGGCAGGTTCTGGTGCAGCGAATGCTGCCAAAGATCATCGATCAAATGGCGGCAGAGGTTTGAGACCCACCACAGCGGAACATTCTCGGCGTTGTCCGCCAGGCTGACCGCGGTGGCGAGCAATGCCCGCGCGGTCTCGATCGGCTCGGGCTCGCCTGTCTCGAGCGCGAAATCAAAATGCGCCAGAGCCCGGCAGATCGTGGTGTTGAGGATGGTCGAAATAGCGTCGTCAGTATCGGGATCTTCGCCCAGCAGTGCTTCCGCGATCTGCAAATCTCCATGCGACTCGTCGTCGAGCCATCCGCGGACGAATCCGCGCAATTGGCCTAGATCGCGCAGGATCAGGTGCCGGATCGCCACCTCGCCGGGCGCGGCATTGAGATCGTTCCCGGTCTCGTTGAAGAGCGAGTAGGCGACTGCCGAGAAGCCGGCAAGATGATAGGCGGCAGCGGCGATGGTGCGACGGAAACCGCGATCGGCAGATGTTGGGTCGCCGTTACGAACAAGGGCTTCGAAGGCGTTGGCGGCGCGCTCGAAAGCCTTGTTTGTCAGATCAGAGGCGCCAGCTTGCCCGCGCAAGGCCATTGCGCCCCGAAGCAGGGCGAGCCCGTGTTCGGCGAGATCGGTTTCGATTGTCGCGCCAAGCGGCGGCGCATTCGCTGGCAGTATGCCCTCCTCGCGCATCAGCGACCAGGCCGCGCCGCGATAGAGGAGGCGCCCGAGGATGCCGTCCACGGTCGCGGTCGCAAGGAAGGTGGTCAGTTCGTCAATCGTCTCCAAGATCTTCCGCCTCCTGATACATGGCTGCGATGAAGTCCTGATGATCCTCGACGTGCACGTTCACGACATAGTGGTCCCGGTTGGTGCCAGTGGCGTCGAGATCCTCCTTCAGCGAGGCGTGAGGGCCATTGCCCGAGACGGTGAAGAGCATGTGGTCAATGCGATCAGCGCGAAGGGTTCTCAGGCCCACCTCGTCACGCAGGCTGCGACCCAGGGCATTGTCGTCCGGGTCGTTGCTTTCCAGGAGACGGTTCGCGACGAACAGTAGGGAATCGGGCGTGCAGCGGCCATTGTCACGGTCGAGGACCTTGCGGGCGCTCGTGACCGTGGCCTTGCCGAGCTTCTCGTTGCTCTTGGCTTCACCTTTCAGGAGCCACAGCTTCTCGCCGGCCCCGTCGTATCCGGCGCCGATGAAGTCGTCGCCGCGCATGGCCATGTTGCGGCCGTCCTTATAGCGGAGGCGGCGTACGGGGACACGCAGACCAATCTCTTCCTCGACCAGTTCGGTCGCGAGAATCTCACCGAGATCGCCTGAGCGGCCTTTGGGCGTCTGAGGTATCGCCTCGCTGAGGATCTGCGCGGCAACCTTGTAACCGAGCCTCTCCACATCTTCAGCGATACGTTCGAGCCGATCGTAGTGCGAGCGGATTGTCTCGGCGAGACCATCGCGAATTTCATCACGGCCGCCATCCTTCTCTACATAGATCCAGTAGCGCCTGCGCTTATCCTTTTCCTTGGTGGCGTCACACCACTTCTTATACAACCCCACGCATTACCCTCACTAACATCGTTGCGCTGCACCGGTTGATCGTCAGGCGATCTCCGTCCATCCGCTCAATTCCACAAGCATGACAATGGTGCCGCCACCAGACGGTCGCCGAACGGCACGACATCCATGTTGTCATAGAGGACGGCGCCGAAAGCGAAGCGATCGCCGCATGCTTCTGCCAATGCGCGAAGGCCGGCAAAATCACTGGCCTTCACCGTGGCGCTCGCCTTGACCTCGATCCCCACGATCATGCCGTCGTCGCGCTCCAGCAGGATGTCCACCTCGCGCATGTCCCGATCCCGGAAATGATGCGACGTCAGCCGCAGGTCTGACGCGCTCATCAGCTTCAGCACTTCCGAGAACACGAAGCTCTCCAGGAGCGAGCCAAATGTTCCCCGATCGGCCTTCACCCTGTCGAAGGTGAGCCCGCGCACGGTCGCCAACAGACCAGAATCCAGGAAGTGTAGCTTGGGCGTCTTGACGATGCGTTTGACGGCGTTGGTGAACCAGGGCTGCACGGTTGCGATCAGGAATACTTGTTCGAGCAGCCCGACATAGCGCTGGCCTGTCTTGTGGGTGACGTTGATGCCGGCGGCCAACTGCGAATAGTTGGCCAATTGCCCCGAGTGTTCGGCCAGTAGCCGTACGAATTTCGGGAGCTCGGTCAGTTTCTCAACATCGGCGATGTCGCGCAGATCGCGGGTCAGTATCGACGTGAGATAGGATCGCAACCAGTCCTGCCGCCGTCGCTCGTTGTCGCGGCTGATCGCCTCCGGAAATCCTCCGAGCAGGGCGAGCTGGATCAGATCGTCGCCGACGATCGCGTCCTGCTGGCTCTGGAGCTTTCCTTCGAAGAGGCGCTCGAGGAAGGTCGGCGTCCGGCCTTCGACCTCCGCCCTTGCCAGCGGCAGCATCTGGATAGTCTCCATCCGTCCGGCCAGACTGTCGGCGATTCGCGGCAGTGTCAGCACGTTCGCCGATCCCGTGAGCAGGAATCGCCCTGGCCGATAGTCCTCGTCGACCGTCTTCTTGATCGCCAGCAGCAGCTCGGGTGCGCGCTGGATCTCGTCGATGATGGCTTGGTCCAGGCCCCGGATGAAGCCGGCCGGATCGGACTGAGCCGCCGCGAGGACCGTTTGATCGTCCAGCGTGATATAGGTTCGGTCGGCATTGCCCATCTTTCGGACGAGCGTGGTCTTGCCTGCCCGGCGCGGTCCCACGATCAGGACCACCGGGGTATCCGAAAGGGCTTCTTTCGCCCGTCGCTCTATAAACCGTCCGAACATGCTGACTCCGAATCCCAGCCAATCGGGACTATTGGGGTCGGCTGATTGGGAGTCAATAGACCGCTAATTGGGAGCCGTGAGATCGCAATATGGGAAGCCGAGAGGGGTGGATCTTCCCAGGGCAACCGTCCGACATTGCGAGCACCGATGGCGGCGCGGTGGTATCGCTTGAGAAGATGGAATGACTGATAGGGATCTTGCAGTGGCCCGCTATTCATCGATGGCCACGTCATCATCTCTTATGCCGGAGTCGGAAAACCCCGGCAAAATATCGCCTGCAAGCAACTGTTCTTTCGACAGTAGCCCGGCATCCTCGAGAGCCTCGAAATCAGGCAGATCTCGCAGCGTGTCGAGCCCAAACTCCAGCAGGAATTCTTTTGTCGTAACGTAGGTATAGGGCGCACCAGGCGTCGGGCTGCGCGGCCCGGAGGCGATCAGCTTGGCGCCGCGCAGATGGCCGATCAGGTCGCGCGACACTTCCTTGCCGAAGAAGGAAGAAAGTTCCCCCCGGGTGATCGGCTGGAAATAGGCGATGCACATCAGCACCAGCGATTCGGACTGCGTCAGGTCACGCCCGCTGCCGCCGACCGCCGTGCCAAATGCTCCGCGGATGGCGTCGGCATAAGCCGGCCGGGTCAGATGTTTCCAGCCGCCGGCAACGGAGACCAGATCATAGGGCCGGCCACGCAGTTCCTCGCGGATGTCATCGATGAGAAGATCGATGCTACAACTTTTGCCGACGATGCGAGCCAGCGTCTCGCGGCCGACTGGTTCATTGGCCGCAAAGATCGTGGCCTCAACGCGGTTCATCCACTCGCGCCAGCGCGCCTCCGGCGGCAGATGGTCCAACTCTCGATCGAACAGGGCATCTTCGTCCGCCCTGCCCCGTCGTTTGCGCGCAGCCTCCGCCATCGTCGTCACAGCCCGTAGATGCGGAAGGTTGTTCGGCCGGACAGCTCACGGACGGCGCCGAGTTCGACCAGCCGGTCGAACAGGCGACGCAGGCCGCGGTCGCTCATCCCAGTTTTTTTGTCCCCTCGCGAAGCAGCGAATGCGTCTTCGTTCAGCAACCGATCTACGACGGTATCGGCCGACTTTGCCCGCAGCTTTGGCGCCACCGCGAGCAGCCGATCCGCCCTGCGCCCGAGCTCGGCCGACAGATCGACGGCGCGCAACGCCGCGCGCGCCTGCGCAGCAAGCAAATTTTTCGCCCGGGCGCTGTTATCCTTAACGCTGGCCGCGATGGCGGTTCCGGATCGCCGCGGACGAGCGGGACCAGCCGCATTGAGCTCCGCACCGAGCAGCGGCACAGCACGCGGCCAGCCCAGCCGTTGCGCCAGCAGCGCGTCGGCAAACCAGGCGCCGACGGCGCGCCCAAAAAGGTAGCGCTCGGCCACGGTGAAGGCGCCAACCACCATTTCGACCATCCCGCCTGCGCCAAGCCGCCGAAGCTCATCCGCCAGGTTACCGAGCGCCTCATCGTCGAGCGCGTGGCCAAATTCCTCCACCACCGCGCCAAGGCTTTTTTGCATAAGCAGATCTTCCGGCGCTCGTGTCGCCAACCGGTGCCAAGCGAGCAGCAAAAGACCGGCGGGTCCGAGCGTCGTAGATCCCGACACAATATCGCTGGGCCGGGCGAGCAGCACGGCGTCACGCAACGCCGCTTCATCTTCCATCCGGCGTGCCTGTTTCGCCGTCGTCGCGGCGGCGGAAAGCGCCAGCCGCTGCCGCCAGGCGCCGGCCCACCGCTCCTGCCGGCGGACCACCACATCGAGGGCGCCGATGGCGGCGCCGGCGGCGAGCGCCGTATCCTCAAGACTGTGCGCGGCAAGGCTTTGCGCAGCCGGGATGGCACTTCGCAGCCAGGTCGGTATCGTCGCACCGGGGGCGGCGAGAGCGGTGCCGGGGAGCGCGGCGGGTGGGGACAGTGAAGGTTTGGGCCGCAGAATCATGGCCAACAGGATGAATCACGGCGGCGCTTTACGCAAGCATCGAAGCCAGAAACCGCCGCACCTGTCGTTGGGATAAAATGACCGATAATGTTGCATTATCGTTCGTTATGCTCTTTATAGAAGAAATGGCCGTTGTCGCTCGTTGTCAGCTGACCGGATTTCGTGAGATTCGCCGCCTTTTTGAATCGGTTTTCGTGAGACTACGTGCGCGGTGCCGAAACAGCCTCGCATTAAGCC
>NZ_JBNPXB010000032.1:0-21431 GCF_050433525.1 Aminobacter sp. BE322 | reverse complement strand
GCGTGGAAGTCGCCGGTGAAGTGGAGGTTCATGTCCTCCATCGGCACGACCTGGGCATAGCCGCCGCCGGCGGCACCGCCCTTGACGCCGAAGTTCGGCCCGAGCGAGGCCTCGCGGATGCAGACCACGGCCTTCTTGCCGATGCGGTTCAAGCCGTCGCCGAGGCCGACGGTGGTCGTGGTCTTGCCTTCGCCGGCCGGCGTCGGGTTGATCGCGGTGACCAGGACCAGCTTGCCGTCCTTGTTCTTGCGCGCATTGGCGATGAACTCGGCCGAGACCTTGGCCTTGTCGTGGCCGTAGGGCAGAAGGTGCTCGCTCGGAATGCCGATCTTCGCCCCGATCTCCTGGATCGGCTTTTTCTTGGCGCCGCGCGCGATCTCGATGTCGGTCTTGAATTCGGCCATGACTCTCTTCCCTTGGCGCGCGCCACCGATCCCGAGACGATTGCCCCGGGGCTCCACTCCGGACTGAAGTCCAGACAGTTCGTGCAGCGAATACTCCCTACCGGTCTGCATAACAGCCACCACCGGCCGAGTCAACCATAGTGCAAGAAATTTTCATTTAGAGAAAGAATTGCCAGTCCAGGAAAATGCCGATGGCCGGAACGATCCCGGCCATCCGGACACCATGGATTTAATTCGGACCGACGCCTCAGGCTTCGGCGCAGGCCTTGCGCAACTGGGCGAGCGAAGCCGTCGGGCGCAGCAGCGACAGCGTCAGGCGCTCGACACAGATGGGCATCACAAGCTTGGCGCCGTCGCCATAGAGCGAACCGCCCGACGCGCGGAAGGAACCCTTGTCGACGATGGTTTCCAGCACGTCGCGCGTCCTCAGCGGCAACAGGTCGGTGCAGGCGCTCATGCGGGCGAAGACGTGGCTGATGGGAACGTTGTAGCCGTCCACAACTACGAGCGGCTCCTCGTTTCCTTCCTTCCATTCCTCAAGCGCCTCGAGCGCTTCGTGGAAGGCATTGTGGAGGGTGATGGGGGCATGGCCCTCATAAAGCTCCGGCAGCACTTTCTGCATGTCGATGTCCCTCTTCAACGGCGTTTGTTTCGTGCTGCGGCATGGCGAATTGCGGTATCGGACCTCACTTTCAAGCGCCTCCCGTATTTGCATAACAGGCAACATAGTTGCACATGAGTTAAGACGCGTCCACAGGAAAACACGCTGGATCAACGCGTCGGAAGACACTGTCTTTCGGCCAGCGAAGGGTAGTGCGGACAGGCCCCGACGATCATCGTTCGGCCAATCGCGGCACCACCCGAACGAATAGGAAATCTACCCGTCCGGGCGTTTTCAAAATCCCGCAAAGCCTGTCTGCTTCACCTCGGGAAAACAGCATTCCGGAGAAGCGGCTCGTCCAGGGTCGGCCCGGACCAACACCAGATGAACGGGGTGTCGCTTTGGAGGAGAGCAGGCCACTCAGTTTCCGCGAGGACGTCCGCAGCCTGCTGTTCAGGCTGCTTGTCTCCGTGGTCAGCGAGCGCGAACCGGGCGTAGCCGATGTCCTTACCGGCCGCCTGAACCTCGATGCGCTCGCCTCGGCGCAGCGCATCGCAGCACTGCAGGCGACCGGCATCTGGTTCCAGCTCGCGGCGATCGCCAACGAGCTGCTGGCCATGCGCTCGCGCCGCGAGCTCGAGCAGATGGGCGGCGCCGACCACGTGATCGGTTCCTTCTCCAACGTGCTCGGCGAGATCGCCGCCGCCGGCTACCCGGCCGAGGACATCCAGGCTACCCTCGACGCACTCAGCGTCGGCCCGACGATGACCGCGCATCCGACCGAGGCCAAGCGCGTCACCGTTCTCGAAATCCACCGCCGCATCTACCGCAAGCTCACCGAGCTCGAGCAGCAGCGCTGGTCGCCGCGCGAGCGCGAGCAGCTGATCGACGACCTCAAGAGCGAGATCGAGATCCTCTGGATGTCGGGCGAGCTCAGACTCGAGCGCCCCTCGGTCGAGCGCGAGATCGCCTGGGGCCTGCACTTCTTCCGCGAAGTGATCTTCGAGGCGACGCCCAAGCTCTATGACGCGGTCGAGGACGCGCTGGCGCGGCACTATCCGGAATATGACGTCAAGGTGCCGTCCTTCATGCGCTATGCGTCGTGGATCGGCGGCGACCGGGACGGCAACCCCAACGTGACTGCCAAGATCACCGCCTATGCGCTGACCGAATGCCGCCAGGCGATCGTCGGCTGGTATATCGGCCAGGTTCGCCGGCTGATCACCGTGCTCAGCGTCAGCGCCAATGTCGTCGACATTCCCGAGGACTTCTCCAAGGCGCTGGCGCGGGCATTGCACCGCACCCACGCCGCCTCCGAGATCGTCGGACGCAATCCCGACGAACCGCTGCGCCAGTTTGCCGCCGCGATGCTGGAAAGGCTGCTGGCGATGCGCGGCGAGGCTTCGGCCAAGCCCTATGCGCGCGCCGAGGCCTTCAAGGCGGACCTGCGCGATCTCGAGAACGTGCTTGGCAGGATCGGCGGCACCCTGGTGGCGCGGCGTTTCGTGCGGCCGCTGCGCCAGCAGGTCGAGAGCTTCGGCTTCCGCACCGTGTCGTTGGACATCAGGCAGAACTCGACCGTCGTGAACCGCGTCCTTTCCCAGCTGTTCAAGGCGGTCGACGGCGACGCTGCACCCGCTGCCGGCTCCCCCGCCTGGGGGGCGCGCATCCGCGCAGCCCTGCATTCAGGCGAACAGCTCGATGCCGACAGGCAGAAGCTGTCGGACGAGGCGCGCGAGCTGCTCGACCTGTTCGACGTGATCCGCGACACCTCGGCCGGCATGAACGGCGGCGCGGTCGGCGCCTTCATCCTGTCGATGACGCGGTCGAGCGACGACCTGCTCGCCGTCTACCTCCTGGCGCAATATACGGGGCTGGCGACCGCGCTCGACGGCAGCGGCACCATCGGCCTGCGCGTCGTGCCGCTGTTCGAGACTATCGCCGACCTGCGGGCCGCGCCCGACATCCTCGACCAGCTGCTCGGCGTGTCCATCGTCCGCCGCTCGGTGCGCGACTTCGGCAACCGCCAGGAGGTGATGCTCGGCTATTCCGACAGCAACAAGGACGGCGGCTTTCTCGCCTCCAACTGGGAGCTCAACAAGGCGCAGCGGCGCATCACCGCGCTCGCCGAGAAGCGCAAGGTCAAGATCAGCTTCTTCCACGGCCGCGGCGGCTCGGTCAGCCGCGGCGGCGCGCCGACCGGCCGGGCGATCGCCGCCCAGCCCGCGGGCACCATCGGCGGCGCCATGCGCGTCACCGAGCAGGGCGAGGTCGTGTCGTCGAAATTCGCCAATCGCGGCACCGGCCTCTACCAGCTGGAGATTCTGGCCGCGAGCGTCTTTGCCCATTCGGTGAAGTCGCAGAACGAAGCCGAGCTCAAGGACAATCCCGAGTTCAGCGAGGCGCTGGAAGCGCTGACCGGCATGTCGCAGGCCTCCTATTCGGGCCTGATCAACGAGCCGGGCTTCATCGACTACTTCAACCAGGCGAGCCCGGTCGAGGAGCTGTCGCTGCTCAAGATCGGCTCGCGCCCGGCACGCCGCTTCGGCGCCCGCGACATCTCCGACCTGCGCGCCATCCCGTGGGTCTTCGCCTGGAGCCAGAACCGGCACCTGCTCACCAACTGGTACGGCATCGGCAGCGCGCTGAATTCCTTCGTCAACGTCCGCGGCGAGGCCGGCCTCGACCTCCTGCGGCAGATGTTCGAGCGCTCGCGCTTCTTCCGCCTCGTCGTCGACGAGGTCGACAAGGGTCTCTACCAGACCGACATGGACATCGGCCGCCTCTATGCCGGACTTGTGCAGGACCACGAGACCGGCGAGCGCATCTACCGCAAGATCGCCGCCGAATATGCGCTGACCCGCAAGATGATCTCCGAGGTCAATGGCGGCCTGAAGCTCTCGGAGCGCTTCCCGGCCTTCAAGCGCCATTTCGACCGCATCCGCCCGCAGATGGACTCGATCCACCGGCTGCAGGTGCAGCTGCTGCGCGAGGTGCGCAGCCAGGACGGCGCCACCGCCAAGCCCAAGCGCGCGGTCAATGCGCTGCTGCTTTCCATCAACTGCATTTCGGCCGGCCTCGGCTGGACCGGATGACGACGAAATTTCAGGCGCCCGTCCGCGCCCTCAGGAGGAGCCCAATGAACATCCCAACCAGACCCGGCATCGGCAGCCCCCGCCACTTCTTCCGTACTGGCGTGGCCCAGGCCGACCCCGCCGTGGCCGACGCGATCGGTCGCGAGCTCAACCGCCAGCGCGACGAGATCGAACTGATCGCCTCGGAGAACATCGTCTCCAAGGCGGTACTGGAAGCACAGGGCTCCGTGCTGACCAACAAATATGCCGAGGGCTATCCCGGCCGCCGCTACTATGGCGGCTGCCAGTATGTCGACGAGGTCGAGGATCTCGCCCGCGAGCGCGCCAAGGCGATGTTCAACTGCAGCTTCGCCAACGTGCAGCCGAATTCCGGCAGCCAGGCCAACCAGTCGGTGTTCATGGCCCTGATGCAGCCGAGCGACACCTTCCTCGGCCTCAACCTCGCCGCCGGCGGGCATCTCACCCACGGCGCGCCGGTCAACCAGTCGGGCAAGTGGTTCAACGTCGTGTCCTACGGCGTGCGCACCGATACCCACCGCATCGACATGGACGAGGTGCGCGACCTTGCCAAGAAGCACCAGCCCAAGGTGATCCTGGCCGGGGGCTCGGCCTATCCGCGCATCATCGACTTCAAGGCGTTCCGCGAGATCGCCGACGAGGTGGGCGCCAAGCTGTTCGTCGACATGGCGCATTTCGCCGGCCTGGTGGCGGGCGGCGTGCACCCCAATCCGCTCGACCATGCCCATGTGGTGACCACCACCACGCACAAGACCCTGCGCGGTCCGCGCGGCGGCATGGTGCTCTCCAACGACGAGGAGATCGGCAAGAAGATCAACTCGGCGGTGTTCCCCGGCCTTCAGGGCGGGCCGCTGATGCACGTCATCGCCGCCAAGGCAGTCGCCTTCGGCGAGGCGCTGACGTCTGAGTTCAAGATCTATGCGGCAAATGTCGTCGCAAACGCCAAGGTGCTGGCCGAAACGCTGCAGGAGGGCGGCGTCGACATCGTCTCGGGTGGCACCGACACGCACCTGATGCTGGTCGACCTCAGGCGAAAGAACCTCACTGGCAAGGCAGTGGAAGCATCGCTCGGCCGCGCCCACATCACCTGCAACAAGAACGGCATCCCGTTCGATCCGCAGGGGCCGATGGTGACTTCGGGCGTCCGCCTCGGCACGCCGGCCTGCACGACGCGTGGCTTCCTGGCCGACGAGTTCCGCCAGGTCGGCCGCCTGACGATGAGTGTCATCGACGGGTTGGCGGCCAATGGCGAGGCCGGAAACGCGGCAATCGAGTCGGCCGTGCGCGAGGAAGTGCGCGATCTGGTCGCGAAATTCCGAATCTACGACTGATTTGTGTCGCTGGAGCGCGGGCGTAAGCCCGCGTTCTCAAGTGGAATGCGCCCAGGCACGAACTCGATGGCGAGCCCATGGCGCAAGACAAGAAGCTCAAGGTTCTGATCGCCGAGCGCAACCCGCTGGTGATCTCGGCCCTCCGCGACCTTCTGGATCGCGACGAACGCTTCGCCTTTGCCGAGGGCATGCAGGCGGGCGACGCCTTCGTGCAGGCCGTGGCCCAAGGGGATCTGGCCTTCGACGTCGCCATAGTCGGCTGGAAGCTGTCCGACATGGACGCCGCCGACGTGCTGGCCGAGCTGCAGCGCCGCGAGCTTGCCACCCGCATCGTCATCTTCTCCAACGACCACGACATCGGCATCCTGAAGCAATGCGTGCGGCTCGGGGCGCAGGGTTTCTGCTACCAGTTCGACGATCCCTGCATATTGTTCGACACGCTTTTGGCCGTCGCCAACGGCCGCATCTGCATCCCTTATGTCGACGTCGCCAAGATCAACGAGACGCCGCTGTCGCGGCTGACCGTGCGCGAGCTGGAACTCCTGGCCGTGCTCGCCGACGGCTGGACAAACCTGCAGATCGCCACCCGCACGGGGATCTCGGAGAACACGGTGAAGTATCACCTCAAGAATCTCTACGACAAGCTGGGGGTCCGCAACCGCGCCATGGCGGTGGCGCTCTATGCCAGCGAGAAGAAGCGCGGGCCGCAGCTCACGGCCAGATAGCTCAAGGCCTGGCGAGCGCGGCCTTCTCGTCCGCCTCCGAAAGCGGCGCGCCGGCGCCTGTCGTCGCCAGGAAGGCGTCGACCGTTTCTGCCGCACCGGCCGGCGCATAGTCCGCACCACCCGAGGCCGCAGCCGCGACCGCAAGCCTTACCGACCAGCTCTGTTGCGCCCGACAGGCGACCGTCACGGTCGTCCCGCCCGCCGCCTCGGCCAGCTCGAACTCGCGGCAGAGCGCGCCGGAGCCGTCGCGGAAGCTCGAAACCAGCTTGACCGCCCCTGCGGCGACGGTCGACTGCGAGCCCGACGGTGCGGCGTCGAGTACCCTGAGCATCGCCGGATCAGCGATGGCGGCGAAGGCGAGGGGCGGCTGCGGCGCGTTCGCCTGGCCGGCAAGGTAGCCGCCGAGGCCGAATACGGCCGCCGCCAGCGATGCCGCCAGGGGCAGTATCCAGCTCGAACGAACCGGCCGAGCCGCCGGGCGGAAGGCGACGACGTTGTCTTCCCGTGCCGGCGCGGTCTCAGACGCTCGCTTTTCCTCGATCATCTTCTCCACCGCGCGCGTCAGCGCTTCCGGGACAGCCTCGTCGATGATCGGCTTCAGTGCCGCCGCGGCCTGGGCGCGGCTTTCGATGAAGCTCGCCACCCGCATCACCAGCTCGTCGTCGGTCTCCATGGCCGCTTCGACGCGCGCGGACGTCTCGGCGTCCAGCTCGCCGTCGGCGAAGGCCATCAGTGTCTCGTCGTCGAAGTGCCGGCTGCTCATGGATTTCGCCCTTTTGCGGGTGAACGGTCGACCGCGGGGTTTATTCCGGCTGCTTCCGCGAGATTCTTGCGGGCACGGGCAAGCCGGCTCATCACCGTGCCGATGGGAATGGCCAGAACCTCGGCGGCCTCCTTGTAGGACAGATCCTCGACGCAGACGAGCAGCAGCACCTCACGGTGTTCGTTGGGCAGTTCGTCGATGGCTTCGGCGACACTCTTCAGCGTCAGCCGGGCTTCGGCCTCGCGCTCGCCGGTGTCACCGGCAATGCCGTGGCTTTCGGTGATGTCCTCGGTCGGTCCCGCAGTCTTTGTCCGGCGGACGTGATCAATCCAGAGATTGCGCAGGATGCGGAACATCCAGGCATCGAAACGCGTACCGGGCTCGAACCGATCCTGGCCGGCAAGTGCGCGCTCGCAGGCGGCCTGCACCAGATCGTCGGCGAGATCGCGCGAGCGGCACAACGATATGGCGAAGCGGCGCAGATTGGGCAGGAAGGCAACCAGCCGGTCGCTCACCTGAACATCGTCACCTTTCATGCGGCCCTGTCCTGATCGTCTGGGGAATAGATCGGACCTCCGTCCGTTGCCCCAAAATGCACAAATGCCATCGAAATGATATAGGTTGTCGGAAGTCTTATGTGGAGCGCTAACAATTGCATTGCCGCCGACAGTGCGGAGAAGGAGCCGACCATGCCTGCACAAGTTTCGAACGGCCTGACCGCGGCCCTGATTTCTGTCCTGCTTGCGACCTTCGGCGCGCCGATCGATGGCCCCTGGCAAGGGTCGGTCCTGGGCGTCGGCCAGGCATTGGCCGATGACGACGACGGTGACGATAGCGACGACGACGATGACAGCGACCCATCCGACCGGACGGGGCCTTCGGCCGGGAACGGCGGCGATCCGCTGGCCATCCTCCGGCGTCAGGCGATTCGCCAGCAGCCTCGACCCGCGCCGCAGCGCCAACTGCCGCGGCACGTGCCGAGGGAGATCGTTGCGCTCGGCCTCGACGAGGCAGCCGAGAACAGGCTGGTGGCCGAGGGCTACGAGGTGCGCGAGCGCGTGGCGCTGGCGACCGAGGGCGGCGGCAGTCTCGTCAGGCTCGGCGTACCCCGCGGCGTCACCCTGGAGGCGGCACGGGCGCGCGCGGCAGCGCTGGCACAGGGTGCGGTGGTCGACCTGAACCACTACTATCGACCAGAACAGGCTGGCGCCGAACCATGCACCGAGGGGCTCTGCCTCGCGCGGCACGTGGTCGGCTGGCCGCCGGCGAAAACGCTGGCCGACCGATGCACGGTCGGAGGCCGGATCGGCCTCATCGACACGGCCATCAATGGCGACCACCTCGCCTTCGCCGGCGGACGGGTCGAGACGATCCGGATCGGCCAGGGCGACCTTCCCGCTTCGGGGCGCCAGCACGGTACGGCCGTCGCTGCCCTGCTTGTCGGCTCCGGGGAGAGCCGCGCGCCGGGGCTTCTGCCGGGCAGCGAACTGATTGCCGTCGACGCCTTTCATCGCGGCAAGGGCAATGACGACAGGTCGGCGGTCTACGACCTGGTGCGCGCCATCGACATCCTCGCGTCGCGCGGCGTCAAGGTGATCAACATGAGCCTCACCGGACCGGCCAACCCGCTGCTGGAAAGAACCGTGCAACGGGCCAACCAGCGCGACATCGTCATGGTCGCGGCAGCCGGCAACGACGGCCCGCGCGCGGCACCCCTCTATCCCGCCGCCTATGACGGGGTGATCGCGGTGACGGCGATCGACCGGAGCAAAAACGCTTACAGGCGCGCCGGCTCGGGCGCGCATATCGACATCGCCGCGCCAGGGGTCCAGGTCTGGACCGCAGCCTCGGTGAAGGGCGCGCAGCCGCGGACCGGCACGTCTTTCGCCGCGCCGTTCGTCTCGGCCGCCGCGGCCATCCTGAAGGCGTCGAACCCGGCGCTCACCGCCGCCGAGATCGAAGAGATCCTGCAGCGCAACGCCGAGGACCTCGGCGCACCGGGCAAGGATCCGGTCTATGGCTGGGGCCTGCTCAACGGCCGCGCCATCTGCCAGGGCTGATGCGCGGCTGGCGCGTCACCACCCGCTAACCGATTGCATTCATTCCGCTTCCTGAAACTATAAAATACTTTGCCGGCGATGGAATAGACCCAAAGCACGCCCGTTCTTCCTGATGTCGCCGCCACGCGGTGAAAGTCAGGAGAACCGAAATGCGACCCACACAGATGTCGACACAGGCGCCATGGCGCCCCGCCTCGCGGAAGGGGAGGGGCCGATGATCGCGCAACTGTTGCAGCACCCTCTCGCCCTCGAGGCCGTACGCTTCGCCGCAAATCTCGTGGGCATGTCGATGCTTCTGTTCGGCATGTACTACCGGCGCTACCGCGACAAGGAGTTGGTCACCGCCGCCGCTCTCTTCAACATCTTCGTGTTCGCGGTGCTCACCGTGCTGTCGGCGGTACAGTTCGGCGTCGCCGCCGGCTTCGGGCTGTTTGCCATCCTGGCGCTGTTCACGCTGCGCTCGGAGCCGCTTTCCAAGACCGAGATGACCTATTTCTTCGGCAGCGTGGCGATCGCCGTCATCTGCTCGGTACAGGGGACGACCGTCACCTTCGTGGCCTCGACCGTGCTCTTCGTCCTGCTCGGCGCCTATGTGATCGATCATCCGAAGATGCTGCAGTCGGTCAGCGGCACCAAGGTGTCGCTCGACAAGATCAACCTCGCGCTGCTGGCGGATCCCGCCTCGATGCGTGCCGAGCTTTCCGAAAGGCTGGGCGTGGACGTGCTGTCCTACCAGGTCCTGCAGCTCGACTACATCACGGAAATGGCGAAGCTCAATGTCCACTATCGCAAGCACTGACGCCTGGCTGGAGCACGGCTTCGCGCCGATCAGCCTGCAGGAGCTCAACGGCAAGGCCGCGATGCTGGAGCGGCTGGACAACAAGTACGTCGTCGACGGCTCCGTGCTGCGGCACGCCGCCGGCGACCTGGCCCGCGCCTTCGACATGCTCGAGATCGATGGCCTGCGCGCCTTCACCTACGAGACCTGCTATTTCGACGACGTCGAACGCCGCAGCTATTTCGACCACCACCAGGGCAGACGGCAGCGGGCCAAGATACGCATCCGCCGCTATGTCGAGGCCGGGCTGTGCTTCCTCGAGGTCAAGCTCAAGGACAAGCGCGGGATCACGATCAAGAAGCGCCTCGACCGGGACCCGGCCACCTTCGGCACGCTGGACGACGACGCCCTTGCCTATGTCGACACCGTCTACCGGGCACAATACGGCATGCCGTTCCCGCATGCGCTGTCGCGGGTGATCGACATGCGCTACCGCCGCATGACCCTGGTGGCCAAGCAGGCCGGCGAGCGCATGACCATCGACGGCGGCCTGAAGTTCTTCGCCGCCGATGCCGAGCTTGCCGTCGACAGCGACCTGTTCATCCTGGAGACCAAGTCGGCCAACGGCAACGGCGTCGCCGACGGGATACTGAGGTCACTGCACCAGCATCCGACCAAGCGCTGTTCGAAGTATTGCGTGGCAACGGCGCTGCTCGACCCCACCACCAAGCACAACCGGTTCCTGCCCGCCCTTCGCAAGCTGGGCGGCATCCCGGCCCACCGGGCGGTCGCCCAGGCAAGTCTGCAATAGGAGTGACAAGATGACCAAGCACATTGCCGCGCTTCTGATCGGCGCATCGACCCTGGGCTTCGCTGCCTTGGCCACCGCCCAGCCGCTCGAACTCACCGTGCTCGACAGCATGACCGCGCCCGCCACCGGACCCGGCGGGCAGGCGATCAACGAGCTGTCGGGGCTCGCATGGGACGCCGACGAGAAGCTGCTCTACGCAGTCTCCGACGACGGGATCCTGCATCACTTTCGGCTGGAGGTGACCGACGGCACGATCTCCCGGCTCGAGCCGGTGCTGTCCATACCTCTGAGCACCGGCACCACCCCGGCGGTCGTCAACGCCGAGGGCCTTGCCGCCGTCAACGGCGACAACGGGCAGGCGGGCGACACCGAGTTGCTTATCGCCTTCGAGGACGGTCCCGCCATCCATCGATTCAAGCCGGACGGCACTGCCCTTGGGGCCGTGCAACTGCCGGACGCGCTGGCCGACCCGGCGAAATACAGCGAAACCAATAGCCGGCTGGAAGCGGTCGCCGAGACCAGGGAGCACGGCATCGTCACCGCCCCCGAGGAAGCGATGCTCGGCGAGGCTGGCGACACCCATACGATCCACGGCCTCGACGGAAAGCGCTGGACCCTCGCGACATTCCAGCCCAAGCGCAGCAACCTCAAGGCCATCGAGCCCATGCCCGACGGCCGGCTTCTCATCCTGGAGCGGACGCGCGAGAGCAAGGGCGGACCGAGCGTGGGCAGGCTGAGGGTCATCGACCCCAATTCCTGCGGCGAAGGCCACCCCTGCGATGCAGACAACCTCGATCCGGGTTCGAGCGCCCTCTTGAACGACAATTTCGAAGGCATGGCCCGCCTGTCCGACGAGCTCTATTTGGTCGTCACCGACAAGACCAAAAAGGAGACGCCGCCGACGCAATTCGTGCTCTTTGCCTTGAAACCCAAAGGCTGAAACCCGTCTCGGATCCCGGCCCGCCGGGCGACGCCTCCGTCGCCCGGCGGCGGCCAGGCTTTCCCGATCCCGCGCTGCGTGTCGCCGGCGCCCCCGTTGCGACTCCCCGCCAGAAAATGCCGCCGAACAGGCCGGCAATGCATTTCCAGCATCATTTCCGGCCTGATTGCGACTTTTCGAATAAATTTTCCGACAGCTCGAAAAATGGCAAATCTGTTGCCGATTCAAGAACATTGCGCTGTGACGCCGTGTCCGCGTGCGACAAGTGCGCGCATCGTCTGCTTGACAGCAAATTGACTTTGCCGGACATTCCTCAGGGGAAATTAATTTCCCGCACAATGAAGCCGAAAACGGCCACTTGGAGGAGGAAATGGAAGCGACACTAGCTCATCAAAGCGCGGATTCGAGTCTCGACCAGCGCATCGCCAGAATGCACGGACGCGACCGTGCAGGTCTCGTGGCCTTCGTCGTGGTGCTGTGGGCGACACTGCTGTTCGCGCTGTTCAGCGTCTGGTCCTACATCTCGACGCCAGCGATCGGCATCATCCTCGCCGTCGCCGGCGGCCTGGTGCTGGTCTTCAACACGGCGGCGATCGTTGCAATGCTCCGTCACTACGAGGAAGACAAGCACTTCATCTACGGCCTCGACCTCAAGCATCTCGACGAGATGCGCCGGCGCAAGCGCTGAAGGGGGGCGGCAACATGGCTTACCAACCTCCGAAACAAGGCCTCGTCGGGCAGATCTTCGACGTCGTCACGCTTCTGGTGCTGACCGTCGGTGCGCTCTATATACCGCTTTACATGGGCCTCGCAGGTGCCGCCAAGGTGCCGAACCCGGTCGCCAATCCGACCTGGGAAACGCTCGGCCAGAACGCCACTGAACAGCAGCAATGGGCAGCTCTCGGCATCACCGATCCGGCAGCCGCCAACGACATCATCACCGCGCGCTTCGACTACAGCTTCAGCTGGCCGGCCCTCATCGTCATGGCCGTCCTCGTGATCGGCTACTTCGTCATGGTCGTGCGGCTATCCGACAGGGAATACCGCGAAGTCATCGAAGAACGCTTCGGCAACAAGAAGCGCTAGGAGAGGCCGCAATGGATAGCTGGAACATTCTCGAATATGTGGCCTGGGCACTTTCCGCCATGTTCGGCGTCTTGATGCTCATCGACCTCATCCGCATCGACTCCACCTACGACAACGAGCTGCTGATCTCCTCTCGCGAAGGCGAGATCGAGGCGACCGCAGAGCGCCACGAGATCTGAGGGGAACAGCGATGGCAAACGTGAATTCAACCGCGGCCGAGCCCGAACGGCTGCAACTGCTGCGCGTGCTCGGCCCGGCCCATATCTGGGCGCTCGGCGTCGGTATCGTGCTGGTCGGCGAATACATGGGCTGGAACTTCTCGGTCGGCAAAGGCGGCATGATCGCCGGCCTGATCGCCTGCTGGGTGGCCGGCCTGCTCTATACCTGCGTGGCCATGATCGACTCCGAGGTGACCTCGACGGTCGCGGCCGCCGGCGGCCAATACGCCCAGGCCAAGCACATCGTCGGCCCGCTGATGGCCTTCAATGTCGGCCTGTTCCTGGTCATGGCCTACACCATGCTGGAAGCGGCCAACGCCATCACCGTCGGCTTCCTGCTCGACACGGTGGCAGGCATGCAGGGTCATTCCGGACTCAACCAACAGCCATTCATCATCCTCGCCATCATGTTCCTGGCGTGGCTCAACTATCGCGGCGTTCTCGCGACGCTGACCTTCAACCTGGTCATCACCGCAGTCGCCTTCCTGGCCATCGTCACGCTGTTCGTGTCGGTGCAGTTCGGCGCATCGGCGGTGCCGCTCGACTTCTCGGCCATCACCTCCGATCCCCTGCCCTATGGCTGGGTCGGCATCGTGGCGGCCCTGCATTTCGGCCTCTGGTACTACCTCGGCATCGAGGGCACCTGCCAGGCGGCCGAGGAAGTACGTTCGCCCGCCCGCTCGCTGCCCTACGGCACCATGGCCGGCATCATGACGCTGCTGATCGCCGCGACCATGACCTGGTACGTGTCCTCGGGCCTCGTGCCGTGGGAATATCTCGGCCAGGCCGGCACGCCGCTGTTCGACGCCGCCCGCGTCACCGGCAGCACCGGGCTGATGGTCCTGCTCTTCGTCGGCACGGCCTTCGCCACGCTGGCTTCCGCCAACGGCTGCATCAACGACGCCTCGCGCGCCTGGTTCTCGATGGGCCGCGACCGCTACCTGCCGAGCTGGTTCGGAGCCGTGCATCCGGTCTACCGCACGCCCTACCGCGCCATCGTGTTCCTGGTGCCGATCGCACTGATCTTCGCCCTCGGCGCGCCGCTCGACCAGGTCGTGACCTTCTCGATCCTGTCGGGCCTGCTCGGCTACACCTTCATGACCTTCAACATGGTGATGTTCCGGAACAAGTGGCCGCTCGATACGATCAAGCGCGGCTATGTGCATCCGTTCCATCCGCTGCCGACGATCGTGCTGCTCATCCTGTGCTCGACCGCGTACTTCGCCGTGTTCCTCGGCTACGGCACGCAGCTCAGCGCGATGATGTGCTTCTACATCGTCGCCTCGCTCTGGTTCCACTTCCGGCGCTACCAGTTCGTGCGCCGCGGCGACCAGTTCACCATGCCCTGGCCGAGACCGCAGGGTTATTGACGCAACCGACGGCGGCGCAGATAGCGCCGCCGCTCAGCTCTCCGGCGCGCCTCCGATGATCACCGCCATCGCCTTTTCCGCCTTCGTTGCCGCATCTTGCGCCTGGATAGGCGTTCGTGCGGCCGGCGATCATCGGGCTGCGCTCACCGGCCGGCGCGGGCTGCTCGCTGCAGCTGCCGAACTGTTGCAAGAAGCCCGCATCAGCCATTCCGCAGACCAGTTTCCGATCCTGACCGGCCGCCTTGAGGACGGCAGGCCGGCCAAGATCGAGCTCATCGCCGACACCATGGTGACGCGGCGCCTGCCGCAACTCTGGCTGAGGGTAACCGTCAGCGAGAAGACGGCCTGCGCCAGGCCGACCATCGGCGCGCTCGCCCGCCCGACGGGCGCCGAATATTATTCGCTCGTCCACGACATGCCCGTTTGGATGGCACCACCCGAGACCGACGCAGCCCTGCTGGTGCGCGGCGACGGCACCGCAACACAGCGACAGGCAGTGCGCATGTCTGCCATGTTCCACTCCCTGTTCTCCGACCCGCAGGTGAAAGAGGCGGTGATCACCCCGCGCGGAGCACGCATCATCCGGCAGGCTGCCCAGGGCGAGCGCGGCGCGCATATGCTGCTGCGCCAGGCCCATTTTTCGCTGGCGGCGATCCCGGCCGAGCTGGTGCGGCAGGCGATTGCCGAAGCCGAGACGCTGAGCGCGGTCCTGGCGGACGAGCCGGCCAGCCCCGTCTGCCAAGCCGCATGAGGATGCCCATGGCCAAGCCGATCAATCCCTATCTGGTGCTGGCGCTGGCGATCGTCCTGCCGGGTGCGGGCCATGTCGCGGTGCGCGATGCCATGCGCGGGCTGATCTTCGCGTTCTTCGTCGTCTTCTTTTCCGTGCTGACCTATGTGACGACCACGCCCGACCAGTCCTTCATCGGCCGCCACGCCGGCGGACTGTTCGTCTGGGCGCTTTCGATCCCCGACGCATACCGCCGCGCGCGTATCCGCGCCGTCACGGCCCCAAAGGTTTGATCGCTCAGCCGGGCAGCCGGCAGTCGCCGCGTTCAGCCAGGGCGTCGATATCGCCTGCGTTGGGACAGAAACTCCGATAGGAAGCTTCGAACTCTCCGACCGCGAGCCGGGTGCTGCAACGGCGGCGCTCGGGGCAGAGCATGCAGGTCCGGCGCATGTCGCGGCTCCATTCCGGGTGGCGGTTCTCGAAGACCTCGGCGTCGATGCCTCTGGACTTCATCGCCTCGGGCAGCAGGAACTTCGAGGCGAAGGCATGGCGCATGGCCTGCCTGAACTCCGCCTGAGACAGCCCGCATTCGGCGAGCACGCGCCCGCCCTCGTCGCAACCGAGCGCCTCGATCTCATGCACAGCCGCACGGCGCCGGCGCCAATCCTGAAAGCCGAGCACGGCCGAGTGCCAGAGTTCGCGAGCCTGCGGAACAATACCCATTGCTGCTGCCTCCCGTGGCATGTGGGACCTGTCTTCAGGCGCAACTCTGGCTGGCCCGGCGGCGGCATTCCTTGTCCTGGATCAACCTTGCGGCAGAAAAGAAAAAAGGGCGGATCGCCTCGCGGCAATCCGCCCCGCAGGAGGGTTTCGACGTCGCCGGTCAGGCGGCGGACTGGGAGATCACGCCGCGGCGGATCTGGTCTTCCTCGATGGATTCGAACAGCGCGCGGAAGTTGCCCTCGCCGAAGCCTTCGTCGCCCTTGCGCTGGATGAACTCGAAGAAGATCGGGCCGATGACGGTCTTCGAGAATATCTGCAGCAGGATCTTGGTCGTGCCACCATCGACCACGCCTTCGCCGTCGATCAGGATACCGTGCATCTTCATACGTTCGATCGGCTCGTCATGGCCGTGCACGCGCTCGTGCGACATCTCATAGTAGGTGTCGGGCGGGCCGGGCATGAACTTCAGGCCACGGTCGGCGATCCTGTCGGTCGCGGCGTAGATGTCGTCGGTGCCGACGGCGATGTGCTGGATGCCTTCGCCCTTGTACTTCCTCAGATATTCCTCGATCTGGCTGGTGTCGTCCTTGGACTCGTTCAGCGGGATGCGGATCTTGCCGCAGGGCGAGGTGATGGCGCGGCTGACCAGGCCGGTGATGCGGCCATCGATATTGAAGAAGTGGATCTGCTTGAAGCCGAACAGCTCGCGGTAGAAGTCCCACCACTTGTCCATGTTGCCGCGATAGACGTTGTGGGTCAGGTGATCGAGATAGTAGAAGCCGACGCCATCGGGCTTCGGATTGCGCTCGCCGAGCCATTCGAACTCGGCGTCATAGGCCGAGCCCTTGGCGCCGTACTTGTCGACGAAATAGAGCAGCGAGCCGCCGATGCCGACGATGGCCGGCACGTCGAGCGCCTTGTCGGTGCCGGTATAGGGCACAGCACCCTTCGACACGGCATGGTCGAAGGCATGCTTGGCATCGACCACGCGCCAGGCCATCGACGCGGCGCAAGGGCCATGCTGGTCGACGAAGCGCATGGCATGGCTGCCCGGCTCGGCGTTGACGATGTAGTTGATGTCGCCCTGCCGCCAGACGGTGATCTTCTTGGTCTTGTGGCGCGCTACCGGCTGATAGCCCATGCGGGTGAAAAGTTCTTCCAGCTTCTCGGGCTCGGGGTGCGCGAACTCGACGAACTCGAAGCCGTCGGTGCCGGCGGGGTTCTTCGCGCTGATCTTGGCCGGCGGCGCATCATGCGGAAACGGACCCATGGCAAATCCTCCTCGGAAAACAGGTTCACGCATATTGTGCTCCCGTCTGGATGCAATGTGCTTGCATTCAGGGCTAATTTGGGTCGATCTATGCGTGAAACGTGCATGGATGCGGAGCCGCATGCAATGAATGGGACACTGGACCAGTTCGACCTCAGGATCCTGCGCGAGCTGCAGCGCGACGGCCGGCTGACCAACAACGAGCTGTCGGAAAAGATCGCGCTGTCGGCCTCGCAATGCTCGCGCCGGCGTGCGCGGTTGGAGGCGGAAGGCTTCATCCGCGGCTACCAGGCCTTGCTCGACCGCGAGCGGCTGGGCCTCGACCTCCTGGTGGTCATCTCGGTGACGCTCGCCACCCACAACCGCGACAACGCCCAGCGTTTTGCCCGGCTGGTCAACGATCTGCCGGAGGTTCTGGAGGCCTATTCGCTGACCGGCGAAATGGACTATCACCTCAAGGTCGCGGTGCGCGGCCTGTCGGACCTGTCGCGCTTCGTCAACGAGGTGCTGTTGCCGCACGATTCCGTACAGCATGTGAAGACCTCGATCGTGCTCAATACGCTGAAGCAGTATGGGCCGCTGCCGATCGGGTAGGGCGGCATCGAGGTCTGGTCGAGGGTTCTCGGAATTGAGTTCTGGACCGCAGTGGCGGTTCGAATGTCACG
The DNA here is from genome assembly GCF_050433525.1 of Aminobacter sp. BE322. Lineage (NCBI taxonomy): Bacteria > Pseudomonadati > Pseudomonadota > Alphaproteobacteria > Hyphomicrobiales > Phyllobacteriaceae > Aminobacter > Aminobacter sp. BE322. The sequence goes on along the minus strand of NZ_JBNPXB010000032.1, from coordinate 3,843 downwards.
GCATGGATCCCCGGGTCTGCGCAGTTCGCTTCGCTCCGAACTGCGCAGACCCGGGGATCCATGCCGCGATATTGGTGAAGCCAGCGACGGTCCAAGGTTTGAGACATCGCCTCAGTATCAGGGAGTGCGACCCGGCTTACCGCCGCCCTTTCGCTCCGGCCAGCAACGTCCGCTCGACATCCACCAGCCCCGCCTCGATGCGCTCGATTGCGCCGGCGCCGAGCGAGGCTTCGAGGCTTGCCTGATAGGTTCGGGCGAGATCGGCGATCTCGCGATAGGCCTTGAGGCCAGCGGCAGTGAGTTCGAGATGCTCGACCCTGCGGTCGGTCTCGTTCTCGCGGCGCTTCAGCCAGCGGCGCTCCTCGAGTGCGGCCACCGCGCGGCTGACCTTGGTCTTGTGCATGTTGGAGTGCGTGCCGATCTCGGTCGCGGTCATGCGGCCGACGCTGCCGAGGGCTGCGAGCGCGCGCCATTCCGGCCGCGTCATCTGGAAGCGCTGCTTGTATTCCCTGGAAAAGCTCAGGCTGATCAGTTCCGCCGCCCGGTTCAGGCGGTAGGGCAGGAAGCTCTCGAGGTCGAAGCTGTCGGCCATCTGAAGCCTTTGATGGTTACAAAATAGACGGTTACACTTGCAACCAAGTCGACGTTCTCACGTCCGAAAGGGAGGTGCAAGCCATGCTGGACAAGACCATCACGCAGGCCACGACGGCAACGACCGGCTACATGCCGGGCTTCGGCAACGACTTCGAGACCGAGGCGCTGCCGGGCGCGCTGCCGCAGGGCCAGAACAGTCCGCAGAAGTGCAATTACGGGCTCTATGCCGAGCAGCTGTCGGGCTCGCCCTTCACCGCGCCGCGTGGCACCAACGAACGCTCCTGGCTCTACCGCATCCGCCCGAGCGTGCGGCACACCAAGCGCTTCTCCAACGCCAGCTATCCGCACTGGAAGACCGCGCCATGCCTGGACGACCACTCGCTGCCGCTCGGCCAGCTGCGCTGGAACCCGCTGCCGGAACCCAGGGAGAAGCTGAACTTCATCCAGGGCATCCGCACCATGACTACGGCGGGCGACGCGATGACCCAGGTCGGCATGGCGGCCCACGCCTATATCTTCAACGACGACATGGTGGACGACTATTTCTTCAACGCCGACGGCGATCTGATGGTCGTGCCGCAGGTCGGCAGCATCCGCATCTTCACGGAGATGGGCATCATCGACGTCGAGCCGTCGGAGCTCTGCCTCGTGCCGCGCGGCATGATGTTCAAGGTCTCGCGCCTTGGCGACGCGGCCTTCCACCGCGGCTACATCTGCGAGAACTATGGCGCGAAGTTCACCCTGCCGGACCGCGGCCCGATCGGCGCCAACTGCCTCGCCAATCCGCGCGACTTCAAGACCCCGGTCGCCGCCTTCGAGGACAAGGAGACACCCTGCCGCGTCCACGTCAAATGGTGCGGCAAGTTCTACGTCACCGAGATCGGTCATTCGCCGCTCGACGTCGTCGCCTGGCACGGCAACTATGCGCCGTTCAAATACGACCTCAGGACCTTCTCGCCCGTCGGCGCCATCCTGTTCGACCATCCGGACCCCTCGATCTTCACGGTGCTGACGGCACCGTCGGGGGAGGAAGGCACGGCCAATGTCGACTTCGTCATCTTCCCGCCGCGCTGGCTGGTGGCCGAGCACAGCTTTCGGCCGCCCTGGTACCACCGCAACATCATGAGCGAGTTCATGGGCCTGATCCACGGCCAGTACGACGCCAAGGAGGAGGGTTTCGTGCCCGGCGGAATGAGCCTGCACAACATGATGCTGCCGCACGGGCCAGACACGATGGGCTTCGAAAAGGCCTCGAATGTCGAGCTCAAGCCTGTCAAGCTCGACCACACCATGGCCTTCATGTTCGAGACGCGCTTTCCCCAGCAACTGACGAAGTTCGCCGCCGAACTGGAGACGCTGCAGGACAACTATATCGACTGCTGGGACGGGCTCGAGCGCAAGTTCGACGGCACGCCCGGCATCAAGTGAAGCATCAAGTGAGGACCTAGATGAAGCTCGCCACGCTGAAGGATTCCACCCGCGACGGTCGCCTGGTCGTGGTGTCGAAAGACCTCACCCGCTGCTCCGAGGTCGGCCACATCGCCCGTACACTGCAGGCCGCGCTCGACGACTGGGCCTATGTCGGGCCGCGCCTTGCGAATGTCGCCGAAGGCATCGAGACCGGCTCGCAGCCGACCATGCGCTTCCACGAGCACGATGCCACCTCGCCGCTGCCGCGCGCCTATCAATGGGCCGACGGCTCGGCCTATGTGAACCATGTCGAGCTGGTCCGGAAGGCGAGGGGCGCCGAGATGCCCGCGAGCTTCTGGGCCGACCCGTTGATGTACCAGGGCGGCTCGGATTCCTTCCTCGGGCCGCGCGATCCTGTTGTCATGGCCGACGAGGCCTGGGGCATCGACCTCGAGGGCGAGGTGGCGGTCATCGTCGACGACGTGCCGATGGGTGCCAGCCGCGACGAGGCCCATACTGCGATACGGCTTGTCATGCTGGTCAACGACGTGTCGCTGCGCGGCTTGATCCCGGCCGAGCTCGCCAAGGGTTTTGGTTTCTTCCAGTCGAAGCCGTCAACGGCGTTTTCGCCGGTGGCGGTGTCGCCCGACGAGCTGGGCGAAGCCTGGCATGGCGGCAAGCTGCACCTGCCGCTGCTGGTTTCGGTCAACGGCAAGCCGTTTGGCCGGGCCAACGCCGGTGTCGACATGACCTTCGATTTCGCCACGCTGGTTGCCCATGCCGCCAAGACCCGGCCGCTGGTCGCCGGTTCGATCATCGGCTCGGGCACCGTGTCCAACAAGCTCGACGGCGGGCCCGGCAAGCCAGTCGCGGACGGCGGCGCCGGCTATTCCTGCATCGCCGAGATCAGGACCGTCGAGACGCTGGAGAAGGGCGAGCCGAAGACGCCGTTCCTGAAGTTCGGCGATCAGGTCCGCATCGAGATGCATGACAAGACCGGCCACTCGATCTTCGGTGCCATCGAGCAGACCGTGGCGAAGTACGAGAAGGCCTGAGCCGCCATGAGCGAGACCGTCCTGTTCGACTACTGGCGCTCGTCGGCGAGCTACCGGGTGCGCATTGCGCTTTACATGCTGGGGCTGGAGTTTCGCTCCGTCTCTATCGACCTGCTGGCCAAAAGCCAGAAGTCGCCAGAGCATCTGGCGCGCAACCCGCAGGGGCTGGTGCCGGTGCTCGACATCGATGGCCATGCCTTCACCCAGTCGCTGGCGATCATCGAATATCTCGACGAGACCCGGCATGTGGGTTTCCTGCCGTCTGATCCGATCGGCCGCCATCGCGTGCGCCAGCTGTCCTATGCCATCGCCATGGAGATCCACCCCGTCTGCAACACAGGCGTGATCGCCGAGCTGATGCGGCTGGCACGTGACGGCGAGGCGGCGCGCGACGCCTGGATGCAGAAGTTCATCGGCGACGGCCTGGCCGCCTTCGAAAAGCTGCTCGACAACCCGGCGACCGGTGCGTTCTGCCATGGCGACGGCCCGACCATGGCTGACATTTGCCTGGTGCCGCAGGTCTACAATGCCCTGCGCTGGAACGTCGACATTTCGGGCCTGAAGCGGGTGCTGGAGATTTCGGGGCGATGCGAAGGCCTCGAGGCTTTTGCCAAGGCGCATCCCGACCGCGCCAGGGGCTGAGCGCCGCGCGGCCGAGCCGAGTTACCCCCACCCTAACCCCTCCCCACTGTTTGGACCGGGGACATCGCGAACAGGTGTGCGAAGACATCGCGAACAGGTTTGCAATCTATCGAGGCAGGGCATTGAGGTCGATGGTTTGTAT
>NZ_JBNPXB010000031.1:0-21960 GCF_050433525.1 Aminobacter sp. BE322 | reverse complement strand
GAACGCTTGACCCGGACGTCTGAAGAGCTTCACCGGAGCCGTGGTGAGGCGCCTCCAATGCATGATTCTGAGACAGGATCACAGAGTCAGGATAACGCGATCAGCTCCTCGAAGGCGTATTTCTTCGTGCCGAAGCTGCCGGAGAAATCGCGGGCTAGACGGGACGCATGACCCGTGGCGTGACCCAGCTCATGCAGGGTCGTCCGGTGCCAGTTGATCGGCTCGAAATAGACTTGCGGCGGCGGGACGACCACATGGTCGAGGGCCGGGACATAGTAGGCGCGATCCCCGCCGATATGGAAGTCGATGCCGGTGGCCTTGATCAGGACCTCGACCCTCGGCTCGATCAGATCCGGCGGCGGGGGCGGCATAGCGACGGCGATGTCCTCGGGCAGACCCTCGCATTGCGCGGTGTTGAACACGGTGAAGCGCTTCAGGAACGGGATCGTCCCCGGTTCCTCGCCGGTTTCTCTCGCGCGCCGCTTCTCGTCCTCGGGCGTGAAGCGATCGGCATAGACGACGGTGGTACCGCGCTCGCCCTTGCGGACATTGCCGCCAAGCGACTGCGCCTGGCGGAAGGTGAGCCAGCCTTGTCCCGGGAAGCCGTGTTGGACGACGGCCCCCCAGAGGATCAGGATATTGATGCCGCTATAGGCGCGGCCGGTGCTGGCGTTCTGCGGCAAGCCGAGCGGGGCTTTGGTCGTGGCCTTGCCCCAGGGTTGAGCCCAGGGGAAGCGTCCAGCTTCAAGCTCGGCGATGATCTTGCCGGTGATTTCGTCGTAAAGGTTCGCCCGGTGCGAGCCGGAGCCTGGGGTGCGGTCATATCTCGACATCGCGGTTCTCCGCGACGGGCACCGTCGGACTCTCCTCCGGCTTTCAACCCGTCACGGCAAACCCGGTCCCCACTCTCACTCTAAAGGGGGCGTTGCGGGGCAGGCTGTGCTAAAACCCACCAATCGTGCGAGCCCAGGGGGCAATGTCACGTCCCGCAAGCCGAAAGGTTCCAATGCCCCGCTCAGGACAAGGCCGACGGTACTTTTGGCGATGGAGTTCACTGCGCGGCGCGAGCGCTCTGAAGCGGATAAAGCTGGTCCGTAGTGTGCTCTCGGAAAGCGATCGTCAGGTTCCGACGTCCAATTCGGCGAGCGTTCTGTGAAGGTCATCTGTCGTGAGCGGCTTTCTGATGAACCGGCTGCCTTCGGCCATATCCGATGTATTCGGTCTCCTATGGCCGGACACGACGATGAGGTGACAAGGCGGCCACCGGTCCCGAACCACAAAGGTCAAAGCGAGGCCATCCATGGTTCCCGGCATGTCCACGTCCGTGATCACTGTCATGATGGCAGGATCGGATTCCAGTATCGCGACCGCCTCGTCGGCATTGGCCGCCGCGAGAACCGGAAAGCCCATATCTTCGAGCGATGACACCAGATCCATCCGGATGAGGGGCTCATCCTCGACAACGAGTATCTTGGCTGCAGGGCGGGAGGTCACCGAGGCTCCATATGATGCAGGATTGCATCCAAGCCTCCGCGCATCGGGAATGGCAGCTCGCTGCAAGTAGAGGAAATTGCCCGTTAGGTGTTTGGTTCCGGATGGCTGGAATTTTCCCGAGCGGCCGGTGCTGAACGGATATCCAGAACAAATCTGGTCGATGAGTCGTTCGATGTCACTCCAAGCGTTCCGCCATGGGCCTTCGCAATTTCGGAAGCGATGAACAGCCCAAGGCCGAGACCTTCGACATTCCGTCCACTTTCGCCTCTCGCGAAGGGCTCGAAAAGGTTTGCAAGCGTCTCTGCCCGAATTGGGGTGCCGCTGTTCTCCACGGCGAGTTCGAAACCCGACTTATCTGCTTTTGCTGACACGCGGACAGGCTTGTCCACGTCGCCGTAGCTCAAGGCATTGCCGATCAGATTGGAAAGAAGTTGTGCGATACGACCGTGGTCCACGGGCACGGCGTGTTCCACCGAGACCTCGGCAATGATCGACCGATCAGGGTGCGTGGTCCGCAGTTCGTCGACAACCTGATCGAGTGTTCGTTCGAGGAGACTGGCATCCGCATCCAGATCGAGCGTCAGACCGCCTCCCAGCCTGGATCTCGCGAAGTCCGCGATATTGTCGATCAAACCACGCATGCGCAGCACGCTTCCCTGCATCAGCAGCAGGATCTGTCTGCTGTCGGGTTCCGCCTCATGCCTGCGCATCAGCAGCTTGGCTCCGGAGACGATAGAGGCGAGTGGATTGCGCAGATCATGGCCGAGCACGGCGATAAACTTCTCCCGCATCGCGCCGAATGCCCTTTCCCGGGCAAGCAATTGCTCGCTCACGGCGATCTGATCGACGGAATCGAGATGAGCGGCGATCAGTTCTGCAAAGAGCCTGAACATCCCGACGATTTCCGGATCCTTGAGCTTGGCCGGCTTCGGATCGATAGCGCAGAGCGTCCCGAAGAAGGAGCCGTCCTTGCGCAGGATCGGCATGGAGATATAGCTCTGGAAGCCATACATCGCCGGCGTCGGATGACCGCAAGAGACGGGATCTTCTGCAACGTTGTTGATGATGACGGGTTCTCCGCTTTGGCGAATCTCGTGGCAGATGGTGGTTTCGACCTTCAACTCGCCTCCGGGCTGAAGGCCGAACGCGATATGGTCCAGCACCCTGCACGCGATCCAGCGATCCTCGGTGACGCGTGCGACAGCCGCAAATCCCATTCCCGTCGTTCGGCACACCACGTCGAGGATGGTCGGCACTGCGTCGATCTTCCCGATGGCGTCGATGTCCCTTTGATAGTCGCTTTTCAATTGTTGGCTTTCAGTGAGATTGTAGCGGAGACATCTCCGTGCCGGCGACGCTGAGACGAACTCGCCGCCAATGGGGATATCGATCTTAGAATGCGTGAGCCAGAGACGGGCCGCAATTAGAAGCACGACTTGCGGCGATCGCAAAGAGTCTCTTGTCGGATGGAAGATGCCGGACATTTTGGGCGAACGGCGCGATCTGTATTGCCGACCTGCCCGTGCGATCTTTCGCGGACTCGGCGGATATATTCATGAACGGCGACGATAGTGTGGTCCGCTTATAGCCTTTGCCGTGAGAAAGGCTATGGTGCCCGCTGCGGTTCGCCTCTTGGTAGACCGGCAGGGCGCAACCGTTAAAACAATTGCGAACGTCGGCTGAACCGGCTTCAAGGCTTCGCTCATCTTCCTGAGAGTGACTCCAATGCCGGCCAGCCATGACGAGGACGAGATCGGGGTCATCTGTCCTGTCTGCGGCTATGAGACCAACAAGAGCATCGACTGGATCCGCAACCACACGCAGCTCGAATGCTCCGGATGCGGACAGGTAGTCGACATCGAGAGCAGAAACTTTCGCATCGCCGGCCGAACCAGGGGCCTGGCAGACTGACGACAGCCTTGCCGGTGTTTCAGAGTTGAGTCTACGGCGCGTCTGAGCGCCGGTTGAAAAGCCCTGCGAAGATGCATGCCTCGCTGCGTTCTACGGTGCCCGCGCATCCGTTCGGGCCGCTGCCGCGAGACTCTACAGGGGGCTGCAGCCAATCATCCATGTCGTCAGCGCCGCCGACCTCACATTACGAATGAGGGCTTCTGGAATTCGAGTCTCCTGCAATAGCTTAGTTCTCCGGCGGCAAAAAGTTTATTCGCGAGTGCGCCTTGTTTCGAACGTCGTTGTCGCTTATGTTCCCAATATCGATCTTGCTTGTCGAACTTTGTTTCTGGCGCAAACAGCGCCTTCTGCGATCTTCCTCTCAAAATCGACCTGAACCGTTTGCCGCGCACCTTGCGCGACAAAGCAATCTTCTGTGAGCGATTGAAAGGAAATCGTCATGAATACTGGAACCGTAAAGTTCTTCAATTCGACCAAAGGCTTCGGCTTCATTGAACTCGGCAACGGCCAGCCGGACGTGTTCGTCCACATCTCCGCCGTGGAGCGGGCCGGCCTGCGTTCGCTCGTCGAGGGCCAGAAGGTCAGCTTCGACGTCGTGAAGGACAACCGCAACGGCAAGAGCGCGGCCGAGAATCTCCAGGCTGCGTAACGGGATTGCGCTTCTGATCCTTGACCGCGGATGTACTGGCACTGATCATCGAGGCGCATTGGAGAGGCCGGGTTCGCCCGGCCTTTTTGCTTTCTGGTGAAGAGGCGGATATGCGAAAATCCATCAAAGAGCATGAGTTGTTCAAACCCAAGTCGTCCAAGGCCGAGACCAAGGCCGATATCACGGACCATGCGGCACGCGCCCTCATCGGCGCGGAAGCCGAGCGCCGCGAGGCCAAGACCGCCAGGCTGCGGCAGGCGCGGATGGAGGCCGAGGCAAAGCTGTCACCCAACCCGGTACTCGCAAACAAGCCACGCCGGATGAAGGCTTCTATGCCACGCCACTCCCGATCTCCGGCTTAGCTCAGGCTGCTTCAAACGGGCGAATATACTCGCGCGACCTGCTGAATGCTGCTAGGGTCAAAGCGTCGGCGGCTTCGTTCAGGGCGCTGCCGGTTGAGGGCGGCCATCGTGCCCTTGCCCCGACCGCGAAAGGAGGACGTCATGTCTTCCGTTCCCCAGCAGCAACAGCATCTGACATCGGCCGATATGAACATGATCATACGCGTCCATGCAGGCGCCTGCACACGCAATGCGATCTCGGCCGGGAGCCTCGACGCGAAGCGCCTCGCCGCCCCGCTGGTCAGGGAGTTCCAGCATGGCGTGAGCGAGGAGGCCGGCCTTCTGGCCGCCTTCACGGCAGGTGACGCATTGAAGCTAGGCATTCCCGTGAGCAGTATGGCCAAGTTCATCGGCAATGCGCTTTGCGAGTGGGAAGCCGAGAATGGGACTGCTCCTCTCACGCTCCTTCCCCACCCACACGATGAGGCCGCCGCTTGAGATTTCTCGCCCGGCTGAATGCCGATCCGTCCGCTTGGCTGCTCGTCCTCATGGTCGGCAGCGTGACCGGCACGCTTCTCTATATCGTGCTGACCAGCATCACCTTCTGATGACGGCCGGGCGCAGGATTTCCGCATGAGCAATGTCTTCACCTTGCATGCGGACAAACGCTGGAAGGCCGTCATCGACTATAGCACCGACGAAGGGCCGAAGAGCGTCGAGCACTATTTCGAGGAGATTACCGACTTGCATCTCATCATCGAGCACGGCCCGAACTGGAATTTCCTGATCCGTTGCACCGTCACATTGAACCGCCCCGACGACGGCGAGGAGCAGAACAGCGTCGAAAAGGCGCTTCGGCATGAGCGCCAGCACTGATCATTGGGCATGCCGCAAGCCGTGTAACGTTCTGACCCGTCGTGCATCGCTACCGTCGAAAGGTATCATGAGCAGCCTCAAACCGACGACCAGTCGCTACGCCCGACGCATTGACACGGACGGGACCTGGACGGTCTTCGATGCCTTCACGGGACGCCCCGCTGAAGTCGGCAGCCGACAGACGACCGGGATGCAGATGCGTGACGCCGAAGAGATGGTCGCAATCCTGAATCGTATTCACCCTGCAGATGGTGCGAGCACGATTCACTGAGATCCAAGATTGGAACGATTCTCACTGCCTCGCTTCGAGGCCGCAGGCCGTCGACGCCTTCCTCATGGCTGCTGGTCGGCTTCGATCCCACGCCGGTAAATCGGATTTCTGTCAGCGGAGGCGGCTACTCATGGCAACGTGAGGTTGGCCGACGCTACCTTGGTGGTGTTGCTTGGCGTGCCTCACGAAACGAGATGAGGCGCCGGCTGAACTCGTCCCACAGGACCAGTTGCACGCAGCGAAGGCTCTCGACGATGGTTATCCGGCCAATGGCGCCTAGTTCCGGATAGTCCCTGAGCACTTCCGGGAGCCGATAATAGGGCACCCGGCTGGAGAGATGATGGATGTGGTGGATGCCGATATTGCCGGTCAGCCACTGCAGCGCCCACGGCAGGTCGTAGTAGGAAGAGCCGTGCAAGGCGGCATCCTGGAATTGCCATTCCGGACCTTGCGACCAGTGTGTTTCCTCGAACTGATGCTGGACATAGAACAGCCAGACGCCCGCCGATCCCGCCAATGCTACGATCGGCAGGTGCACCAGGATGAACGGCCCCAGGCCGACCAGCCAGATCAGGCCGGCCGCCAGCACCACGATCGCCAGGTTGGTCGCCATGGTCGAGACCCAGGGCTCCATGCCCGAGCGCATCATCCCGAACGGCAGTCTCTGCTTGAACAGGAAAAGCCAGATCGGGCCGATGCCGAACATCACGATCGGGTTGCGGTAGAGTCTGTATGCGAGCCGACGGGCGCTGGACAGCGACCGATATTCGGCCACGGTCAGCGTCGTGATGTCGCCAACGCCGCGCTCATCGAGATTGCCGGCAGACGCATGGTGGGCCGCATGCGCACGGCGCCAGTAATCGTAGGGTGTCAGCGTGAGGACACTAAGCGCGCGGCCGGTCCAGTCATCCACCGTTCGGTGGGCGAAAAAGGAACCGTGGCCGCAATCGTGCTGGATCATGAACAGGCGAAGCAGGAAGCCCGCGGCCGGGATAGTCAAAACGACGCCCCACCAGAAACCATTTTGGATCGCAATCGCCGCAAGCGTCCAAAGGCTCACGAACGGGACAAGCGTCACCGCCAGTTCGAACAGGCTGCGGCCTCTGTGAGGTTTCCGATATTCGGACAGGATCCTGGGCCAGGCTCGCTTGCCAACTTCGTTCTGGGACATCGATGCAACGGCGTTCGTCAACAGTATTCAGACTCCAACGGTTCGATGATCACGGCAAGCAGCAGCGGAATTCCCAATCGACATCCACGCCGATTGGGCTCTGCTTGAAGGGCTCATGATGCTCAATGTCCTTCACCCGCTACCCAAAGCCTCGCCGGCAAGCAGCGGGCACCTTGACCTGTGCGCGGGATGGTCGCCGCAGCTCTCTCATATGAGACGGTTGTCTTCAGCCGTCTGGCGTGCTCGACGGCGCGTTCCGTCGGTATCCGACTTGCGATGCCGTTCAGCCGCTGCCTTCCGGATTTGCTCGAAGCGATTGTCTTCGACGTTCTCAGCCGGTTGCTGCGGATCCGGCTTTTTCACAAACGAGATCATGGTTCACGCTCCTTTGATCAGCAGATTGAAGCGCTCCGGCGTTTGCCCGAGCGCCGTTTGGAAATCGGCTTGGCCTCAAGCGGAAAGAGCGGTGGCGCATGCCTGCGCACCCAGCCTGTCGGGCGATGTCTGTCCCGGCATCGTCGCCCAGCCGCCGGCTTCGACGAACTGCCGCTTCTTGAAGCTGTCCGGTATCGCCTTGAACTCGGCAAGTTTCGCTGCGGAATCCGGCGCCGCGTTGAACCGTTCAACGCATATGGCGGATGCCAGTTCTCCGCGCGCCGTGTCGCCAGCCGCTTTCGCCATATTTTGCGAAGTGCCGCCGGTGACCCAGCCGCCCCAGCTGAAGCCGACGACGATCGTGGCGATCATCGCCACGACACATGCCCAGACCAGCATGGTCTTCGAAGGCTGATAGTCTTCCCACCGACGGGAGAAAGATGGTTTCGTCGTGCTCTGTGTAGCCATGGAGGTCTTCCTTCCAGATTGTGGTGAGGATTGCTTTGTCCGGCCGCGCCGGCCGAACGGTTCAGGCACTGCTTTCAGTATCCCATGCCGCCGTTGCCGGCCGACGGGGTGGATTCCTTCGCGGGAATGTCGGCGATCATCGCCTCGGCGGTGATCAGGAGCGCTGCGATCGAGCCCGCATCCTGCAGGGCAGTTCTGACGACTTTCGCAGGATCGACGATGCCGGCCTTGATCATATCGACATAGGTTTCGGTCTGCGCATCAAAACCCTGGTTGCGGTCCTTGCTGTCCGTCAGCTTGCCGACCACGATCGAGCCTTCGACGCCGGCATTCTCGGCGATCTGCCGGATCGGAGATTCAAGCGCCCTGAGCACGATGGAGACGCCTGCGGTTATGTCGGCATTGTCACCTGTCAGCGAGGCCAGCGCGGTCCTGGCGCGCAGCAGCGCCACGCCGCCGCCCGGCACGATGCCTTCCTCGACAGCCGCTCGCGTAGCGTTGAGCGCGTCGTCGATGCGGTCCTTCTTCTCCTTGACCTCGGTCTCGGTCGCGCCGCCGACGCGGATCACGGCGACGCCGCCGGCAAGCTTCGCCAGCCGCTCCTGCAGCTTCTCCTTGTCATAGTCGGAAGTCGTTTCCTCGATCTGCGCCTTGATCTGGCTGATGCGCGCGGCGATACCGGCCTTGTCGCCGGAACCGTCGATGACCGTGGTCGTATCCTTCTCGATGACCACGCGCTTTGCTCGCCCGAGCATGTCGAGCGTGACGTTCTCCAGCTTGATCCCGAGATCCTCGGAGATCACCTGGCCAGCGGTCAGCACGGCGATATCTTCCAGCATCGCCTTGCGGCGGTCGCCGAATCCCGGTGCCTTGACGGCGGCGACCTTGAGGCCGCCGCGCAGCTTGTTGACGACCAGCGTTGCGAGCGCCTCGCCTTCGACATCCTCCGAGATGATCAGCAACGGCTTGCCGCTCTGCACGACGGCCTCGAGGATCGGCAGCATGGCTTGCAGGTTGCCGAGCTTCTTCTCGTGGATGAGGATGTAGGGATCCTCCAGTTCCACGCGCATCTTCTCGGCGTTGGTGACGAAGTAGGGAGAGAGGTAGCCTCGGTCGAACTGCATGCCCTCGACCACGTCGAGCTCGGTCTCGGCGGTCTTGGCCTCCTCGACGGTGATGACGCCTTCGTTGCCGACCTTATCCATCGCGCTCGCGATCATCTCGCCGACGGCGGCGTCACCATTGGCGGCAATGGTGCCGACCTGCGCGATTTCCGCGGAGGATTTAACCTTCTTCGATTGCGTCTGGATTTCCTTGACGACGGCCGCGACGCCGAGGTCGATGCCGCGTTTGAGGTCCATCGGGTTCATGCCGGCGGCGACCAGCTTGGCGCCTTCTCGCAGAATAGAGGCTGCGAGCACCGTCGCCGTGGTGGTGCCGTCGCCCGCAAGATCGTTGGTCTTGGAGGCCACTTCGCGCACCATCTGCGCGCCCATGTTCTCGAATTTGTCGGCAAGCTCGATCTCCTTGGCGACGGTGACGCCGTCCTTGGTGATGCGGGGCGCGCCGAACGACTTTTCGATGACGACGTTGCGTCCCTTCGGCCCGAGCGTCACCTTGACGGCGTTGTTCAGCAGCTCGACGCCGCGCAGCATGCGGTCGCGTGCGTCACCGGCAAATTTGATTTCTTTGGCAGACATGATGTTCGTCCATTTCGGTCTTGAGATCGGGATCGGCCGGTCAGGCGGCTTTCTTGGAGGCTGCCGTTGTCTTCTCGACGATGCCCATGATGTCGGCCTCCTTCATGATCAGGAGATCTTCGCCATCGATCTTCACCTCGGTTCCGGACCATTTCCCAAACAGGATGAGGTCGCCGGCCCTGACGTCGAGGGGAACGAGCTTGCCGCTTTCGTCGCGGGAGCCGGGGCCGACGGCGATCACCTCGCCTTCCTGCGGCTTCTCCTTCGCGGTGTCGGGAATGATGATACCGCCTTTGGATTTGAGATCGCCTTCCGCGCGTCGAATGACGACGCGGTCATGGAGTGGCCGGAATTTCATGGGGGTTCTTTCTGGGGCCAGCGCATAGGGCGGCCACCTCAGATACATAGCGACTTTGGCACTCGAATGATAGGAGTGCTAAACGTATTTCTTTGAAAAGGCGGAATTGCGAAAATTTATATCACTTCTATCAATGCGATATTTGTTGTTTTCAATACGTATTTCCTGCCTTTTCATTGATTTTTATTTTTATGGATGAATCATTATTCAACCCCATACGAAATAAAATCGGCGTGCTCCTTGCCTAAGTGGCGGGTAAAGCCCATATGTAAATCTCGTTGATTTGGCCGACTTGGCTTATTGCGGTGTCAGAGACCCGCCATTCACCACCGAATTCTCGATAGCGAATGCATCAAGCGCCGACCCCGGCGTGCATATCGCTCTGTTCGAACCCAGGAATGAACCCGCCGCTGACCACGGATGTACTGGCAGCACGGAAGTTCGTTCCGGTTCGAATGGGAAGATGCAGGAAGCGCGGTCGCGTGCTCCTGCGGAGGTATCGACCATGACAACGCGCACCACACAGACGATCGTCCGGTTCTCCGCACCCTTCATGCTGCCCGGCTTCGACGCCGCGCAGCCTGCCGGCGACTATCGCGTGGACCAGGATGAAGAGTTGTTGGAGGTATCCTCTCGCCTCGCCTGGAGACGAGTCGGCGCCTTTGTTCACCTGCCCGCCATCGGCATTGATGGCCAGACACATCAGATGGCACCGATTGATCCTGCAGATCTCGACGCCGCCCTCGAAAAGGATCACCAACAGTCATGATATCGACAAATCCCATCCGGCGTGTGAGCCGCCCCGCTCGGCAAGAAGCTCCTGCCCATCTCTTCACGATCGGACAGGCTGTCCGGCTGAAGGGCGGCTTCATCAGGCCAGCATTGCCCACTGATATCTACCACATCACTGGCACGCTGCCGGCACGGGGAGATTCGCTGCAATATCGCATTCGCAACGACGACGAGCGGCATGAGCGAGTGACGACACAGGACAGCCTCGAGCCGGTCGACATGTCGCAATCCGGCAGTGGCGCAACTCTCATCGAAAGGACGTTCGGACATGGCTAAAGGCCAGAAACGAAGCAATCGCGAGATCAGAAAGCCAAAACAGGAGAAGGCCCCACCAAAGCCTGAAAGCAGCTTCGGGAACCAGATCAAGGTTGCCGCAAATGCCAACGGACCCCGCGGCAAGGGCAAGAACTGAATCCGTGATGCTCCTGCGGGGCAAAGAAGAAAGGCGATGCAATCGCTCAACATGCCGCAACGACCCGACGCCATGACGATTACCTATGGGGACGGCGCTGGATCTATGCCGGCGCGCTCGAAGCCGACGTGCCGAACGGAGAAAGGACACGACTATGAACGCCCCTAACAGCTACCCGGAGCAGACACGCAAGACTGCGGACTTCGCCATCGACAGATGGGAAAACGAGGGCGGCGCGCACGGCCATGACTCCCCGGATCTTCACTATGGCCGACGTGTCGAGGCGGATCGCTCCTGGACCGTCTACCATGTCTTCACGGGGGTTCCGGCCCACATCGACGGCAACACGATGATCGGGCTAACCCAGCGGGTTGCGACCGACGGCATGCTGTCGCTCAATCGCCGTAACGAAGCGCGCCGCCGAGATGGAGGCAACCCAGGCGTCCGGACCGCACCACGTAAGGCAGAGGAATGCCGAGGGTGACGCTCGAATTTCCCAATCCGAGCCGCAGCTTCGACGAAGTGCGCAACGCCGTTCGCTTCATCGGGCATGACGGCATGTTCGAGGTGCCATTCTTTGTCGAGACCTCAGCGCTGGCAAAACCCGGCAAGACGCAGCTGTCCGAAGCCGACTGCCTGACGGCTTTCGATACGGCGCGCAGTTCGATCCACGATGTCGCGCGCGAGGCCTACTCCCATCGCCGCCAAACCTCCTATACGCTTACCGCCGCCGATTTCCGGTAGAGGCATAAGTCAATGCTGATCCGCTATGGCTACGAGATCACGTTGACCTGCCAGCAGCCGACTGCTCTGGTGTGCCTGCTCTCGGTTCACGACGACCGTGCCGCCGACATCAGGGTGCCGGAGACGACGTTCACCACGCCCGATGTACCCGTATCGACCTACCGAGATCTGCTCGGCAACCGCTGCCGGAGGCTGGTCGCGCCTGCCGGCGACCTGACCATGTGGGGCGATGCGACGATCTGGGATGACGGAGAGCTGGACTGTGTGGTGCCAGACGCGCGTGAGCTTGCGGTCGCGGATCTGCCCGACGATTGCCTCGTCTACCTTATGGGAAGCCGCTACTGCGAGACTGACCGCCTCAGCCAGATTGCATGGGACCTGTTCGGCACAATCCCGCCCGGCTGGGGTCGCGTGCAGGCGATCTGCGACTTCGTCCACAAGCACATACGCTTCGACTACATGCAGGCCCGTTCAACGCGGACGGCTTTCGAGGCGTTCAACGAGCGCGTCGGCGTCTGCCGCGACTTCGCGCATCTGGCGGTCGCGTTTTGCCGATGCCTCAACATCCCCGCTCGCTACGTCAACGGTCACCTCGGCGACATTGGCGTCCCCGTCGTCGATCCGATGGATTTCAGCGCATGGATGGAGGTCTTCCTCGATGGCGAATGGCACACATTCGACCCGCGCAACAACGTCCCTCGGATCGGCAGAATCATTGTTGCGCGCGGCCGCGACGCGACCGACATACCGCTCGTCAACTCCTTCGGCCCGCATATTCTGAAGGCGTTCCGAGTATGGACTTACGAGGTATCGGGCTTGCAACAGGCGCAAGAGCATCGCGAGTAAGGCGCCTTGGGACCGGACACCAAGGCTACAGGCGGCACGGCAATGGATACCGGAAGCGCCGCAGACCTTTCCAAAGATAACCCACTTTAGTCAGGCACCCGCCATGGTCCGCTGACTGTAACCGGGTCCCGACGTTAGGTTGGCGCGATTCCAATGCCTTCAGCCGTTGCGGGCGCGACCTAAAGTTTCATCTTCGTAATATCCACTTTCAGCAAACGGAAAAGTCGGGCCTGTGGCTGACTTCAGGCGCGTCCCGTCGAAGTGCGAAGACTGTTTGAATGACATCTTTCGCAGGTTCGTCGCCCAAAGTGCCGAAGGGCAGGAAACCACCTTTTCTCGGAAGTTTGGAGGTCGGCGAGGTGTCTCGGTACTGCCTCTGTGTAGTTATTCGAGACCGAATACAAAGCTTTTCCCTATGAGCAAACAAGTGTAGAATCAGACTCTTCTGATCTGCTTTGCCGAGGTGTCTATGAGCTTCATTGAGGGAATAGGGCGAGATCAGGCCAATCTGCTTCCCCCATGTGTCGATGACTATGTTGGGTCTGACGCGCTCGTCCGCGTCGTCGATGCTTTCGTCGACAGCCTGGATATGATTGAGCTTGGTTTCACACGCGCCATTGCGGCCTCGACCGGACGACCAGGCTATCATCCCAGCGACATGCTCCGACTGTATATCTGGGGCTACCTCAATCAAGCCCGTTCATCGCGACATCTGGAGCGCTCCTGCAAGCGCGACCTTGAAGCAATTTGGCTGATGCGGCAACTCGCGCCGGACTATCGGACCATTGCCGCCTTCCGGCACGACTATCCCGACGCGATCGTCGCCGCCAGCGCCGCGTTCGTGCTGTTCTGTCGCGAGCAGAATTTGGTAGGCGGCCGGTCGGTCGCACTCGACGGCACCAAGATGCGAGCGGTCGCCAGTCCAAAGAACATCGCCGGGGCGGAGCGGCTCGCGCGCGATATCGCGCATACCGAAAAAGAGATCGCCTATTATCTCGACCGCCTGGACATAATCGACGAGACCGTCGCGCGAGGCTTTGATGATCAACCACTGCACCGCGAAGGCTTCAAGTCCGCCATTGCCTCCCTGCAGCGTCGGAAGGACCGGCTGGCCAGGCGACAGCAGGAACTCGATCGGCGGGACGAGGAGGTACTCGTGTTTGGCGAGCCGGAGGCCAAACCGATGGGGTATGCCCACGCGCCGAAGCTTCCCTCGTACAATCTGCAAAGCGTCGTGGACGTTGCGAGTGGGCTGATCGTCCACCATGACGTCTACAGTGACGCGAACGACAGCCACCTTCTTCATCCGATGTCAGTCGCGGCTAAGGCCGTGCTGGAGGTAGATCAGCTCCAGGTGTTGACCGACGGCGGCTACTCAAACGCCGAAGAAGTCGCCCGTTGCGAACGCGAGAACATTGAGGTCGCTGCGCCGATCAAGCGCGGCGCGATGAATTCCGAACATTTTCGACCGGTACAGTTCCTCTACGACGAGGACAGTGACACGATCCGTTGCCCCGGCGGGCAAACTCTACGCCCGTCCGGAATCCATACTCGCAATCGGGCGATGCGCTACCGTACCTCGGCCTGCGCGACCTGTGCGTTGAAGCCGAGATGCACGCCGGGAGCCCAGCGCACAATTCACCGGCTTGTCGATCAAGGTGCCCTCGATCGCATGGAGGCCCGAATCCATGCCAATCCCAGCTTGATGACGATCAGGCGATGCACGGTCGAGCATCCATTCGGCACCATAAAGCGAATGTCGGGTGGCGGAAGGTTCCTAACTAGAGGACTTAGGGCGGTAAAGGCGGAGGCGGCGCTGTCGATCCTAGCCTTCAACATCCTACACGCCGCGAACACATTCGGAACGAGGGTTGTTACCCCGAGCTGACGCGAGGCGGCGCTTCGCTTCGGCTCCACCTGGCAGGCGCTGCGGATCCGACGGCTGACGTTTTGGCACAGCCTGGGGGTCTCCCCGCTCGATGGGGGTGTGCCGGCAACGCAGTGCCGACCAGGGGGAATGCTTTCCCCCCGCAAAATCTGTCAGGAGCGCCGGTGTTTCCGCATTTCCTCGTCGGCGATAGCTTGCACGACCTTCATGTCCATCTGCACGACCGGAGAGAGACGTGCGACCTCGGAAGCTACCTTCGCCCAATGCCAGAACCCGGACCTGTCTGCCTGGGCGCGACTGCGGGCGGCAAGACGCTGCGCCTCATAGTAGGCTTCGGGCCCATGCTGTCCGATCAAGGCGTGCGCGTCCTGTTGCCATCGCCGACGGATCTGCCTGCGTTTCTCGATCCAGCCGGAAAGGATGCGGAACATTCAACCTCGCTTTCCGATCGGGGTGTGCGCTAAGCGCGTTTCATCTTGAACGGCTGCCCGACCACGAAATCAGCGGATACTCGAGGATTCTCTGTGCTTTCCGGCGCTGGGAGAGCAGCATCGTGGTCTCACGGCAATTGTGCAACAGCCTGCTGCACTCGGGCCGGAGCCGTCGAATTCCCAGCTACCCCGATAAAATCTGCATCTTGGCTTCATGGCAATGCCGGCGTTATCCTCTCGCTGGCTGGACTGCATCTTGATTTTTCCGGCCACTGGCCGTACATATATGCGGTAGATTGGAGATCGAAAATGGCCGAAGCAGCAAAGAGGTCAATGACTGGCCGCGTCCGGGGGGAACGCCTTGAGACGCGCGTGACCGCTGACCAGAAGCGTCTGATCGAACATGCCGCTGCGCTGCAAGGACGGACCGTGACGGATTTCGTTTTGACAAGCGTGCAGGATGCGGCGCGGCGCGCTGTCGAGGAATATCAACATTTGGAGCTTTCAGTGCGGGACAGCCAGGCGTTCGTCCAGGCTCTGGTTGAACCACGGCCTGTCAACGAGCGGCTGCGCGATACCGTTCGCTACTATCGCGAGAGAACAGGCGTCTAACGAGTGGGGGAAGGGGACGACATCCTGCGGGTCGAGGTTCTCGGCCCGCAACATGACCGATCGGGGTTCGAAAGCGGCGTAGAGCCGCTCAACCGATATTTCCAGACGCAGGCCGGACAGGACGCCAGAAAGAAGATGGCGGCGCCTTTTGTCCTCGTGCTGCAGGACGGTGGCATCGCCGGATACTACACGCTCTCTTCGACGGCGGTAAGGCTTCCGGAATTGCCGGCTGCGACTATCCGCAAGCTGCCGCGCTACCCATTGATCCCGGCGACCTTGCTGGGTCGTCTTGCCGTCGATCAGCGTTATCAGGGAAGAGGCTATGGTAGGTTTCTTCTCGCGGACGCGCTCTACCGGGCTGTGCGCAGCGACATTGCATCCTTCGCGGTGATCGTGGACGCCAAGGATGAGAGCGCAAAGCGCTTCTACGAGCGTGAGAGTTTTTTGTCGTTTCCGGATCAGCCGATGAAATTATTCCGCCCAATGGCGGATATTGAGGCTTTGTTCAAATGAGGGGGTGTTCGTGGCGGATTCCGATGGAGAAGAACCTGAGAAACTGACATTCAAGTTTCTGCGGGGCGTCGAGGGTGATGCCGGTGATCTCGAATGGCCGGCCGGCGCCGATGTCGTCAGGAAGGCGCTGTCGGAATCTCTGAACGCAAAGAACGTGGCGTTCCTGCTTGGGGCAGGGTGCTCGTCGTACTACGTCAAGCAAACTGACGATTTGCTAGGCGAGGAATGGCGGGACGTTGGCATCCCAACCATGGAGCCGCTCGCCAAGGAGTTCACGAAGGCGCGGACTGTCGATAAGGCAGGATTCCCAACCGCCGCCGAGCGGAAGGTTCTCACCGACGAATTCGGGATCGATATTGGCCACAAGGAGTTTGCCCGTAACCTCGAACGATTGATGGAGCTGCTGTTCAGCCTGCGGTTCTCGCTATCGCGCAGCAAGCTTGAGAAGGCGAAAGAAAATCTGAAGGTTGTCAATTCGATCATCGAGAAGGTTCAGGCGTTCCTATGGGACAAATGCACGAACGGCGCATTCGCCAATGGCGACAGTACCGTCGGGACACTCTACGAAACTTTCTACAGAAAGCTGGTCCTGCGTGATCGCTCGCTGCCGCGTCCATGGATTTTCACCACCAACTACGATCTTTTCAACGAAACGGCGATGGACCGGCTCGGCCTGCCTTACGCTAATGGCTTCTCCGGCGTAGTGGAGCGTCGCTTCAACCCCGCCACCTTCCGTTACGCACTTGCCGAGCAGCTCGATCTGACGAACCGGAAATGGTCGGCTGTGGATGGCTTCGTCTATCTCTGCAAGATTCATGGGTCGATTAGCTGGACCGAAGACGACCACGGGCTGTTCCCGATCCGCGAAATGGCTGTTTCGAAGGGGCAGGAACTGGGGAAGGTGATGATCTATCCCACCCCCGCAAAGCAAAATTCCAGCCTCGGATCACCCTATGCGGACCTGTTTCGCGAGTTCCAGTCGCGGATCGTGAGGGAACAAAGCGTTCTTTTTACGATGGGATACGCCTTCGGCGACGAGCACATCAACAATATCATCTACCAGGCGCTCACCATACCGACATTCCGCCTGGTAATCTTCGTCGATCCGACACTTGAAGGAGAGCTGGCTAAGCTCCGCGCCCTGAATGATCCCCGCATCTGGATCATCGGCGGCAGCGGCCCGGAAGCGGGCCGCAAGGCGCATTATTTCGATACGATCATCGACGAGTTCATGCCCCAGCGACCGAGCGAGCGTATCGACGATGCGATCCGGAAAGTGCTGGAGGCGATGTCCCCGAAGAAGGCTGAAGCTCCTTCCGACGATGGAGACAGCGAATGAGCCGCGACGACCGCAAACGCGCCATCGGCAAGGTGGTCTCCGTCGCGGCCGACCGCTTCGTCGTCGAGATGCACGCCGGCACGGATAATTTCACAATCGTCGGGTTCGATGACGTTCACTATGTCGCCCGCCTTGGCTCGTTCCTGATGATTCCGGTTCAGACGGAATATGTCGTGGTCGAGGTCGTCGGCCTGCGAGAGCGGGACATCACCAGCGCCGGGCGAGGCGAGGGGGAGTTGGACAAGGCGGCGTCAGCGAAGTATCTCGACGTCGTGCCGGTGGGGATGTTGCCGCAGGATCGCAACGCCAAATTCCGCTTCGGCGTCTCCGTGTTTCCGTCACTTTACGCGGACGCGCTTTATGCTCTCGATGCGGAGCTTGATCGCGTTTTCGAGACCGACCAGCCGAGTGAACCTGCTCTGGGCCTCAATGGCGCCGCGCCTGTGCTTGAAGATGCGACGCGCTTTCGTGCCCTGTCGATCGGCCGCTCGGTAGTGTTCGAGGGCTACGACGTCAAGGTCCGGATCGACGACTTTTTCGGCGGTCATACCGCTGTGCTTGGGAACACCGGGAGCGGCAAGTCCTGCACCGTTGCCTCGGTGCTCCAGTCATTGTTCGACAAGGCGGACGAGTTCCACGCCCGAGGGGCGACTTTTGTGGTCTTCGACGTGAACGGCGAATACGCCAATGCGCTGACGCCGCTTGCCAAGGAGAACGGAATTGGCGTCGCCCATGTGGTGCTGGACGGGACCGCGTCCGACGGAAAGTTCCGCCTCCCGCATTGGTTCCTGGAGCAATCAGAATGGGAGCTGCTGCTTCAGGCCAGTGAGCGAACACAACTTCCGATATTGCGAATGGCTCTCGGCCTCGCGACACTGTTTTCTGCGGAAGCAAGCGGCGAACTGAAGGGCATAAAAAATCATATCCTTGCTACCTGCCTGAGCCAGATTCTCCGCGATGATACCGGTAGCCCTTCGAAGCATGATCGAATGATTGGCCTGCTACAGCGCTTCAACACCGCCGAAATCGGCACGGCAAAGATCAAGCCATACATAAAGATTAGTTTCGGCCAGATGGCCGATCCGGATGGCCTGACGAAATACCTTCTCGGAGATGAAAATGGTGGTGGATTCGTCATCGACGGCCTGAAGTTGCCGGCTTACTCCAATCTGCCGTTCGACTTCGCGGCATTGGGCGAGGCGCTGGACCTAGCGATACTTTACGAGGAGGCGCATGGGAACAGGCAGATTCGAGACTACTGCTCGCAGATGTTGACGCGCTTCAAATCCCTGGAGGAGCGCCCCGAGTATGAGTTTCTTCGCCACAATGCGGCGGGCGGACAGGCGGAACTGTCTCGCGACAAATTTCTGGAAAGCCTCCTGGGTCTTGAGCGCAATGGAGCGAACTGGCTCAAGCGTGATCAGATCATCATCGTCGATATGAACGCGGTCGAGGATGAAGTCGTCGAGCTGGTGGCATCTGTGCTTGCACGGATGGCGTTCAGATTGTTGCGGCAAGCCGATCCACGAAATCGCTTTCCGGTGCATCTGCTTCTGGAAGAGGCGCACCGGTACATCTCCGAAGCAACCTCCCGATATGCAATCGACGCCAGCAAGATCTATGAGCGTATCGCCAAGGAAGGGCGAAAATACGGGCTTTTCCTGTTGGTCGCGTCGCAACGACCGAGCGAACTCTCGAAAACCGTGCTTTCTCAATGCTCGAACTTCGTTATCCATCGCATACAGAACCCGGATGACCTTTCGCAGATCCGGCAGATGACGCCATTCATTTCCGAAGCGGTTCTGAAGCGTTTGCCGTCGTTGCCGAAGCAGCACGCGCTCGTCTTCGGAACATCGGTGAACCTCCCGACCACCTTCAAGGTGCGGGAAGCGAATCCGCTTCCGAAAAGCGATGACGCGAA
The DNA here is from genome assembly GCF_050433525.1 of Aminobacter sp. BE322. NCBI lineage: Bacteria > Pseudomonadati > Pseudomonadota > Alphaproteobacteria > Hyphomicrobiales > Phyllobacteriaceae > Aminobacter > Aminobacter sp. BE322. The sequence goes on along the minus strand of NZ_JBNPXB010000031.1, from coordinate 2,848 downwards.
GATCGGGGAGCTCTGGTTCCACGAGGAGGGACGAGCGGCTCTGGTCAGGATCGCGCCGTCTGCTCCAGCCGGAGCCGCCGATACGGCTCCAGCATGATGGGCCAGCCGGATGCAGCAGCGCTGGAAGCAGCGGCAGCTCTCCTGGAGGCAAGCCAGGACTACCGGGTTCTCCGTCGCCTGCAGCCGCGGGCGCCTGTAACGGGGATATCCGAACGGGATACCCGCCTCGGGCTGTTCGTGGACGTCGAAACGACTGGTCTCGACCCGGCGAAGGACGAAATTATCGAGCTTGCTATGGTGCCATTCCAGTATTCGCTTGACGGCATCATCGTCGAGGTCGGGGAGCCGTTTGATCGACTTCGAGAGCCGGCGGCTCCGATACCGCCCACGATAACCTCGCTGACAGGTATAACCGACGCGATGGCGGCTGGCCAAAAGATCGATCCGGAGGAGGTCACGCAATTTGCGCTTTCCGCCGGTGTTGTCATTGCCCACAACGCTGCTTTTGATCGCAAGTTTCTTGAGCGCTTCTGTCCGTCGTTTTCATTCAAGCCCTGGGCCTGCTCCATGTCGGAGGTCGACTGGGCTGCGGAGGGGTTCGAGGGCACCAAGCTTGCATATCTCGCGGTGGGATGTGGCTTCTTCTACGATCGGCATCGCGCGGCGAATGACTGTTTGGCAGCGATCGAGGTTCTGTCGCATACGCTTCCGAAGTCTGGCGTCAATGCGTTGGGGCATTTGCTGAAGCGTGCTCGCATGCCGACATGGCGAATCTGGGCCGAAGGTTCGCCATTCGAGTTCAAGGATCAGCTCAAGTCTCGGGGGTATCGTTGGAACGGAGAGGAGAACGGTCGTCCCCGTGCTTGGTATATTGATGTCGCTGATGAACAGAGAGAGGCAGAACTGACATTTCTGAAGAGGGAAATCTATCAGCGTGACATTGACCTGAAACCTTCTCGGATCACGGCCTATGAACGGTTCTCTGAGCGAGTGTAGCAGGTAGCGGTCGTCTCGACGCGTTGAAGGAGGCTAACCCCATCCTTTTCGGGTCAGGAGACGACCGTCTCTTTCGCATCTGGGGGCTTGGAGGCAGGGGCGATCTTTCTCGCACTACCCCAAATACCGAGCCGCTCGAAAAGCTTATCGCCAAAAGCCAGGAGAAGCACCGCAAGGATGGCAAGGGCACCGGCTGCCCATAGCGGCAGTTGGAGCCATTCTTCACGCGCGGCAAGCAGGAGAACACCGAACAGCATGAAGAAGATGATCGCAAGCAAGCCGCTTCGCTGGCATCGATGCAATCTGAAGAGCTTTTCGGTATTTGGCTGAATCGCCTTCCGGTACTCCCATATCAGACCTGCGATTTCTTCGCGCAGGGCGTCCGGTCGGGAGAGCGGCTGAAAATCGAAAACCGTCTCGATCTCCAGCCGGTATATCTTGGAAACCCCGAGAACGCGCACCGCGTTGTAGAGCCCCTTCACGAGGAACAGCAGGGAGCCCAGGAAGAGTACAAGCAGGAACCACTTGTCGTCGCCCTTCGCCGCTTCAACCGTCTCGACAAGCGGCACGATGAAGCCGGCCAGAATGCCGAGAATGGCCAGCATGGCAGTTGCCCGCGTTTCTGCGGCCTTGCCGCGCTCGGCTTCCTGCGCGCAGCGCGCGCTTGCAAAACGCAGCGACTGCTCAAGGACCTCGTTGTCCTGCGATGACAATTGCTCCCGGATTTCGCTAATCTCACGCATAGGCCGCGCTCCGCACAGTCAGGCGATCTATGATCGCATCGCGGATTGGATAGCCGGTCTTTTGCTCGATCCACGCCCACTGGCCATTGGGATTAACTTCGAGAAAGTAGAAGAGTCCATCGATCCCGCGCACGAGGTCGATCGCGGCAAAGCCCAGATTGAAGTGCTTGGCAATGGCGCGGCAATACGCTGCAACGTCCTGCGGAAGCTCGATCTGCTCGTGCCTGAGATCGAAGGCGCTGACATCCCAATGGCGCCAGTCAACCTCAGTATCCTCTCGCTCCTGCGAATGGATGGCGACCGGGAAAAGCCGATCGCCGATCAAGGTCACGCGCACATCGTATGCTTTTGCAATCTCGCGCTGGTAGATCATCGGCACGGCGGCATAGCTGTCGAAGTTGTCGATAAACGCGCGGTCAACGCGCCGCGTCATTGCCAGCGTGACCGTATCGTTGTCATGGCTGAAGCCGTTCTTCACAGCTTTGCAGATGATGCGGCCGTCATGTTCGTCATAGAACGCTCGCACGCGCGTTGCCGACATGCTCACGCAGGTTTCTGGGATGCGGAATCCAAGCCTGCCGGCAACGGCAAGCTGCTCAAGCTTGTTAGAGGCAAGCCACAGATCGCGGGGATGATTTAGCCATTTCCTGGTATCGATCAGCCGCCACAGGCCGCGGAGCGTTTCCTTAAGCTCGCGCTGGACAAACAGGCGGTCTGTATCGGCCGTGCCATCCGGCACGTTGGGCGCGCGCGGCTGTCTGAAATATACGCCTGTAATCTCCTCGATGCTGAACGTCTGCCCATCCTTGATCGTAAGGCGGCATTTCGAGCCGCCGTCGAACGAGATGTCGATCTGGAACGCCCGGCCGAAATCTTCCGTGTTCAGCCGCACAAACCGGATATCACGCTCTTTGAGGCGAAGGATCAGATAGTCGCAAGCAAGGTCGGACTTGTTCGTGACGACTAGTAGCATCCCTCGTCCTCAGGATCCGGGTCGTCATCTCCGGGGGCCTGAGAGTCCGTTTGGAAAGTCAGGGATGGGCATTCCGGCGTAGGAGGTTGCCGCCCATGGCGACGAGGATCATGGCCTGGGAGACGTCAATCCGCTT
>NZ_JBNPXB010000030.1:0-26148 GCF_050433525.1 Aminobacter sp. BE322 | reverse complement strand
TATCGGCAGGCTCGGCCTCGCGCCCCGCTTCCCGAACCACCTCCCTCCAACGGGAGCGTTCTTTGACAATGGCCAGGCGCGAAAGCGAGCGTGGCGCAGGTGAAGTGCGCAACGTTTCCCTCCCCCTCGAGGGGAGGGTCGATCCGCGCAGCGGATCGGGGGGTGCCCGAGGCAGCACTCGACATTTCTCCTCGATGCGGACGCAGGGCGGCGGCAAGGAATCAAGCCGTTTTCGCTTGGCGAAAAGCTCGACGCCGCGCCCGGTTTCCAGGACGGATTTCAGGCTGGACAGGACGGCGGCCAATACCAGCATGTCAAACGCAGGCAAGGTCGCCGATCCGGCCACGCATCGCCTCCCTGAGCCCATTCATCTCCGCTGCTGCTCCTTGCGCGTCCGGGCCGGTCGCGCTAGCTGACTCGACGGAACCTGCGGGGCTGATGCCCGCCGGATTATTTTTTGAGGTAGAAGGATATTTCCCCGTGAAAGCACGTATCAAATGGGTCGAGGATCGCACCTTCGTCGGCGAGTCCGGCACGGGCCACAAGCTGGTGTTGGGAACCTCTCACGGGGCCGAGGGCAGGACGCCGGGGCCGAGCCCGATGGAACTGGTGCTGATCGGCACGGGCGGCTGCTCCGCCTATGACGTGGTGCACATTCTCGAAAAGGGCCGCGAGGCGGTCGAGGACGTCGTGGTCGAGCTCGAGGCGGACCGTGCCGACACCGAGCCGAAAGTGTTCACGAAGATCCACATGCATTACATCGTCAAGGGCAGGGGGCTGTCGCACGACAAGGTCAAGCGCGCCATCGAGCTTTCGGTCGAGAAGTACTGTTCGGCGTCCGCGATGATGGCCAAGACGGCCACGATCACCCACGACTTCGAAGTGGTCGAGACCGCCGGCTGAGGGCGCAGCAGCCCAGGCGCGCCGCAACCGGACGCGCCGGGCGGCGCGGCAACCTCTGGCCTTGTTGGACGTTGACGACCCGGAAGGGATGAAACGAGCCAACAAGGAGACACCAGATGAGAAAGCTCATTTTGGCGCTTGGAACCCTCGCTCTGTTCGCCGGCGGCGCATTCGCAGCCACGGCCGAAGGGGTCATCAAGGAATTCAACAAGGACACGCGGGTGATCATGCTCGAGGACGGCAAGAGCTACACCGTTCCGGCCGACGTGGCACTCCCAGCCGACCTGGCTGTAGGCCAGAAGATCACCATTACGGTCAGTGACGACGACGCGACCAAGGTTGAAGCGGTGATGACGTCTGTGATGTAGGCTCGGCATCCTTTTCGGCGAAAGACATGAGACGAGGCCCGCCAAGACCAGGCGGGCCTCGTTCGTATGGCGAACCCGCCGCCGGGGACGGCGAGGGCAAGTCGGGCAGGGCATGGGCCGAGCCCGTCCCGAGATCGGCCGAGATCCGGGCCGCTGTGACCACCGGTTGCCGGCTCCGTCGACGGGTTGCGCCACGGTCTCCGCGACCCGCGGCTTTTTTGCTTGCCCGACGGAACTGCGCATCCCGGTGGAGAGTTGAAGGGGAAGCGTTCTCCGTCCCGCAGGATGCGCCCGGAGGCGCTTCATTCCCTTGGTCGATCAGGAGGCGAAAATGAAGCATCAAACGATCGAACAATTGCAAGCGCTCGCCGACATCCAAGCCGCGCCGACAATGACCAGAACCGAGCGTCTGGAACGCTGGGCCGAGCTGCTCGAACACGATCCCGAGCGCAGGCTGGGGACGCTGTCGGGCACCGAATATGCGCCCAGCGGCGCGCGCCACACCATGCGCGTCAGCGGTTCGCCGATGACGGTCGCTTTCGACGACCTGACCATGCGTGCCGCCGGTCTCGCCGACGACAGCTATGGCGAAGCCAAGCGGTTCTTCGAACTGTCCGACAGGCAACTGCACGACATCGTCTGCAACTGCCACTTCGGCAGCGCCGTCCGCTCCGGAAACGCCGCCCGCCGCGTCCGCGCAGCCATCGGCCTGTGGCCGCGCATCAAGGCATTCTTTGCCTGAGCCGGCCGGCCGCAGCTTCAGGGAAGCGGTCGCGCTTCCCTTGCCGTCTCTGATTGCCACGACTGGGCGCGAGTTCAGCCGCGCTTCGGGCGCGGCTTTCTTTATTCCGACAAGACGGCTGCAAATGCCCGTCAGGGGAAACCACCTTTAAGCCGCATAAGATAGAAATTGGAATATTCGGCCTTTAGTGACAGTAACCGCCCTACCCTGATTTGGGGGGCACCTGTCAAGAGCCGATAATGCCGAAGGCATATAATCCAAGGATAACTAGCAAAAACAAAGCACACCTATTCGCAAGCTTATAAGAATGTGGCGACATATGTCTTGCACTCCCGTTTCTGCTTTTGCGGGGCCAGCTTCACTACACTTACGGGCTACGCTGGCCCCGCTGTTAGGTCAACACCACGGCACGAACTTTTTACGGCCACCGCCAGCGCCTGATTGGGTACGCGCCGCCTTGCGGCTATCTGGCTTTTTTTTACAGGTCAGATGGTCACGCGCCCTATTGGACGAATGATTTTTATCAGGTTCCCGACCTTGTGATAGAGCCAGTTTGCTACCCGGCGCGCGGGGCTCGAGTTTTACAGGCCGGTTAACGGCCTTGTCGTGTGCATCGCTAAGCGCAAGCGCACGCTCCAGGTGTTGGTTCGAGCCCACCGACACCGCCGACAAGCGGGCAGGGCGGTAGGGGCTCTTGAGAAAGGCGAGGGGAGACGCTTGCGCTATAGTCCCCGGCTTTGAGATAGATAGTTTGCTCGGCCCACCAGGTCGAGACGCGACTGACGCGCTTTTTCCTTTGCTGGATCGGGCCTTACTTTTTCGTGCCATTGCAGTTCCCCTTCTAGGTCATGAGACCACCACAGACGGACGCCATCGACGTCCGAGAAGTAACAGTTGACGTGTTCGTCAAAGATTGGAGCCGTGCCGCCGAACGGCGGCTTTTCCGGCCTAGGCACGAAGCCGCGCCTGTCGAACCTCGGCAGCGAGATTTGATCGACATAGGCTTGGAGTTGCTTGTCGAGATACGCCCAGATCACGGGCGATTGCGGCGGCTCATCCTTGTAGGTTTCGCGCCATCCCTCGACAAAGTAGCGGCAGAAGTTTTCAGCCGTCTTGCCACCCATGAGGAACTGAACCGGCTTCGCCGCGTCCCTCAATGATTTAACTGTCTTGCCCCTTGTGCCAGTAGGCACCCGGCGCACGTCTGGAAACGAGTAGAACAGATTTTGTGGCGCTAAGCCCGCCTGGACATATTTTGCCGCCAGCTGGCGGAAATACGCATCTCCGAGAGGCGGCTTTTTCGAAGGCATCGGCCCGAAGCCCTGTTTGGCATCGTCGCCGGTTTCCTTCGTGATGTATTTGCAGGCGTAGCGGATCGCCTCCGGCGTCATGCGATCCCAATAAGACAACCCATGTGTCCAATGTTTCTGCATGAAATTCTCCCGAAGCTTATGTTCGGGGACCGCGCCCAGCCAATACAGGATGATATGCCAGTGCGCCCGGCCTTTCTTTGAGCCGTACTCGCCCACGGCGAAGTAGCGCATTGGATATCCATCGACGCGCAAATACTTGAGGTATTTTTGCACGTCAGAGTAAGTCAGCACCGCCGCCCGGATATGGTCTATTCCGCCCGCCGACCGGTCTTCGCCGTAGGTCAGCGTGACGACATGGGCAGCTTTCGCAGTCTTACTTTCGGCAATGTTGCGACCGACCCAATCATCGATTTTGCGTTCGCGACATTGCCAGCATTCGCGACAGGCGACCCAACCGACATCAGAGATTTTACTAGGATTTAGGCACATATGTTTCGCCTGTCACTAAATGCACATTGGACCAAGGGATTGTGTGTTTGCGGCGGCCTCAAAAATTCTTCGAAGTTGTTTCGGCAGCCGCCATCGACCCCGGAAATAATCTTTCCGAGGTCGATTTTCGACGTGATGTCGGTTACGGCGCGACGTTTACGCCCGCGTAGCGCTGGCGAACCTCGCGCCAATAGGTGAGTTCCCAATGGGCTGGATCGTAAAACTTCCAGTCACCGCCCCAAGTCACGTCTATGCCCGCTTGCGCGGCCACTTCCTTGCCGACATGACCGACGAGCGCCCATTGGGCGCGCGTCAGGTTCCACGCCTTAACGCCGTGGATCATGTCGGTAGCGCAGCCGTAATTGTGCGGACTTTCGCCCGCTCTGGCTTTGGTGACGCCGCGCACGAACAGGCCGTCTTGCTCGGCCGCCGTGCGAACAACGCTGTGGCCGAACATCGGAACTCCGAGCTTGAACATGCGCTTGATGACCTTGCGCTCGAAGACGAGCAACTCGGGCTGTGCACCGGCCCTTTCGGCCCGGTGCTGTTGTTCCTGGTACTTCTGCGAGAAGCAGAATTGCCGGTCTACGATGTCGCGTAGGGCCGCCGCATACGTCCCGGTGAAGCCCGGCAGAGGCAGCGTATCCGCTGCCTCCGTATAGGGGTCTACCGCCCGCTCGTTAGCTATCATTCTCGCTTCCGGGCGTTTCGCCGGGTTCGAATGCGCCTGGCTCTTGTGGCTGTACTTCTCCGCCACCAGCATTAGCAGCCGCTCCCGGAGCGTCGGTGACGATGGTTTCGGCAGATCGTCCAATTTCTTCCTCCTGACGGCGGCGCACGAATGCGGCCTCGATCTCGCCTGCCTGCTGCGCAAGGCGGCGTTCCATGTTGAGCTGCATGCGGTACATGACCTCTTCCAGCTCGGGGTTGCGGTGGCGGCGATTGGCGATCTTGGTGAAGATCACCGGATCAATGACGGTGACGTGGGTGGGCTCGGCTTCCGAGCACATCCACCACACGTCCGAGCCGTCGAGACTGATCCTCACATCGCCTTCGGCGTGGAACTCGATGACCGCATAGCCTTCGGCGCGGGCGAGGAACTGGAAGCCTTCCTCGGCCCCCGTGTCATCGACCAGCCACGCCAGCGTCACACCAGGTGAATTGACGTGGAGACGGATGCGCCGTGCTCCTGTGCCTTCGAACGTCAGCACGTTGGAGAGAGCAGGGCGCCAGCGATCGACGCTGTTAAGTTTGATGGTCTGCATTGCCTGTTTTCCTTTTGAGAGAGTGCGTTACGGCTTCGCGATACGTTCCTGAGGGGCGACGGCGAGCACCTTTTCATAGTCGTCGGTCGCCTCAATGAGAGCGCCGCCGAAGACGGTGTTGCCTTCGATGAAGAAGTCGCCCTGCACGACGCATTCGAACGGGTCTTGATTGGTCACAACGAACGGCTTCGTGTGAATGTTGGTGCAGAGATAGAAGTCCGTAGAAAGCGTCGGATTTGCCGTTTCGACGGCCCAGAGGCGCTGTCGATCCTCGTCAAAGCCAGCATCGACTTCGGGCCGGTAGAACCGTCCGCCGATACGCGGACTGTCGAAGTTCCAGCCCGCATTAAGCGGCCTGTAGCCGAACGTCGCGCTCGGCGTGGCGTGGTCAACATCGATCTGCTCGTTGCGCACGATCTCAACCTTTTCAGGGTCGAGCGTATCGCGGAGATACTGCGGCAGATCGTCGACCGACTGAGCCCCGAGAAACGTGTCAAGCTGACGCTCGAACAACTGTTCTGGCGTGATTTCCGCGACAACCATGATGACGCCGCCAGTAGGAATACGCGGCACCTGAATAGACATGTCGAGGAAGGTTGCGCCGTTGACGACACTTTCGGTAAGGCTTGCGCCGTCCGACGCATAACGCTTGGACATGCCGAAGATAGTCGTCTTTTCGGCCAGCAGCATCGGCTGCTTGAAGGCCTGCTCAGGAACGGAAATACCGTCCATGAGCAAGTTAAGGACCCATTCGTCCGAATGGCCGTTGTACTGCTGGCGCAGTGCGGCGAAGGCCTGCGTCTTCTTGGCCAACTCCCAATTAGACAGCGACAAGGTAATGCCGTTCTGCTGCAGTTCGGCGTAGACCGCCAGCGCCCCGACATTATTCGGGTCTTCCTTAAGCATCGGGTTTTCGCCCGCCGCAGACTGGCTTGACCAGCGCTGACCGGCTGTTGCGACGGTTATTTCCGTGCCACCTTCGCCACGGACAACGGTATTGCCAGCAGCCGACCAGCCAAAGCCGGATTTAAGGCCGATACCCTTAACGGGCAGCTTGGAGTTGACGACATTCAGCGTCACTTCGCCGTCAATGACGGCCTGATCGAAGTCAGGAACGATATGCTTGAACATGTCGTGCGCCCAGAACGCCGGGGCGAGGTCGGTCTGGAGACGGGTACGCAACGCCAGGTCAGGCGAGCGGTTCTTGGCGCGGAAGTTCCAAATCTGGTTGTAGGCCTCCGTGTAAGCAGTGTTGGTCAACTGCGTCGTGCGGCCATGAAGACCAAGATATTCGTAGATTTTGTTAGCCTTGTGCGCGCCGAAGGCCGCCGTTTCGATGAACGGCACAACGGGCTGGCCATCCATTGGCGGCTGGCCCTCATAGGCCCGGTTAAGCCGATCCATCGACCCGTCGAAGCGGTCGAAGGCGAGGAACGGCACGAGATACGCCTTCACGTTAACCTGAATGGCGTTCATCAGGATTTCGGCCGTTTCCATGCTCTCGAAGGTGAAAGAGAGACGGCCCGACCGCACCGCGTCTTCGCGCAGGATCGGCACGGCGACAATCGGAACCATCTTGCCAGCGGGGAGGGACGTAATACCGCGCGCAGTATGCTTGCGGATCGTCCTCGGGGTCGCAATCGGCTGCGTTGCCGTGCGATTGATCTTGAAGCTATTTGGAGCTTTCATTTCTTTTTCCCTTTCAGGGATTTGAGGAGTTTTCGGAGTTTTGCGCGACGGCGCGCACACGCGCCGCAGCGTCTCATTGGAAGACCGGGTTGATCTGGTAGGGGTTGCCGTAGGACGGCATGCGGGCGAGGGGCGGCTTGCCCTGCCGCAGCCACTTAGGGACCGAGGTCCCCATGTTTGGCAGCTGATACGTCGAGAGGTCGGGCCACCTTGGATAGTTGGCCCGCGCGTCCGACGCCCCGACCAGTGCGCCATAGATAATTTGCGCAATTTCGCTGTCGCCGTAGCGTTCTTCGAACGCGGCAGCGTCACGGACATTCGGGTCAATGACCGAATTCCGCCACGGATTGGTCACCGTGGGCGTTTCGACGGTCGGCATACGTGGCGCACCAGCCGAAGCAGGCATGGTGCGCGACAGCTGCGCCGCCGTTCCGGACGGACGCCGCTCAACCTGTCCCGCCGTGTAAGTCGGGACCTTGAACGATTGCGAACGGCTCATAGAAGCCGTGCTTGCGTTCAGATTGGCGATCTGGGCTTGAACAAGGTTGTATTCCTGTTCGCGCCTGTCGTCGGCCATGGGATCGAAGTTGGAAATGAAGTTGCCAACCTCGCCCATGGCTTCGCCAATGATAGCGCGCGACGACAACGCCGGTTGCGTCGTGGTCGTGAAGCCAGCCGCACCGCCATTGCGCAGAGCGGTGAGCGGATTGAAGCCAGCGGCTTCCGCATCCGTCACCATCTGCTTATAGTTGACCCGATTTTCGGTCTTTTGCGGCTTGTTACCGAACAACTTGCCGATCAGCGAGATACCGCCGCCGATCAATGCATTGATGAATTAGTCAGCCTCCCGAAGCGAGGGGCCGCCATTGTGACCGATCAGGGAGTTGCGATTGCTTCGCGCCCACAACAGGTCGATGCCGACGAGCAGCGCCGCCATCAGCCCGTTGATGAGTTGCGCGACAAGATCGCTGTCGAGGCCACGCGCGATCAAATACGCGGCGGCCATCGTGCCAAGCCTTTCGAGAAGCGGCTTGGCGAAATTGCGAAGCAGCATTTCTTTCATGGAGTTACCTTTCAGTGTTCGAGCGACACTCAAAGGCCGGTGCGATTAGGGGTAATGAAAACGATTACCCGTTATCGCATAAGATAGATTATGGAACATAAGCGTTGCCGTGGACCGCTCCGGGCCGCTCCGAGGCGGTACGTTACGGGAGATCGACTGCCGCCGTCATATTGCCGGCAGTCATGCAGTCATGCAGTCATGTTGACCGGCGTCTCGCTGCGCTGCCTTCGTAGGTTCGACGCCCATGGCCTTCTTGGCGTCGTTGGCGACCTGCCCGGGCGCCGATCGCGAACCTGAAGACGTTCGGCTATGCGCCTGTGTCAAAAGCGATTTCGATCGCCATGCCGTCATAGGCCGGTTCCACGTGCGGCGGCGTCTCGGCCATGACCGCGGCGTAGTCGAGCGGCACGTGCATGTGGGTCAGCACCGCATGCGCGGGTTGCAGCCGGTCGATCCACTGCAGCGCCTCGGACAGCGACAGATGGCTGACATGCGGCTTGTGCTGGAGCGCGTCGACGACCAGCAGCTCGAGCCCGGCCATGAGTGCTGCCGTCGTTTCCGGAAAGTCGCTGACGTCGGAGCAGTAGGCGATCGGCCCGATGCGGAAGCCGAGCGAAACGATGTCGCCATGGATCTGCGGCAGCGGCAAAAAGGTGAGGGGACCCCCCTCTCCTTCCACGACGAACGGTCTGTCGTGGCGGATCTGGTTCGGCCGCACGATCGGCGGATACGAGCTGCCGAGCGGCGTCTCGATGCAATAGCCGAAGGCCTGCTTCAGGCGTTCGAGGGTGAAATCGTCGGCCCAGATGTCGATCAGGCTGCCGCGCTCGAGCACGTAGCCGCGCAAATCGTCGATGCCATGGATGTGGTCGGCGTGCGGATGGGTGTAGACGACACCGTCGATGTGCCTGACGCCGGCGGCGAGCATCTGGCTGCGGAAATCGGGGCCGGTGTCGATGATGACGCGCGTAGTGCCAACGTCCGATATGCGCTCGACCATGGCGGCCGCACGCGTGCGCCGGTTCCGCGGATTGGTTGGATCGCAGGCGCCCCAGTCGCCGGTGATGCGCGGCGTGCCCGGCGACGAGCCGCAGCCCAGAATCGTGAGGCGCAGCACGTCTGTCATGGCGTCAGGCCGGCCTCGGCATTTTTGTGAACAGGCGGAAGAAGTTGTCCGTGGTGATCGCGGCAACCTCTTCGGCGCTCACGCCGATGGTCTCGGCAAGCACGGCGGCGGTGTTGGCGACATAGGCCGGCTCGTTGCGCTTGCCGCGGTGCGGGATCGGCGCGAGATAGGGCGCATCGGTCTCGACCAGCAGCCGGTCGCGCGGCACGTCGCTGGCGATGTCGCGCAGGTCGGCCGAGTTCTTGAAGGTCAGGATGCCGGAGAACGACACATATCCGCCCAGCGCGACGCCGATGCGGGCCAGCTCGGCGCCGGAGGAGAAGCAGTGCAGGATGAAGGGGAAGGCGCCCTTCCCCGTTTCTTCCGTCAGAATCGCCGCCATGTCCTCGTCGGCCTGGCGCGCATGGATGACCAGCGGCAGCCCGGTTTCGCGGGCAGCCGCAATGTGCGTGCGCAGCCCCTTCGCCTGGGCATCGCGCGGCGCCTTGTCGTAGAAATAGTCGAGACCCGCCTCGCCGATCGCCACGACCTTCGGGTGCCCGGCCAGCCTGACGAGTTCGGCCGCGGTCACGTCCAGCTCTTCGCCGGCGTTGTGCGGATGGGTTCCGACCGAGCAGTAGACCTCGTCGAATTCCTCAGCGATCGCAAGGATTTGCGGGAACCGCTTCACCCGCGTCGAGATGGTGACCATGCGCTCGACGCCGGCCGCCCTGGCGCGCGCGACGACGGCCGCGCGCTCCTCGGCGAAATCGGGAAAGTCGAGATGGCAATGACTGTCGACAAGCATGTTCCGAAAGCCTCAGCCTTCCGCCGCCTGTTCGACGTAACGCGGGAACACCGGTTGCGGTGCCGGCAGCGCGGCCCCCGGCACCAGCGCATGCACGTCGCCGACATGAGCGAATTCTCGCTCGGTCACTGCCAGCAGGTCGAGCAGCTTGGCCGCCGAGCCCGGGATGAAGGGCTGGCAGAGGATGCCGACGCGGCGGATCACCTCGGCGGTGGTCCACAGCACCGTCTCCATGCGCGCCGGATCGGTCTTCTTCAGCGCCCAGGGCTCCTGGCCGGCGAAGTAGCGGTTGGCCTCCGCCACCACCGCGAAGATCGCGGCGAGCGCATGGTGGATCCCCTGCTCCGCCATCGCCTTGCGTGCCGTCGCCAGCGCCGCCGCCGCCTGGTCGAGGATCGCCTTGTCGGCGTCGGCGAGCGTGCCGCGCTCAGGCACCACCCCGCCGCAGTTCTTGGCGATCATCGACAGCGAACGCTGCGCCAGGTTGCCGAGGTCGTTGGCGAGATCGGCATTGGTTCGGTTGACGATCGCCTCGTGGCTGTAGCTGCCGTCCTGGCCGAACGGCACCTCGCGCAGGAAGAAGTAGCGCACCTGGTCGAGGCCGTAGTGATCCACCATGGTGAAGGGGTCGATGACGTTGCCGAGCGACTTCGACATCTTCTCGCCGCGGTTGAACAGGAAGCCGTGGCCGAACACGCGCTTCGGCAGCTCGATGCCGGCCGACATCAGGAAGGCAGGCCAGTAGACGGCGTGGAAGCGCACGATGTCCTTGCCGATGATGTGCACGTTGGCCGGCCAGAAGCCCCACTTGTCGGCATTGGCGTCGGGATAGCCGGCGGCGGTGATGTAGTTGGTCAACGCGTCGACCCAGACATACATGACGTGCTTCTCGTCGCCCGGCACCGGCACGCCCCAGTCGAAGGTGGTGCGCGAGATCGACAGGTCCTTGAGGCCGGAGCGGACGAAGCTCATCACCTCGTTGCGGCGCTCGTTGGGGCCGATGAAGTCGGGCTGGTTCTCGTAGAGTGCGAGCAGCTTGTCCTGGTAGGCCGACAGGCGGAAGAAATAGCTCTCCTCCTCGACCCATTCCACCGGCGTGCCCTGCGGGCCGTAGCGGATGTTGTCGGGGCGGAGTTCGGTCTCTTCCTCGCCGTAGTAGGCTTCGTCGCGCACCGAATACCAGCCGGCGTAGCTGCTCTTGTAGATGTCGCCCCTGTCGGCCATCGCCTTCCAGATGGCTTGCGAGGCGGCGTAATGCCGCTCTTCGGTGGTGCGAATGAAATCATCGTTCGACGCATTCAAAAGCGTCGCCATCTTCTTGAATTCACTTGAATTCCGGTCAGCTAGCTCGCGGGCGGAGATGCCTTCCCGGTTAGCCGTCTGCAGCATCTTGATGCCGTGCTCGTCGGTGCCGGTGAGGAAGAAGACGTCCTTGCCGTCATGGCGCTGGAAGCGTGCCAGCGCGTCGGTGGCGATCAGCTCGTAGGCGTGGCCGATATGCGGCTTGCCGTTGGGATAGGAGATCGCGGTGGTGATGTAGAATTTTTCGCGGGACATGGGAGGCCGTCGTCAATGTCGGAATGAAACGTGTCGCGGGTCAGATAACGCATCGGGCGGCCGATTGCCACCCGGCGGACGAGCATCACATTCGCATTGCGGCATTCAGGCGGTCGATCATGGCCAGGACGTGCTGCTTCTTGTCGAGGTTGTAGGTCTCGGTCTCGGATATCGCGTTCTGCGCGTCGTGCCAAGCGTCGGACAACGCCTTGGCGCGCGGCAGGTCGGAATTGCGCGCGGCCTCCGAGGCGGTGTCGGCCAGGAGATCGAGCGCCCGGCGGTTGAAGATGTCGAACTGGATCGAACTGTCCCGGCCCGCCACGGCGTCGGCGAGCTTGTGCGCGGCGGCGATGCCGGAGCGGCCGTTGCCGACGACGCGGTCGAGCGCCTCGGCGATCTCCAGCCCGCCATACTGGGTGAGCAGGATGGCCGCCCTGACGCTGCCGCCAGCCCGTTCCACGAGCGCTGCCCGCGCCTGCGGCTCATCCGGTGCGGGCTGCCCCGCCGAGTCCAGCGCCGAAAGCAGGCTTTCGTCGTCGAGCGGCGTCAGCCGGACCGTCTGGCAGCGCGAGCGGATGGTGGGCAGCAGGCTGCCGGGGGCGTGCACGATGAGGATGAACAGCGTGCGCGCCGGCGGTTCCTCGAGGTTCTTGAGCAAGGCATTGGCGGCATTGGTGTTCATGTCGTCGGCGGGATCGACGACGACGACCCGGTAGCTGCCGTCGTGCGAGGTCATCGACAGGAAGCGCGAGACCTTGCGGATCTCGTCGACGGTGACCACGGACTTGAAGCCCTTGGTCTTGTCGTTCTGCGGGCGCGTGAGATGCAGCACGCCGGGATGGGCGCCGGAGGCGACCTGGCGGAACAGGGCCGACTGCGGATTGGGAGCCGCGACCGCCCCAGGCGCCGTCCTGTGGTCGGGATTCGCCAGCAGATAGTGGGCCAGACGGAAGGCGAGCGTCGCCTTGCCGATGCCGACGGGGCCGGCAAGGATCAGCGCGTGCGGCAGCTTGCCGGCGCGATAGGCTGCGGCCAGCATGGAAGCCGCCTGCTCGTGGCCGAACAGATGCGGGTTCTCGGCCGGCTCCGGCACGTCGTCGAGCGTGTCGTGCTGTTCGGGGGCGAGGCGTTCGAGCATCAGGCGTCCGCCCTCGCCCGGCTGCCGCTCGCGGCGTGCGCCTCGAGGGCGGCAAACACCGCTTCCGTGACCGCGTTCTCGACCGTCTCCGGCGGCTGCGCCGCATCGATCAGCCGGCAGCGCTCGGGCTCGCGCGCGGCGATGGAGAGATAGGCGTCGCGGCGGCGGCGATGGACGTCGACCGTCTCCTTCTCGAAGCGATCTGCCGCGTCCTGGCCCCGCCGAGCGGTGGCGCGCCTGAGCCCCTCCTCCGGGTCGAGGTCGAGGATCAGCGTCATGTCGGGCATCATGCCGTTGATGGCGACACGTTCGACGGTTGCCATGAAGTCGGGGTCGAGATTGCCCGTGACGCCCTGGTAGACGCGCGAGGAATCGATGAAGCGGTCGCAGAGCACGATCGCGCCGCGCTCCACCGCCGGGCGGATGATCTGCTCGACATGGTCGGAGCGGGCCGCGGCGAAGAGCAGCGCCTCCATCTTCGGGCCGAACGGCTCGGCCGCGCCCGACAACAGCACGTGGCGGACCGCCTCGGCGCCGGGCGAGCCGCCCGGCTCGCGCGTGACGACGATGTCGTAGCGCTTGTCGCGCAGCCGGGCTGCGAGGCGTTCGATCTGGGTCGACTTGCCCGCCCCTTCCCCGCCTTCGAATGTGATGAAGAAGCCGCGCGCCACTTCGATGCCCTTCTTGTCTTTCGCTTGCCTGCCGCGCCCAGCAACGCATGCGCGAGCGCCGTAGGACACATGTAGGTGCCGTTGCTCTACAGTCGAGACCGGCAAAGGTCCATCGGCCTATCGCATCCAGCCGATGGCGAGTTCCTTGACGGCATCGAGCGCGCGGCTCTGCAGCGAGCCGACGCCGACCGTTTCGGCGGCGAAGAGCGGCGTTTCCTGGCTCAGCGTGTCGCCGATCCACACCTTGAGCGAACCGATCGGGGTGCCCTTCTCGACCGGCGCCGACACCGGGCCGTCGTAGACGACGCGCGCGACCAGGCGCTCGCGGCTGGCGGTCGGCAGGAAGATCGAGATCGGCTTCTGCGCGACCAGCCGCACGTGCGACTTGGTGCCGCCGAACACCTGCGCGTCGCCCACAGTCTCGTCGGCGGCGAAGATCTCGGTCTTTTCGAAGGCACGCAGGCCCCAGTCGAGCAGCTTGCGGGTCTCTTCCGAGCGTTCGCGGTCGCTGGCCATTCCGGCCATGGCCAGGAACAGGCGCCGGCCGTCGCGGTTGACCGACGCCACGATGGAGAAGCCTTCGCCCTCGGTGAAGCCGGTCGCCAGGCCGTCGGCGCCGAAATCCATGGCGATCAGCGGATTGCGGTTGCGCTGCAGGATCTTGTTCCAGGTGAAATCGGGCAGGCTGTAGTAGCGATAATATTCGGGATAGGTGCGCCACAGATGCAGCGCCAGCTGGGCAAGCTCGCGCACCGTGGTCTGCTGGCCGGGCGCCGGCAGGCCGGTGGAATTGGCGAAGGCCGACTTCTCCAGGCCGATGGCGCGTGCCCGCTCGGTCATCTGCAGGGCGAAGTTCGCCTCGGAGCCGGCCATGCCTTCGGCCAGCACGATGCAGCCGTCATTGGCCACCTGCACGGTCACGCCCTTGATGAGGTCCTCGATGCGGATCTGCGAGCGCACGGCGGCGAACATGGTCGTCGCCCGCGAGGCCGCTCCGCCGGTGCGCCAGGCGTTCTCGCTGACGGCGAAGGTGTCGTCGAGCTTGTAGCGGCCGTTCTTCAGCGCGTCGAACACCACCTCCATCGTCATGATCTTGGCGAGCGAGGCCGGCGTGAACAGCTTGTCGGGTTCCTTGGAGAACAGCACGGTGCCGGTCTCGGCATCGATCATGTAGGCCTGCGTGGCCTTGGTCTCGAACATTTGCGCATGCGCCTGGCCGACCAGGACGAGCATTGCGAGCAAGCCGGCCAAGAGGACACCGGTCGCGGATTTTCTGGAAGTCATTGGAGATTCTGCCCCGTTCGGCCTCGTATTCCGGTCGAGCGCGATGAGACTAACAGGCTTCGACCGCGCCCTGCAACCGTGGCCGGGCAGATAGCCACAGGCTGCATGTCCGGAAAGGACCGGTCAGTCGTGGACCGCGAACGCGTCGGGCGCGCCATGCGACCATGCGGCCTTCAGCATCGCGTCGAGGGAGTTGCGGCCGTCGGAATAGAGTTCGACCGAATACCAGGTCTTGCCGTCCATCTCGGTCTGTTCGATTGCGATGCGGCCGAAGGCGGCAAGCTCGCTGGCGACGCGCCGCGCCACCTTGTCGCTGTCGAAGGTGCCAGCCGAGACGTAGGCTTCGAACTTCGGTTCGGCGGCGCGCGGACCCGGGTTGAGCCGCTTCCAAGAATTGACGATGTCGTCCGAGGACATCGCCTGTCCTTCCAGCGCATCGAAGGCCCGGGAAGCGCCGGCGACGCGCTCGCTGGCATAGGACAGCGTGTTGATGGCCATGCGGGTCATGCCGTCGGGCCGCTCCGGCGCGATCGGGCCGAAGTCAGGCAGCACGACGTCAACATAGCCGTCCTGGGCGGCATAACCGTCCTGCGCCGCCATCGCCGGCTGCTGGTCGAACTGGGCCGCCTGCGCGGCGAGCGTGTTGACTGGGACGTTTGCCCGGATCACAGGGACCGGCGCGCTCTCGGCGATCGCGGCCGGGAATGCAGCGCCGACGCCGACGCTCGGGGTCGGGCCGTTCATCGCCACCATGACGCCGGTGGGCAGGCCGTCATTGGTCGGATCGCCCATGCCGGGGCCCGGCCTGTAGGAGGCGAGCAGGTACTGGTCGTCCTGCCCCTCGAGCGGCGCCCTGCCGACATATTCGACCTGCACGTTGGCGGTGCCGGTGCGGGCATAGCCGAGCATTTCGGCCGCGCGCTTGGAGAGATCGATGACGCGCCCGTCGGAATAGGGACCGCGGTCGTTGACGCGCACGATCACCGAATTGCCGTTGGCCGTGTTAGTGACCCGGGCGTAG
The DNA here is from genome assembly GCF_050433525.1 of Aminobacter sp. BE322. Classification (NCBI taxonomy): domain Bacteria; kingdom Pseudomonadati; phylum Pseudomonadota; class Alphaproteobacteria; order Hyphomicrobiales; family Phyllobacteriaceae; genus Aminobacter; species Aminobacter sp. BE322. The sequence goes on along the minus strand of NZ_JBNPXB010000030.1, from coordinate 10,732 downwards.
CTCGGCAGCGGCATGGTCGGATGGGCCGCCGTGAGGTTGGTCATGTCGTAGACCTCGCCATTGGCGGTCAGGCGGCCGTGGAAGGCGTCGCCGTACCAGGAGGCGGGGCCGACCGCGACATAGGCGGGGTCTTCCTTGGGGTAATACCACTTGCCCCGCACCTTGTAGGGGCTGCCGAGCTGGTCGCGGCCGCCGCCGCGCGGCAGGCCGGAGAGCTTGGTGGTGACGCGGGGGCTTGCCTTCACGCCATATTCGGATTCGGCGAAATATTCCTTCGAGCGCTTCTTGGAGGCAACGAAGCTCGGGGCGGCGCAGCCGGCGACGAAGGCCGCGGTGGCCGCGAGGGTGACGAACCTGGCCGTCCGGCCGAGCCTCTTGCGCGCGGTATGCTGCATCGCCCCAGATGTCCCCTGCACTTCTACTCGTCCGCCGACCGTCGAATCAGACCGTCACGGCGCTCTACACATTGAAAAACAGTTGCCGCGCACGACCCCTGAACCTTGTGCGCAGGAAATGCTTGCCAGCGTATTAATCGACTGTGGTTCGATCCGGGCGCAATTATGGCACGAATGTGGCGTGCTCGCCCTGCCGTTCGGTGGGCACTGTCGGGCGCTCGCATGCGGCCGGATGGGACAAGCCGCCGGCCTCGCGCCCGGCGGCGGCCGCAGGGCGGCTGCGCTGCGCGCGATAGCGAAACCGGAACCGAACAAGTTGACGCGGCGAACCCGCGGGCGCTACAAGCGCGCCACGAAGGCTCTGAGCGGCCGCAGCGTTCGTCGCTCGCGACTTGCGGTCAAGGCTTTGGAAGAGTGGCCGAGCGGTTTAAGGCACCGGTCTTGAAAACCGGCGTGGGCGCGAGTTCACCGTGGGTTCGAATCCCACCTCTTCCGCCACTTCAGTCCCTGAGTGGGCACTGAGTTTACGCCACTGCCCGCCACCAACGTCTGAAGCAGCCGGGACTTCGATCCCATGATACGAACCTCGTCCTCGGCAACCTCGACGCGCTGTGCAAGCGCGCGCAGGTGGTCGCGGCGATAGCCGCCGCCGTCGAGCCGGATACGCTGACGGGCGGTCGTGGCAAATTTCCGCAGCATCTGCGGCGTCACCGCTTTCTGGCCCGAGTTCTGGAGCATGGCCTGCGCCCGGTCAGCATCAGCCTTGGCCTGATCCCGGATCGCCTTGAGGCCGTCGATGCGGTCTTTCAGCGCCGGGTCGTCCAGATCGGCAACGCCCGCTTCGATGGCGTCATAGAGGCGCTTGAGGCGCAATTCCGATTCGGTGGAGCGCTTGTTCAGTTCGGCGATATGCTCACGACGGCGCTCGGCATGTTCCTCCCTGCGGTCGAGCGCGGCGGCAAGGACGGTTTCCAGCCGCTCGGGCTGGAGAAGCTGCTTTTCAAGATGGTCGGCAACCAGATCGTCCAGTTTCTCCATCGGCACGGCCATGCCCTCGCAGGCGGTCGGCCCCTGCCGCGCCTTCATAGAGCAAGCGTAATAGCGATAGCGCCCGCCCTTGCCGGTGCGGATGGTCATGGCTCCGCCGCACTTGGCGCAATGGATGAGGCCGGTGAGCATGGTCGGGCCGCTGATGACGCGGGAGGGCATGACCTTGGGATTGCGCGCCTTGAGCAGCCTCTGAATCGCCTCAAACGTTTCTTTGTCGATGATCGGCGGGACAGGAACCGTTACGATCTCGCTGACCGGCTTCAATTCCTTGGTCTTCGTGCGCTTGTTGAACTCGTGCTCGCCCATATAGGTGCGGCGGGTGAGGATGCGGTGAACCTGACCGATGCCCCAGCGTCCGCCGTCGCGGGTGAAGATGCGGCGGCTGTTGAGATAGGAAACGATATTCTTGACACCCATCTGGCCGGTGGTGCCGTCGCCCTCCAGCGCAAGACGATAGATCAGGCGTACCGTGTCGGCGTGCAGCGGGTCGATCTCAATCTTCTTCTTTACCTTGGCTCCGCGCTGCTCGGCGGCAACGGTGCCATAGCCGATGGGAGGAAGGGAGCCGTTCCAGAAGCCTTGCCGGGCATTCTCTTTCAAGGCCCGGATGACGTGTTTGGCGTTTTCCTTGGACTGGTATTCATCAAACAGCGCCATGATCTGCCGCATCATGACGTGCATGGGGTCATCGCCCATTTCCTGTGTGATCGAAACCAGCTTTACGCCGTTCTTCGCCAGCTTGCGGACATAGAACTCAAGCTCGAAATGATCGCGGAAGAAGCGGCTGAACGAATGGACCACGACGACATCGAAGGGCGCGGGCTTCGACGTGCCCGCCTCGATCATGCGCTGGAACTCGGGGCGGCGGTCGTTGGTCGCCGATGCGCCGGGTTCGATGAAGGTCTCGACAAGTTGCAGCCCGCGTGCCTCGCAATAGGCTTCGCCCTGCCGCTTCTGATCGGGAATGGAGACATCATGCTCGGCCTGCCGCGCCGTTGAGACGCGCAGGTAAAGGGCGGCGCGCAGCGCTACGTGAGGCAGAGGCTTGCCCTCGCTCGGAGATGTCATGGCGTTTCTCCCGACAAAAGGCGCTGCGCCGTCGCAACAGGTAGATACAGCGTATTGGGCCGATCAATCAGTGCCATGAACCCGAAAGCGGCGTAGAAAGCCGCCGCCTTCTCATCGATGGCGTCGGCGAATATGGCATGAGCGCCTATCGGCGCTTCGGCGATTGTCTTGACGGCGTCGAACAACAGCGCCTCGCCGAGTCCAAACCCGGCATAGGAGTTATCGCGCCCAAGCCAGCCGATCAGCACAGCCGGAACGGTCGGATAGCGCGGCAATCGGCTCGCCAATGGCTCGGGCACGGCCATGAGCGGCACGTTGCTCGATGAGAGCGTGTAAAAGCCCGCTATCCGGTCGGTCTCAAGGTCGCGGGCGACAAAGCAGGTCGCATATCGGCGCTTGATGTCCTGCGTGACGGACTCGCGGAAATAGCGGTCAATCCGTTCATTGCCGCACGAGAACGCCTTACGCTGGTGGCCTTTGCCAAGCGGCTCTATCGCAAACCTCGCGCTCACCGGGGTGCGATCAGGTCAGCATGGCGTTTCGCGGCGCGGGCGAGACGGGCGTTCGGTGCGGGCGGGTCGATCAGCGCCTTGGCAAAGCGCGCCTGATCCTCGGCAGCCAGACGCAGCACGTCGGCTTCCTCGACCGTGCGGCGGGCATCCTCGCCTGCCGTCGCGATGAGATAGCCGGTCAGCGTCATGCCGCGCAGCCGGGCGGCGCGCTGCATCTGCTCATAGACATTGACAGGAACGCGCGCCTCAAGGCGGGCGGTTTCGACTTCACTTGCGGGTCTGGGCATGGTTGATCTCCTTGCCTCGATTATATACGGCATATTGCCGGATTTATCAAGGATTGGATGAGCCGAACAATTCATCGAACAGGTCGCCGAACCATCGCTCGAACACCTCGATCTCGGCTTCCGTAACCGGAACGGGGTCGGGCCAGCCGTCGGTGACGGTCCATGTGCTGAGGTCATGCTTAGGTGGCCTGCCGGAGAACGGCCACGGATAACCCAGTAGTTCCTCGATCTGCTCCGACGCTGTGGGCGGCATGACGCGCCGGGAACGAGATGCGGCCTCCGGCTTATCGTCGTCCCCGCGATCAGAAGTCATCGAAGTCGAACTCGTTGTACGGACGCCATCCGGCTGGGTTGGAAACCCAACGGTCGATGTCGGATTCGCGCCAGCCCGTGCCGTTGGTGCTGATCTTGAGCCGGGCCGGAAACGTGCCCTCGGCCATCTTGCGGTAGATGGTGGATCGGGACAGGCCGGTCCGGGCGCGAACGGTGTTCATGCGGATGATGCGGTCTGGTTGACGCATGGCTGCGCTGCCTCCTGCTGACTGTTTCTGATTGCTGTTGAGCCAGACAGAAGAAGGAATTGCCTTTGCGCAATGGAGTTTTAGATGTCGTCGTGCTACGGCGAAGAAGCGGCGGTAAATAGGACGGACATGAAATCCTAGACCTTACAGGCAAGCACGAAGGATGCGCGGAATTGGAGGAAATCGACTGGGCGGATCGTGCGTTCTACGATGACGGAGAATGGGTGACATGGTCCGAAATCGATGAGCAGTTGCGCTACAAAGAGTGGGGCGCGAAATATCCGAACGCAAAACGCTCGATCATTCCCTACTTTGAAGATTTGATTTCCCTAGCCGAGAGCTATCACCTCGAAACCGGGCTGCACCTTTCCGTCTATGGCGACATAGGCGAGCTTTTTGGCGCAATCACTTACGGTATCGAACTGAACAAGACCTATGCGCAGGGTTCTGACGGCAGGCTCGGGAACGATCACGTCGAGATCAAGACCATCACCCCGTTCAAAACGAAAGACGTTGTTGTCGTGGATACAACGCGGCATTTCAGCAAGCTGCTCGTGGTCAAGATCAACGAGGAGTTTCAGGTGGCCGGGCGAATGATCGACCGCAAGCTTCTGCCAAAGCGAACCGGCCGGTTCCTGCGCATCCGGTGGGACAATCTGCCGTCCACGCAAAGATGACAAAAGGCTCAAGGTTATAACCATGCGCGCAGCACCAAGCCCGTAGCTGCCCTTGCCTACAGCCCGATACCTCGGCCACGTCCGAGGTCGAGACCGTGGCTAAAGGCCAGTGCCCGGCCAAGGCTGCGGCCTGAGTCGATGTCGCCGCCGATGCCGACTTCCTTCTTTCGGATGGCCAGCATCGACTCTAGTTGCGGATCGCGTTGCAGGCTGTTTGCCATGTCGCCCATCGCGCGCTTCGTCGCCTTGAAGCCGGACATATCGCCTGCCTGATATTGGCGCTGGCTGGTCTGGTCGAGCTTCTTCCAGCGCTCCACGAAGCGATCTGCGCGCTGGCCCGGATCGGTGCCAAGGCCACTATCCCGTCCGGTGCGAATTTCGGTTTCGAGCTGGAGGGCGCGGATCGCACGACCGAGCTTGCCGCCCGCCGCCTCGCGCACAAGCTCCGGGTTCTTGACGTAAGCCGCCTCGGCATCGCGCCAGCCATGCGGGCGAACCTCCTCGAAGGCTTTGCGGGCATCGCTCAAGGTCTGCCTCAATTCCGGGGTTGCGTGTACCTTGCCATCCGCGTCCGCCGTGTTCATCAGCGCGTCGAAGGCGCGGGCATGGCGCACCAGGGCTCGCGATTTCGCCTGCCGCATCTCCGCTTCCGGGTCGGCCGCAATCTTCCGCTCCGGCACATCGGCTTCGCGCCGCACGGGTTGCGGGTCGCTGCATTCCGGCGCTGGCCCGCTCTGTGACGGCAGGCGCAGGCCGTCGAACATGTCGCGCACCTTCTCCGGCACGACCTTGCGCACGATCTCGGCGACACGCTCGCGGAGGGTGATGCCGCGCCGCTCGGCGTAACGCTGCGCCGGATCGGCGCGCTCGTAATCCGTCGCCATATCCTTCGACCGATCCCGCGACAGCGTGCGGGCAAGCCGGTCCTGATTGGCGAAATCGTCACGGCCATAATGCAGGTCCATCCCGTCACGATGGCGCGACAGCGCGACATAGCTGCCGTGAGCATCCATGCCCGGTGTCGCCAGAACATGGGTGCGGTCCACTGTCATGCCCTGCGCCTTGTGGATCGTCGCGGCATAACCGTGGTCGAGCTTGTTGTAGTCCTTCAGGTCGAACGCGACGGAACGCCCGTCGTCGGCGCGCACGGTCATGCTGGTGGTGCTGATTTCCTGAACCGTGCCGAGCGTGCCGTTCTTGACGCCAAGCCCGCGCTCATTTTGCAGGAACATGACGCGATCCCCGGCGGCGAAACTCCGTGCGCCGCGCTCCACCGTGACGCGCGTATCTGCACCAAGATCGCCGCCCTCCCGCATCTTGTCCCGCGCCGCCTCGTTGAGCGCCCACACCTCGTCATTGGTGTGGGTGAGGATGATGCGGCTGGCGTCGGGTGACGCCTGCCGTTCGCGATCCCAACGCTCGATCAAATCGCCACGCGCCTGTTCGCGGGATTCGGCGACATGTACCATGCCATGCCGCTCATAGACATGGATCGCATGGCCGGTTCTGCCGGTCGCCAGATCGCGCGTGGCGTTGCGCTGCCAGTCTTCGCGCTGGCGGCGCACTTCGCTGATTTCGACGCCGCCATGACGGTCATGGATCGAACGGAATGCCGCGCCCGCTTCGATGGATTGTAGCTGTTGCGGATCGCCGACCAGCACGACTTTCGCCCCGGCCTCGGCGGCATGGGACAGGACGCGCTCCAACTGCCGCGTACCGACCATGCCCGCCTCATCGATGACCAGCACATCCCGGCTGGTGAGCATGTCGCGGCCGTTCTTCCAGCCATGTTCCATGCTGGCGATAGTGCGGGAGGAAATCCCCGATCCGCTTTCGAGATTTTCCGCCGCGATGCCGGAAAGAGCGACGCCGCGGACCTCGTAACCGGCAGACTCCCATGCCTCGCGCGCAACGCCGAGCATGGCGCTCTTTCCCGTTCCGGCATAGCCCACGACCATACCAAGATCGCGGCCATCCGTGACATGCGCCAGCGCGTCGGCCTGCTCACCGGACAGGACAAGCCCGCGCTGTTCGGCGCGGGCCAACGCCATATCGCGGTGCGTGTCGTTCACCACATGGCGCTCGCGCTCGGCCATCACGTCTGCCGCGCGATGCAGGCGCTGTTCCGCCTCGATCATCTCGCTCATGGTGAAGCGATCCTCGCCGCGTCCGTCCTTGCCCAATTCCACCAGATCGGGCGCGTTGCGGATTGCGCTCGTGACCGCGTTGAACTGCTCGATGCCGTCGCTATGCCGATACGCGAACTTCGCCAGGTCGCGGCGCGTGAAGGTCGATTGCTGCTGCGTGATCGCATCCAGCGCAATCGAAGGATCGGCGATGATCCGCTCGCCGTTGTTGCGGGCGATCTCGCGGTGCATCTCCGCGCGATCCGCCGCTTCGATCCCTTCGCCTTCGATCCGCTGCGCCGGTGCGCCGATCTGGCTTTGCGGTTCGAGCGCGATGCCCTGCGCCTCAAGGCTGCGGTGGTCGATACGCGCGTCGATGTCGAGTTCGGCAAGGCGCTCGTTGACGTGTTCGGCCCAACGCTCCCGCCAGCGCTCGACCATCTCCGTGCGGTTCCAGTCGCGGACCTTCTGGCCGAAACCGTTCTCGTCCACGCTGCGCATGGTCAGCATGACATGGGCATGGGGCTTCGGCATTCCGTCCTCGCCGATATCCCAATGCACGTTCACATCGGCGATCATGCCCTGATCGACAAACTCGGCCTGCACGAAGTCGCGGGCCAGTTCGATCCCTTGCGCCTGCGTCATCTCGCGCGGGATTGCAAACTCCACCTCGCGGGCAAGCTGGGCGTCCTTGCGGACCTCGACGGCTTCGACCTCGTTCCAGAGCCGTTCGCGGTCGCCAAGATGCTCGGGGGCTCCCTCCGGCAGCATGACTTCGGAATGGACGACGCCGCGCTTGGCCGTGAAGTCGTGGCTGCGGTCGATGCGCTCATCGCGCAGCCGCGAGGCCGAGCGGTAGGCGGCGGAGGCCACCGCGCTCGACCCGGCCTTGCGGCCGATGACCTTGACGTGAAGATGATAGATCGCCATCGCGATCAAGAATTGGCACGGCCAAGCGCACGTCGGAACGACGTATAAGCGCGCCCTCGAAATGAATTTCTCGGGACCACCCGCGCCGTGTCAGGCCGTCCCGGCAACATAGAAGCATTCCGCGCTCCGCTCAATTGTCTTCATTGCATCGACAACAGACGAAGACGATGGAGACGACAATGCGTAAACCACGCGACTACGATTCCGAACTGAAGGCGCTTGAGGACAAGGCCAGAGAACTCAAGACGCGCAAGGTGCAACAGCTTGGTGAACTGGTGATTGCCACCGGGGCGGACAGCCTCAGCACCGACGAACTGGCCGGCGCGCTGGTCGCCATCGCCGAAAACAAAGAAGCCGGAAGGAGGGAGGCGTGGGCCAAGCGCGGCGCGGCGTTCTTTCACGGCAAGTCACGGCGATCTGCTCGCGCTGATGACGGCGACGGCAATAGCGCTCGGACGCAATCGAGCGGTACGCAACCGGCATCAGGCGGCGCGGGCGCGACATGACATGCGGACATGGCAGGTCGAGCGCCGCAAGCGCACGAAACACCTGATCGAACTCGGCGGGCTCGTCATCAAATCCGGCGTCGTAAACCTGACCGGCGACGACCGCGCCACCATCCTCGGCGCGCTGATCTGGATCGCCGACAAGCTCAAGAGCGACGACGCTGAACGCGCACGGGTACTCTGGGCCGGAAAAGGAAAAGAGGCGTTCGAGGTGGAACACTCAGCAGGCGCGCATAACAGGCCGCAGTCACGGCAGGATGGGGCGTGACCGATGGCAGGCGGAGCGGAGACCCTAAATATCGCAGCGCCGCCTGCCATCGCGCGGCATCGCCGCGCCAATGCGGCATGTGCGCGTCGTAGTTCTCGACGTTGACACGGGCGAAATCACTTCATCGGTCGCCACAACAATGGCATTGCGAGCGCGAATGAAATAGCTAAAATAGCTTATCCGCTATGGGGCTGATCACATGAAGACCATGTCTGCGAAAGATGCCAAAAACAGCTTCGGCCTGTTGTTGGATCAAGCCAGAGCAGAGCCAGTTCAGGTGGAGAAGCATGGTCGGCCAGTTGTGGTCGTCATGAGCGTCGAGGAGTTCGAAAAGCTTTCCAGCGCCCGCGCTAAAGGCAGGCAGGTTTCCGAACGTCAAAGGCCGGAAGAAGGCTGAAGTGAGTATCTATGCCGGGGGGCGAACGAGAGAAGAAATGTTGGTACGTGGGCGTGAGCACAGGGGGCAGGCCCAACAGCGGTTTCCGGCTTACAAAGTAGTCGATCTGTTTGCTGGACCTGGGGGTCTAGGGGAAGGCTTCGCTTCAAGCGTTGACGAGAAAGGGTGCTCTCGTTTCACCAGCGTCGTATCGATTGAGCGGGACGAGTTTTCACATCAGACGCTTCTCCTGCGGCACTTCATCAGGCAGTTCCCGGCAGGCGAAGTGCCTGATGACTATTATGCGTTTCTCGCCGGAGACATTTCACGCGACCAGCTTTACCGGCGCTATCCAGCCGCGCATCGTCATGCGGCATCGTCCGCTCTACAGATTTCGCTCGGCTCAGAGTCTCATGGGCAGGTGCAGGAGATTATTCGGGAGCGGATCGGTGGAAGCCGTCGATGGGCGCTTGTCGGAGGTCCTCCCTGCCAAGCTTATTCGCTTGTCGGCCGCTCCAGGATGATGGGCCGATCTGACTTTGAGAAGGACGAGCGCCACACGCTCTACCTCGAATATCTCAGGATCATTGCCGACCACCGCCCGCCTGTGTTCGTGATGGAGAATGTAAAGGGTCTGCTTTCTGCGACCATAGAAGGCAAATCGGCAATCGTGCGAATTGTACGTGATCTTTCCCGTCCGAATACCGCTATTCCTGACGCTCCGAGCGATCTGACATACAGGCTGTACTCACTGGCCGAAGAAGGTATGGCGGACGAGGAAGTGGACCCTCGCCTGTTTGTCGTGCGCGCCGAAGAATACGGCATCCCTCAGACTCGGCATCGCATGTTCATTGTCGGCATCCGCAGTGACCTGAAAGTCCGTCCCGGAGTGCTGAAGAAGACGGCGGCTCCAACGGTGCAGGAGACGATAGGATCGCTTCCATCCATACGTAGCGGTCTATCCAAGGAGAAGGACAGTGCGACAGCCTGGCTGAGTGAATTGCGGGCCATATCGAGCATGAATGTCCGCCGTCAGTTGAACGGCGCGACCTACGCAGGCGAGGTCGCCCGTGCCGCGTGAACGATGACCTCCTGCGCCCGATGCAGGGTATTTCGAACATTTCGGAATGGGCCAAGCGTGAGGCCTGCTGGACGCGGATGCTGGAAAATATGGACGAGTTTGCCGACCTTCTGCCGGATGAGTTCGACGGCGAATGCCTGTCCCGCGACGATCATCTGTCTGAAAAGCGGGCTGCCCGGAATACCCAGAAGGTGGATAACGGCATTGAGGCGCAGACGAAGGTCTTCGCGATCCCGGCGGCCAGATGGATCGCTGTGCATGAAACGCTTGCTGCCAAGCGTCTGCTGACGCCGAAGGAGATAGGCATATTGAACGTCGCCATGCAGATGCCGATGAAAATCCCGACAGAAAAACAGTGCGCCGTCCTGTTGGACACTATCGAGAAAGCACGAGCAGAGGGCATCAGCCTTGATTGAGGCCCTCGCCTAAATGGATCAATAAGGAGGCATGTCACTTGATTTTCGAGGATGATTTCATAAGCGCCGATAGCACGATCTGACTCCATGGCACGAAGAACTACTGAGAGCGCGAATATCCCATGGACCGACGACGAGCTTCGGGGTCTGTCGAAGTGTATGTGCTGCTGCTTCGCCTTCAGCTTCACGGTGCGGATGATCGATCCGAGCCGCTTGCGCAGACGTTGTTAAGTGGCGCTCTTGCCCAGAGGAACGACGCAGCGATCCGCTATCGGATGCGTAATATCTCAGCCGTGGTTCAGGAACTTGGCGCTCCCATCCTCAACGATTTCTCTCCTGCCGAAAGCGTTGGGCGGCTCGTCCGTCCGAAAATCAAAGCAATGCTGCTGGAAGATACCGACTTTGCTCGTATCCTAAAGCCCGGTGTCAACGGCGGAGCAAAAACCGGCCATTGGGCGGCGCAAAACCAGGCCACTGGCGCTGCTGCGAGCGGGGAACGTCGGGAGGGCGTAGCCCGAC
>NZ_JBNPXB010000029.1:0-30946 GCF_050433525.1 Aminobacter sp. BE322 | reverse complement strand
CGGCAACGGCTCGATTCGGTCCACATCCGCGCCCTGAATCACGTTTCACGCCCGGCGGGAATCCCTCAAATCCGATTTTCCAAACAGCCTCTAAGGTCCCACGGCGTGCAACCGCGGCATACAATGCTGCTCTCTGGCCCCCCCGGCAATGGAAAGACTTCGGTTGCGGAGGCGATCGCGGAAGCGCTTGCCCTGCCGCTGTTCACTGTCAGATACGATGCGCTGGTCGGATCATATCTAGGGGAAACGAATACGAGACTACGCAAACTATTTGACTACGTCAGGACGACCGCCTGCGTACTGTTTTTTGATGAGTTCGACGCCGTCGGCAAAGAAAGAGGCGATACGCACGAAACAGGCGAAATCAAGCGAGTCGTATCCTTTCTTTTGATGCAGATTGACCAGCTTCCAAGCTACGTCGTGGCAGTAGCTGCTACGAACCACCATGAGTTGCTGGATAGCGCGGTTTGGCGCAGATTTCAGATGCGGCTGCATGTTCCGCAGCCCGACTGGCGCCAGACTGCAGTACTGATTGCCAGACACCTCGATACGTGGAAAGAAAAACTGTCGATTTCCCCCGAAGCATTGGCCAAACAACTTGAACCGGCGAGCTTTGCGGAGATAGTGGAGTTCTGCCAGACTGTCAGGCGAAGACACATTTTATCTTCCGGATCTAGATCGCTGGAATCAATAGTCCGACAAGAAGTACAGCACTGGTCGGAGCGGGTGGGGCAAACAACAAGTGCAGGCCGATCCAACAAAGCCGATTCTCAAGCTCGACACCCCAGAGGAAAGCGTCAGGCAGCCGGGTCACGGCAACGCTAGGCCGTCGCGCACAATTGAACCAGCGGTACAGGGCGAGCGGCTGGGGCCGAAGTTCCAGCGCCTGCGGGACTTCCTAGACGGACAGCCTCAGCCCGTCCAAGGTCAGCCCGACGGTCTTGCTCCGGAACGTTTGCTTGTTTTTGAGGTCACGGGTTCCGTGACAGATTTCGTGAAAGCGGTCGGCAAAGTCCAAGGTCTGACGTTCGCCGGTGAAGACCTTCTCGATCCCGACGAGCTAGATGAGGATCCGCAGGTTTATTTGCTGGTGCCGAACCTGGCGGCGTTGCGCCAAATCGTTTCCCTTTGGCAAGCTTGGCAGCGCGGAGCGGATTTGCCTTACGGATTCGCTCCGTGGAGGCAGCTGTTCTTGAGGCTGAGGGACATCCGCCCATGGGGACCTAAAGATCGGGTTCGACCTCTCGATCAATCGCTGCTGAGCGATGCTGCCGAAGCAGCCTTACCCGGTGAGCTTATCCGATTGGAATGCGAACTAGTTTTCAGACGGGTGAGCGAGACCGCTCAGGCGGCCGTTAGTACTGTCCAAGCCGCCATCAGGGTAGCTGGCGGCCAAGTTGTGAGTGAGGCAAGACACGTAGACTTCGATTATCATGCGGTCCTCGTCGATCTTCCCCGTGATGAGGTAGCTCGCATTGCAGCGCTGCAAGACAACAGCTTGGCCGGATTGGACCCTGTGCTGTCTATCATGCCCCAGAGCAGAAGCACCACCATTGAGTCGGGGGAGGGTGAGCCGGCAGACGCTATTGAGCAAGCTGAGCTAAATGAACAACCTATTGCGGCGATTTTCGACGCTGTACCGCTGCAGTCGCACCCTTGGATTGCCAATTGGTTGAGCGTTTCCGATCCGCATAATCTGGAGGCTTTGGCCGTCGGGCCTCGAGTCCATGGAACTGCCATGGCCTCAATTGTTGTTCATGGAGATCGCAATGTCCCTTCCGCGCCGATAGGCAGGAAACTGTATTTCAGAGCGGTGATGTATGCCCCAGCGCCTGACATGGGTGGAATATCTCGGGAGCGTTTCGTCGACGACCGACTAGTGATCGACCTGATGGTTGAAGCGGTCAGGACCATGCGGGATGAGGGCCACAATCAGATTGTGGTTGTGAACCTATCGCTTGGAGACTCAAACAAGCAGTACAGCGGTCGAGTTTCAGCTTGGGCGCGAGCGATTGACTATCTATCGTTTCGATATGGTGTCCTGTTTGTTGTTTCGAGTGGGAATGTCGGGAGGTCGTTGCAGCTTGACGCCTACGCGCACGCAGACGATTTTCGAGTGTCGAACGATGCTGTGCGGAAGTCGGCGCTACTTCGTGCTCTGGATGCGGTGAAAGCGGATAGGCGCTTGCTTGCCCCAGCTGAGAGTGTGAACGCCTTGTCTGTTGGGGCATGGCATCGAGACAGTCTTGATCCGCTACCGTTGCCTAACGGACGTTACATTGGGTTCCCTGAGTGCGACATGCCGAACGTCTCATCGGCGCTCGGGCATGGACACAAGAGCGCAGTTAAGCCCGACGTATTGTTTCCGGGAGGGCGCGAGCATCTCATCTTGGCTCCCGCCGCTCAGCCCGTAAATGTACGCCCCAGTGCGGCGGGCACACGCTTCGGTGGTATTCGTGTCGCTGCACCAAGCATTCCAGGCCAAGCTCCAGACTATAGTGCTTGGACACTTGGGTCGAGCGCTTCGGCTGCGTACGCAACCCATACGGCCCATGTGATCTATGAGGTCCTTGAGCGTGAGTATGGTAACATATTCACTGCCTTGCCCAATGCGCAGAAAGCCGCGCTACTAAAAGCCCTTCTTGCCCATCCTGCGACCTGGAACGCCTCTGACGAATTCATCATTGCCACAAAATTCCCCGTTCAGGTGAACTGGGATCAGATGCGTAGGGAGGTGTCTCGTCATCTCGGTTACGGGTTCGTGTGGCCACCAGACGCGATGAGTTGCGCTGCAGATCGGGCAACGCTGTGGGCTGCGGGCCGTCTGCTGCCGCAGGCAGCAGTTGAGTATCGATTGCCTGTGCCCAACGACTTTCGCGGAACCGCAGCGCTTCGATCAGTTAGGGCAACACTTGCCTGGTTTCGCCTACGCGACCCGGCCATCAGTCCTATAGGGCTTCCAAGCTCCGAATTATTCCGCTGTCAGATCATATCAAAGGCGCTGTTGGCGTAGCGCCGGCTATTGAACCGCCATGGACGCAAACCGAGGCTGGAACCTTGATCCATCGTCGGTGGTCTGGCCAAGCGTTCGGGCATCTGGCTGCGGGCAGCTCAATCTCGCTCCAAATCCAAAGAGAGAAAGATCAGGGTCCTGCTCTCGATGACGCCATTCCCTACGGTTTGGCCGTCACAGTCACAATGGAGGACAATCCGACGATCTACGACGAGATTCTGAATCGGGTGGCTGTCAAGCCTCGCAGTCGCGTCCAAGTATAGGGTCGGCCGCGCCCCCACCTATGTCATTTGGTTGAACACCGCCTCGATAGGATGCCCATCCGGATCAACCACAAACGCGGCAAAGTAGTTCGGGCCGTAGTGCGCCCGCAGGCCTGGGCCGCCATTGTCCTTGCCGCCATGCGCGATTGCCGCTGTGTGGAACGCCGCGACGGACTGCCGGTCGGGGGCGACGAAGGCGAGGTGGAAGCCGGGGCCGGGTGGGCGCTGGCCCTTGCTATGCTGCTTGATCGCCAGCCTGTCGCCGCCGCCTGACGTACCGTAGCCGACCGCCTGTCGACATCTCTGGGCGAAAGGTCTTCCCAGACCCTGACATAGCCGAGCGGTCCGCGTCGTAGAAGGCCGCGGCACGTTCGACGTCGGAGACGCCAGGCGGATGAAGCATACCCGTCTCCAATGCGCCCCCTAAAACCGCCCCTACCTCCCCGCCAGCCCCTTAAGCCTGTACAGCGCGTCCAGTGCCTCGCGCGGCGTCATCTCGTCGGGGCTGAGCCCGTCCAGCGCCTTGCTCAGCGCGTCGTTGGCGACGGGCGTCTCGCGCTTCATCGCCACCGAAAACAGCGGCAGGTCGTCGACGAGCTTGTTGGCCTTGCCGGAGGTCTCGCCTTCCTCGAGCTGGTGCAGCACCTCCTTGGCGCGCGCCACCACCGCGTCGGGCAGGCCGGCGAGGCGGGCCACCTGCACGCCGTAGGAGCGGTCGGCGGCACCCTTGCCCACCTCGTGCAGGAACACCACTTCGCCTTCCCACTCCTTCACCCGCATGGTCACGTTGTGCAGGCGGCCGAGCTTGCCCGAAAGGGCCGTCAGCTCGTGGAAATGGGTGGCGAAGATCGCACGGCAGCGGTTCTTCTCGTGCAGGTACTCGACCGCCGCCCAGGCGATCGACAGGCCGTCGAAGGTGGCGGTGCCGCGGCCGATCTCGTCGAGGATGACCAGCGTGCGCTCGCCCGCCTGGTTGAGGATGGCGGCCGTCTCCACCATCTCGACCATGAAGGTCG
The DNA here is from genome assembly GCF_050433525.1 of Aminobacter sp. BE322. NCBI lineage: Bacteria > Pseudomonadati > Pseudomonadota > Alphaproteobacteria > Hyphomicrobiales > Phyllobacteriaceae > Aminobacter > Aminobacter sp. BE322. The sequence goes on along the minus strand of NZ_JBNPXB010000029.1, from coordinate 26,654 downwards.
AGCGCCCGCGCGCCAGGTCGTCGGAGGCGCCGACGCGGGAGAACAGCCGGTCCACCACGCCGATATGGGCGCTGGTCGCAGGGACAAAAGAGCCCATCTGGGCGAGGATGGCGATCAGCGCGTTCTGGCGCAGGAAGGTCGACTTGCCGCCCATGTTCGGCCCGGTGAGCAGCCAGATCGCGCCCCATTTGTCGTTGCCGTCGGGGGAGAGCGTGCAGTCGTTGGCGACGAAGGGCGCGGCAGCCTCGCGCCGCAGCGACTGCTCGACCACGGGGTGGCGTCCACCCGTTATGTCGAAGGCGAGGCTGGCGTCGACTTCGGGCCGGCACCACGCCTCGTTCTGGGCAAGCAGCGCCAAGGCCTGCGACACGTCGAGCACCGACAGCGCATCAGCACCCGCGCGGATCGCCTGGGCGTGGGCCACCGCCTCGCCCACCAGCTGGTCGAAGGCCGCGAGTTCGATGGTCAGCGCCCTATCGGCGGCGTTGGCGATCTTGGTCTCGAGGCCGGCGAGCTCGGTGGTGGTGAAACGCATCGCGCTCGCCATGGTCTGGCGGTGGATGAAGCGCGCCTTGGCCTCGTCGCTGCCGTTCAGCACCTGCTGGTGGTTCGCCGTCACCTCGATGTAGTAGCCGAGCACGTTGTTGTGGCGGATCTTGAGCGAGCGGATGCCCGTCTCCTCGATCAGGTCGCGCTCCATGCCGGCGATCACCCGCCGCGACTGGTCGCGCAGCGCCCGCATCTCGTCGAGCTCGCCATGGTAGCCGGCGCGGACGAAACCGCCGTCGCGCTTGAGCAGCGGAAGTTCTTCGCCAAGGGCGGCGTCGATATGGTCGGCGAAATCGGCCGGCAGCGCCGTTATCGCCGCTATCGCCGTCGCCAGCTCCTTGGGCAGCGCCGCCCCTGAAAACAGCCCGGCAATGGTGCGCGCCGCCGAGAATCCCGAGCGCAGGGCGCCAAGGTCGCGCGGTCCGCCGCGGTTCAGCGCCAGCCGCGACAGCGCCCGCGGCATGTCGGCCACGCCCTTGAGGCTGAGCCGCAGCGCCTCGCTGAGCCGCGTCTCGCCCATGAAGAACGACACCGCGTCGAGCCTGGCGCCGATCGCCTCCGGATCGGTCAGTGGCGACATCAGCCGGTCGGCGAGCAGTCGCGCGCCGCCGCCGGTCGCCGTGCGGTCGATGGCGCGGAACAGCGAGCCGTCGCGGCCGCCGGAAAGCGTGCGCAGCAGTTCGAGATTGGCCCGCGTCGCCGGGTCGATGAACAGCGTCGCCCCCGCCTGCTCGCGCTCGGGCCGCGACAGCGGCGGCCGCTCGGCCTTCTGCGTCTTCTCGACATAGGCGATGGCGCCCGAGATCGCCGAAAGCTCGGCGCGGGAAAACGCCCCAAAGCTGTCGGGCGTCGCGACGTCGTAGAAGCGGGCGATGCGCTGCGGCGCCGAGGTCGAATCGAACAGGCTCGGCGGCTGCGGATTGACGATGCGTCCCACCAGGTCGAAGCTCGGCCTGAGCTCCTCGTCGTGGAACGCCGGCTCGGCGACGATCAGCTCGCGCGGGTCGATGCGGAAGATGTCGGCGGCCAGCCTCTCCGGCGTCGTCTCGGCGACGCGGAAGATGCCGGTCGAGATCTCGATCCAGGCGAGCGCGAGGGCCGCTTCGCCCGTGCCCTTCACCCGCCCCAGCGCCATCAGGAAGCTCGATTCCTGCGGCGCCAGCAGCTTGTCCTCGGTGATGGTGCCGGGCGTCACCAGCCGCACCACGTCGCGCTTCACCACCGACTTCGAGCCGCGCTTCTTGGCCTCGGCCGGGTCCTCGATCTGCTCGCACACCGCCACCCGGTAGCCGAGCCCGATCAGCTTCTGCAGGTAGTCGTCGGCGGCATGGATCGGCACCCCGCACATCGGGATGTCCTGCCCCAGGTGCTTGCCGCGCTTGGTGAGCACGATGCCGAGCGCCCGCGAGGCCTTCTCGGCGTCGTCGAAGAACAGCTCGTAGAAGTCGCCCATGCGGTAGAACAGGAGCGAATCCGGGTTCGCCGCCTTGATCTCGATATACTGCTCCATCATCGGCGTCGGCGCCGCATGCACCTGGGCTTCGGCCCGGGGTTCCCCCCGAACTTCCGCAAAGTCAGCGTCCGCGGCGATGGTCGGTCGGTCGTTCACGCACGGCCCTTCAAAAAAAGCAAACCTACCCCTCTGCTTGGCGGTTTACAGCGCCGATGTGTAGCCTTAATCCGGAACGCTCCACACAAAAAGAAATTGTATACAAGGGTAGGAACAATTCTCGCCATGGCAACGAACCGGAAATCAGACAACACCGGCCCCTCGGTCAGTCCCGAGGAGGCGCTCGACTTCCACGCCATGGGCCGGCCCGGCAAGCTGGAGATAAGCCCCACCAAGCCGATGGCAACCCAGCGCGACCTGTCGCTCGCCTATTCGCCCGGCGTCGCCGTGCCGGTGAAGGCCATCGCCGAGGATGCCTCCCGCGCCTTCGACTACACCACGCGCGGCAACATGGTCGCCGTCATCTCCAACGGCACCGCCATCCTCGGCCTCGGCAATCTCGGCGCGCTTGCCTCCAAGCCCGTCATGGAAGGCAAGTCGGTGCTGTTCAAGCGCTTCGCCGACGTCGATTCCATCGACCTCGAGGTCGACACCGAGGACGCCGACGAATTCGTCAACTGCGTCCGCTTCCTCGGCCCGTCCTTCGGCGGCATCAACCTCGAAGACATCAAGGCGCCGGAATGCTTCATCATCGAGCAGCGCCTGCGCGAGCTGATGGACATCCCCGTCTTCCATGACGACCAGCACGGCACCGCCATCATCGCCGCCGCGGGCCTCATCAACGCGCTCGCCGTCACCGGCCGCGACATGGCCACCACCCGCCTCGTCTGCAACGGCGCCGGTTCCGCCGGCATCGCCTGCATCGAGCTCATCAAGGCCATGGGCTTCACGCCCGAGAACGTCACCCTGTGCGACACCAAGGGCGTGGTCTGGCAGGGCCGCACCGAGGGCATGAACCAGTGGAAGTCGGCCCACGCGGTCAAGACCGAGGCGCGTTCGCTCGCCGACGCCATGGATGGCGCCGACGTCTTCTTCGGCCTCTCGGCCAAGGGCGCGCTCACCCCCGCCATGGTCCAGTCCATGGCCAAGAACCCGATCATCTTCGCCATGGCCAATCCCGACCCGGAGATCACGCCCGAGGAAGTGGCCGAGATCCGCACCGACGCCATCATGGCCACCGGCCGTTCGGACTATCCGAACCAGGTCAACAACGTGCTCGGCTTCCCCTACATCTTCCGCGGCGCCCTCGACGTCCGCGCCACCACCATCAACGACACCATGAAGGTCGCCGCCGCAAAGGCGCTCGCCGACCTCGCCCGCCAGGACGTGCCCGACGACGTCGCCGCCGCCTACCAGGGCAACCGGCCGAAATTCGGCCCCAACTACATCATCCCGGTGCCGTTCGACCCGCGCCTGATCTCGGCGATCCCGGTCGCAGTGGCCAAGGCCGCCATGGAATCGGGCGTCGCGCGTAGGCCGATCGTCGACCTCGACAAATACGCCAACGAACTCTCGGCCCGCCGCGACCCGATCGCGTCGACCCTGCAGCGCATCTCCGACCGCGTCCGGCGCCAGCCCAAGCGTATCGTCTTCGCCGAGGGCGAGGAGGAGCAGGTCATGCGCGCCGCCGTCTCCTACGTCAACCAGAAGCTCGGCACCGCCATCCTGCTCGGCCGCGACGACGTCATCAAGGAGAACGCCCGCCACGCCGGCATCGAGCTCGACAAGCCGGGCATCGAGATCATCAACGCGCGGCTGTCGCGCCGCAACACAATCTATGCCGACTATCTCTACGAGCGCATGCAGCGGAAGGGCTTCCTGCTGCGCGACTGCCAGCGGCTGATCAACAACGACCGCAACCACTTCGCCGCCTGCATGGTGGCCCTCGGCGACGCCGACGGCGTGGTCACCGGCGTCACCCGCAATTACTCGACCGTGCTGGACGACGTCCGCCGCGTCATCGACGCCAAGCCCGGCCACCGCGTCATCGGCGTGTCGATCGTGCTCGCCCGCGGCCGCACGGTCATCGTCGCCGACACCGCCGTGCACGACATGCCCAACGCCGAGCAGATCGCCGACATCGCCGAGGAAGCCGCCGGCTATGCCCGCCGCATGGGCTACGAGCCGCGCGTGGCCATGCTCGCCTACTCGACCTTCGGCCACCCCGCCGGCGAACGCTCCGAGCGCGTCCAGGAGGCGGTCAAGATCCTCGACAAGCGCCGCGTCGATTTCGAGTACGACGGCGAGATGGCGGCCGACGTCGCCCTCAACCACCGCCTGATGCAGCAGCAATACCCCTTCTGCCGCCTCACCGGTGCCGCCAACGTGCTGGTCATGCCGGCCTACCACTCGGCCGCGATCTCGACCAAGATGCTGCAGGAACTCGGCGGCTCCACCGTCATCGGCCCGCTTCTCGTCGGCCTCAACAAGCCGGTCCAGATCGTCCCGCTCAACGCCAAGGACTCCGACATCGTCAACATGGCGGCGATCGCGGCCTATAACGCGGGGACTTGAGGGCTAGGCGCCAAGGGCGACGCCGAAGCTGCCAATCTCCCCCCTTGTGGGGGGTGAGGAGTGGTTGCCGCAGGCAACGAAAAGCCAATTGCTTGGCTTTTCGAAACGACGAACGCCCGGCAGGACATAGGGGGGGTGCGAAGGAGCGCGAAGTGTCCGCACCTGCACGAAGCAGCCATGTGGATGCCGCTGGTGCAAGTGAGGTCTATAGCGGCGTTGAAGCTACGGCGGATTGAGGAAGCTCATCCCAGGTGCGGTTGTCTAGGACGCGTCCATTGCGTTTCTTGTTGGCTCCGCCCCATTGTTTGAAATGGAATGCCACGCCCTCACGTTCACACTGGTCCCGAATTGATCTGACCCAATCCGGGTTCATAGGGCGAGCACCGGGTCCGCTTTCTCCACCAGCGATGACCCAATCGATCGCGCTGAGATTCAGTCCATTCAGCGGGCCAAGAAGAGGTTCCAAGCTTAGAAACTTGATTGCAGCATTCGTCGCACGAAGGTCAGTTACGCGAGATAGGTAATCAGATGACTCAACGCTGACACCCATCCAGACATTGGATGGCCACTCTAAACGAGCGGACAGATCTCGAAGCTTGTCTGAGCGTTTCGTCAGCACCTGATAGGTGTGCTGAGGCGTGTCCTTCATTACGGCGAATACGCTGCTAATAAAATCTAGAGGGACATCTTCGTGGAATAGGTCTGACATAGAATTTACAAAAATGAGACGACCGCGCTTCCAAGTTCTAGGCAAGGCAAGGGCGTCGTAGTCGAGTTTAAGTTTGCCATTCCATTTGGCTCGCCCACCAGATTTACGCGTAATTCCGGTGTATTTTGGCTGCCCCATCGCTTCAAGGCGGCTCGCCATCCGCATTGCATAGCAATTGGTGCATCCGGGCGACAGTATCGTGCATCCTGCGACAGGATTCCAGGTCGCTTCAGTCCATTCTATGCCCGAATTGGTAGCCATCGTTCAGCCTTGGAACTTGATTCTAACGTGCTCTGGATAGGTGAGCCCTCTCCGTTTGCCTGTGACAGAATGGGCTGTGACCTTTCCTTCATTCTCAAGTTTCACGAGAATTTCGCGATAGTTGGGTCGGATATATGACGTGTCCACGCTGTGTTTTTCATAAATCTGATCAAAGGTGACTTCTTGGCCGGCGTAATCGGCGAGCAGGCTGCCTTCCAAGGCTTCGAGGGGGCGCCTCAGCGAAAAAAGCAACGGCATATCAGCATCAGCAGGAGAGTAGGTTAGCGACGGCACACCCTGATCGTGTGTCGAGCTTTCCTTCGCCATGATGTTCTTCATGATGTCATAGCCTTTGAAATGCTTCGATACAAAAATCAATTTATGGGATGTTCTTTTTCCCGCTGCGTTCTTGAACGTAAACGGAAGTACATACTTTCCGCCGAGGTTCTTAATCTCATTTGCCAAGGACTCGAGAATAAGAGCCTCTCTCAGGTCGGGATTTTTTCCTTTTAGCTTTACCCGCAGTTCGTCCGCTCTAGCTTCCCCAAACAGGGCATTCATGTGTCCCGTTACGGCAGGGTTGTTAATTCCAGCATTGATCCGGTTGTAATTAAAGAAGAAGACGCAATCGCATCCCCAATCTTTAATAACGCCATTCACTATTTTCAATGAAAGTCCTTTGTAGCCAAAAGGGTCAACAAAAGAAAATGAAGGTATGAGTTTCGTTTGCATGAAAAACTTGTCAGCATCTTCGTCCACTTCCCCGCATGCTACGTCAGGCTTAAATTTTAGCCTTTCGATTCCAGGTAACGCGTCTATTTCTGCTTGCAGAGTCGACGTGTTGTCTTTGCTTGCATCATTCAGAAGGGCGACTAGCATATTCGCCAACTTTGGATTTTCGATAGCACGTTCAAGCACCAGCAAGGGCGTGGAAGCGGACCCATCCCTATATCTGCCAGGACCTGCATACAGGTCGATGTAGGCAATCTTGCCATCCTTGAGCTCAGCGGTTGGCATGACAACTGTGGCCCACGCACTGAAGTATTTCTCTACAATTCTAGCCTTGACCTCGGATTGGTCGCTGCGTTCTTCGAAAAATTTCTGGCCCATGTCGCTCCTCAAGCATGGAACATAAAGGGAACATTGTCAACAATTTTGGTGGTAAGATTCTGCCCCAAGTAATTTCTGAGTAAAAATGGGCCTAACAGTCAAGTGGTTCTCGGCTTTTTCGGGCAATGCAAATCGGCCGCGAACATGACGGCTGGCTGAAAAGGGAAGCACCAGCACTCCGTCGTGTGTCACCATCTGTCAGCAATCTGCAAAAAAGTCCCACCCCGTTTTTCCACCCCCTCCAGAACCTCCCGTATCATTGGCCCTGCGATCTTCCACGGGACCCCGGTGCGCACCGGGCATCGGGGGGAAGCGCCGGTGCCGGGCTGGCGGGAGGTCGGTTCTCCTCGCTGGGTGATGAGCCCCCAAGCCCGGGCCTTGCGGCGGCCGGCGGTGCGAACGCATCGCGGCGACTGAGCGGGGCAAGCAGCCGGGCGGAGCGCGGGTTCGCGCCACGTTACTAGACTATCGGCAGGCTCGGCCCCGCGCCCCGCTTCCCGGATTTTTCTCCCTGTTACGGGAGCGTTCTTTGACAATGGCCAGGCGCGAAAGCGAGCGTGGCGATGAAGAAACTCGGCAAAGCGCGGAGGCTTGCGATCCTTCGCGCCCCCCTCTGGCCTGCCGGCCATCTCCCCCTCAGGTGGGGAGATTGGCAGCTGCGCCCGCCTCGCCCGATTTCCAATGTTGAAGGTTGTGCGAGGCCGCGATGAAGGCGTGATCTCCCCACCTGAGGGGGAGATGGCCGGCAGGCCAGAGGGGGGCAACGTAGGGTGGGGGCGCGCGCGATCTTGCCCTCGCCCCGTTTACGGGGAGAGGGAAGCGAAGCCCGGTTTGCCGGGCGAAGCAGGGTGAGGGGCAGCGGCGACAAAGGAGACAGGGGCGCGACGTCGGCGCCGCCCCTCATCCGCCCTTCGGGCACCTTCTCCCCGCGAGCGGGGAGAAGGAAGAAATCAGAGCAGCCCCGCCTGCTCGGCTTCGCGCTTCAAATTCTGCCGCGGCCGGGGGCCGAGCTGCTGGATCACCAGGCCGGCGGCCAGCGAGCCGAGGTCGCCGCAATCCTTGAGCGAGCGCCCTTGCGTGTAGCCGAACAGGAAGCCGGCGGCGTAGAGGTCGCCGGCGCCGGTGGTGTCCACCAGCTCGCGGATCTTGGTCGCCTCGATCACTACGGTCTCGTCGCCGCGCACGATCACCGAGCCCTTCTCCGAACGGGTCACGGCGGCGAGCTTGCAGTCCTTGCGGATCTGGGCGAGCGCTTCGTCGAAGGACGAGGTCTCGTAGAGCGACTTGATCTCGTGGCTGTTGGCGAACACGATGTCGACCGTGCCCGAGCGCATCAGCTCGAGGAACTCTGTGCGGTAGCGGTCGATGCAGAACGAATCCGACAGCGTCATCGACACCTCGCGGCCGGCGGCGCGGGCGTGCGCGGCGGCCAGCAGGATCGCTTCCTTGGCCAGCGGCGGGTCCCACAGATAGCCCTCGAAATAGGTGACCTTGGCGGCGCGCACCCTGTCGGCGTCGACGTCGTCGGGCCCGAGCTCGACGCAGGCGCCGAGATAGGTGTTCATCGAGCGCTCGCCGTCGGGGGTGACGAAGATCATCGAGCGCGCCGTCGGCGGGGTACCGTCGAGCGGTTTCGTGTCGAAGGCCACGCCCTGGGCGCGGATGTCGTGGGCGAAGATCTCGCCGAGCTTGTCGCGCGAGACCTTGCCGAAATAGGCGGCGCGGCCGCCGAAGGAGGCGACTCCGGCGGCGGTGTTGCCGGCCGAGCCGCCCGAGGCTTCGATCGCCGGGCCCATGCGCGCATAGAGCAGCTCGGCGCGCTCGGCGTCGATCAGGTTCATCGCCCCCTTGATGATGCCGTTGTCGCCGAGAAAGGCCTCGTCGCATTGGGCGATGATGTCGACGATGGCGTTGCCGATGCACAGCACGTCATATTGGCTCATCAGGGTCTCCGCGGCGCGTTCGCCGTTGCTTGGGCCATTCTCGGGGCCGACGGATCGGCAAAACGCATTGCCTGTAGCGGCTCGCGGCCCGTTTGCCTACCCGGCAATTTGGCCCTCCTGTGCTTGAGGCGGGCCGCGCGGCACCTTATCTCAGCGGGCGAACAGGGAGCGACCTCAAGACCATGATCCTCGACGCCGCCCGCGCCGCCGCCGGCCAGCTCTTTACGCCGGAGTTCCGCGCGGTGTTCTTCAAGACGCTGGGGCTGACCGTCCTGGCGCTCATCGCGCTCTGGTTCGGCATCCGCGAGCTGTTCGACTGGCTGGCCATGCCGTGGATCGACGCCATGCTGCCGGGCCTGCCGGCCTGGACCGGCTGGCTCGGCCTGGTCGCGGCCATCGTCGCCGGCATCGGCCTGGCGCTCGCACTCGCGCTGCTGGTCGCGCCGGTGACGGCCATCGTCGCCGGCCTGTTCCTCGACGACGTCGCCGAGGTGGTGGAGAAGGCCAGCTATCCCGCCGACCGCCCGGGGCGGGCGGTGCCCGCCCTGCGCGCCATCGTGCTGGCGGTCAAATTCTTCGGCATCGTCATCCTCGGCAACATCATCGCCCTGATGCTGATGTTCATCCCGCTCGTCAACATCGGCGCCTTCTTCCTGGTCAACGGCTACCTGCTCGGCCGCGAATTCTTCGAATTCGCCGCCATGCGCTTCCGCTCCGAACAGGACGCCAGGGACATGCGCCGCCGCAACGCCGGCACGGTGTTCATGGCCGGCCTCGTCATCGCCGCCTTCCTCGCCGTGCCGGTCCTCAACCTTCTCACCCCGCTCTTCGCCGCGGCGATGATGGTGCACCTGCACAAGAGCCTGTCTGCGACCGAGACCGGGCCGGCGGCGGCGCGGGCGTGACCGCCTTCAGCCCTCGCGGCCGAACAGCGCCTGCAGCTTGGCGTAGGCCATGCCGTCGCGGGCGAATTCGAACGTGCCCTGGCCGAGCATCTCGCGCGACGCCCGCTCCATCATGCCGAAGGCGTAGGCGGTGAGCTTGGAGCCGAGCGAGATGCGCTTGGCGCCGGCCTCGGCCAGCACTGCGACCGAGAAGCCCGGCACGGCCAGCACGTTGACCGGCTTGGAGACCGCGCTGCACAGGGTGCGGATCACGCCGATATCGGTGATGCCCGGCGCATAGAGCACGTCGGCGCCGGCCTTCTCGAAGGCCTGCAGCCGCTTGATGGTGTCGTCGAGGTCGGGCCGGTCCCAGAGGAAATTCTCCGCGCGTGCCGTCAGCACGAAGTCGTGCTTCAGCGCCCGCGCCGCCTCTGCGGCGGCCGTGACGCGCTCGACCGCATGCGAGAACTCGTAGATCGGATTGTCGGCCTCGCCGGTGTGGTCCTCGATCGAGCAGCCCGCGAGCCCTGCGGCCTCGGCCGCGAAGATCGTCTCGCCGGCACTTTCGGGGCTGTCGCCCTTGCCCTTCTCGAGATCGGCCGACACCGGCAGCCCGGTGGCATGCGCCATGTCGCGGCAGTGGTGGATCATCGTCTCGAAGCCGACCTCGCCGTCGGGCAGGCCGCGCGAGAAGGCGAAGCCGGCGCTGGTCGTCGCCAGCGCCTCGAAGCCGAAGGAGGCGAGCAGGCGGGCGGTGCCGACGTCCCAGGGATTGGGGATGATGAAGGCGCCCGGCGCCTCGTGGAGTTTCCGGAAGACCGCGCCCTTGTCCATGTCAACACCCTCGAGCTGAACCGACGGGCCGATACTAGACCGGAGTTCGGAACGCCTCAAATCCGATTTCAGGCGATGGGGACAAGTCCTGCCAGCTTGCGCATGTCGTCGAACAGGACGGCGCCGCTGGCCTCGAGCCCGTCGCGGTCGGCATGCGGGTCGCCGTGATAGCCGAACACGCGCATGCCGGCAGCTCGCCCCGCCTGGGCGCCCGCGACGCTGTCCTCGACGACGATGCAGTCCGAAGGCTCGACGCCCATCGTGCCGGCGGCGTGCAGGAAAAGGTCGGGGAACGGCTTGCCGCGCTCGACCATGGTGGCGGAAAACAGCACGTCGCGGAAATGCGTGAGCAGCCCGGTCTGGCCGAGGGTCAAATGCATCTTTTCGATGCGCGCCGACGAGGCCACACAATAGGCGATGCCGGCGGATTGCACCGCGCCGACGAAGGTCTCGACGTGCGGGATGGCCCGCACGCCGCTCGCAAACAGGCCGGGCAGCTCGCGGTACCAGCGTTCGACGAAGTCGGATCCGAGACTGGCGCCGGTCGCCTCGACCTCCTTCTGCACCGATGTCAGGCTGCGCCCGACGAACTGCCTGCGGCAGTCCTCGTAGCTCACCGGATAGCCGGCCTCGGTCAGCCAGGCCGAAAGCCGCCAGTTGGCCAGCGGCTCGGTGTCGACGAGCACGCCGTCGCAGTCGAAGATGACCAGCCTGGGCCGGCTCATGCCGTACCGGTCGAGCCGAAGCCGCCATTGCCGCGCTCGGTCGAGCCGGCGAGGCTGCGCTCCTCGATGGCGACGTGGGTCACGGGTGCGATCACCATCTGAGCGATGCGCATGCCGCGCTCGACGTAGAAGTCCTCGTCGCCATGGTTGATCAGGAGCACCTTGACCTCGCCGCGATAATCGCTGTCGATCGTGCCGGGCGTGTTGAGGCAGGTGATGCCGTGCTTGTAGGCGAGACCAGAGCGCGGCCGCACCTGACCCTCGAAGCCCTCGGGGATCTCGAACACCAGGCCCGTCGGCACCAGCGCGCGCCGGCCGGGCAGGATGAGCAGCGGCCGGTCGTCGGCGACCGCGGCGCGAAGATCCATGCCGGCCGCGCCAGCGCTTTCATAGGCGGGCAGGGGCAGGCCCTCGCCATGCGGCAAACGAACGATCCCGACGACGGGGGCGGAGGAGTTTTCGGTGGCGGATTTCATGGCGGCGATCCTATGGGACGGTGCTCGGAGAACGTCAATCCCGATCTCGGCGCGACGTGGCTGCATGGGTAGGGCTGTGTGGTTTTTGCATGACGCTCCCGCGTGAACCTTTGCCACGACCGCGACACAAACGGATGGAGAAGCTTGGCGGCGTGCGGTTCTGCGCATTTACCATTTGTTATCCATGCTGGCCGAGTGTGGGGCGATGTCTCCGATACGGACAGATGATGTCCCCGATACGGACAGATATTGAGGTCGAACAATCATGTGCCGGTGGGCCGCCTATCTCGGTGAAGAGGTCTTTCTCGAAGACATCGTTTCCGCACCCTGCCACTCGCTGATCGCCCAGAGCCATTGCGCCCAGGAAGCGAAGTCGCCGACCAATGGCGACGGCTTCGGCCTGGCCTGGTACGGCGACCGGCCCGAGCCCGGCCTCTACCGCGATATCTTGCCGGCCTGGTCCGACCCCAACCTCAAGAGCCTGTGCCGGCAGATCAGGTCGAGCCTGTTTCTGGCGCATGTGCGCGCCGCCACCGGCGGCGGCACCAGCCGGGCCAACTGCCATCCCTTCATCTCGGGCCGCTGGAGCTTCATGCACAACGGCCAAATCTCCGGCTTCGAGCGCATCCGCCGCCGGCTCGAGGCGGGCGTCTGCGACACGCTCTACGAACAGCGCCAGGGCACGACAGATTCCGAATTGTTCTTCCTCTTGATGCTTGAGGAGGGGCTGGACGCCGACCCGCAGGCAGCGGTTGCCCGTGCCGCGCGTCGTGTCATCGACGCATCGGAAGCCGCCGGCATGGCTGCATCGTTCAAGCTGACGGCGGCCTTCAGCGACGGCGAGAACCTGTTTGCGGTCCGCTACGCCACCGACGCGCATGCGCCGACGCTCTATACCCGCGACGGCGCCACCGGCCGCTGCATCGTCTCCGAACCCTTCGACCGCGAGGGCGAGAGCTGGCAGGCCGTGCCGCCGTCGAGCTTCGTCACCATGACGCGGCAGGGCATGACGGTCAGCCCGTTTGCGCCCGCTGCCGCCGGCCAGGCGGTGGCTGCGGAGTAGGGCTGCCTGGCTTGCCCTAATGGTGGGTCAGCGCCTTGTTCATCGGCTCCCAGTACATCTTCGACCAGCCTTCATCGAGGCTGGCATGTGCCGTGCGTGGATAGCCGTTCTGATCGAAGACGAGCCTGGTGCCGCCGCTCTCGGCCTCGAGTTCGAAGCGGACGACCGAATAGATGCCCTCGGCCCAGTGCCGCGAGCGCCACGCCTGGACGATGCGGCGGTTGGGCACGAGCTCGAGATTGCGGGCTTCGATATCGCCGCCGAACATCGACACCTCGCCGCCCTCATGCGTCGAGATATGGGCCGAGCGTCCGCCCGTCATCGCCTGGAAGCGGGCGGAATCGAGAAGCAGGTCGTAGATGTCCTTCGGCGTGCCCTTGAGATGCACTTCCTGATGGATGGTCATGGCGACCTCCCTGGATGTGGACAGCGCGTTTGCCGGTATTTTCGGCCTGTCCTGGGTGGCCGTCAATGACGACATGCGGCCGCGTGGGACCGCATGTCCAGGGACGAAACAGGCCAGGCGGCCGCCTCGGCCTTGTCGCCCATGTTTTCAAACTGCCGGCGTTCACTCGAACCGCGTCCCGCCTGGGCGATCGGCGCCAAGCTGACCTCGACCTCGCTGAGCAGGTCGGGATCGTAGTTCCGGCAGGCGCTGATGCCTCAGGCCCAGCGTCGCCGTCAGGCCTGGCCGGCGAACAGATCGGCGTAGCGCCGCAAGTAGAGCGGCCAGCCCTGATCGCCGTCGACGCCGTCGCGTTCGCTTTCCCAACCCTGACCGTGCCGATCGAGCTTCCGATGCTCGATCTCGACGCGGGTCCGGTTCGCGGTTTCGGCGATGAAGCGCACCTCCCACTCGCTTGTCTTGTCCGGATCGCCCTCGATCTGCCAGCGTGGACTGATATCCCAGCTCATGAGCAGCCGGGTAGGCGGCTCGTATGCCAGCACGCGTGCCCATCGGCACTCGCTGCCATCGGCGCCGCGATCGTAGACGTGCCCACCGACTCTGGGCTCGAACACGGTCTCGGTGATCGGTACGGCCAACAGGTTGTGCTCGCGCGGCTTGAAATTGCCGAACTCCTCCGTGAAAACCCTGAACGCACGCTCGATCGGGGCGTCGACCACGACGGACTGCCTTACGGCGGTTATGGGAACATGCCTGTTCATTTCCGCTCCTCTTGCGGTTGATCGACTGCTTCCTTGTAGGCCGCCAGCGTCTGGCTCCAGAACCCGTCGAGCCATGCGCGCATGCGGCCGAGGCCTGCCGGGTCGACATGGTAGATGTTGCGGGTGCCCAGCGGCTCCATGCGCACCAGATGCGCCTCCTTCAGCACCTTGAGATGCTGCGACACCGCCGACTGAGACACCGGCAGGGTGTGCGTGATCTCGGCCACCGAACATGGCCGCTGCGCCACCCGCTCGAAGATGGTCCGACGCGTCGGGTCGGCAAGGGCGGCGATCTGCGAGTAATCGTAAGCCATAACTAATCATAAGTATAAACTGATGAAGAGTCAAGAGTGACGGCGGTCTCACCATTTTGTGCTGTGGGCAGGCTGACCAAGGCTCCTGACAGCCCGTTGGCAGCAGGCTGGTGTAATTTGCCGGCTCGAATCGTCGGGGCGAGCCGGCGCAACAGGCCAGCAGATGAGGACCGACCAGATGGACGACACCGCGACGCAGGCTGCGCCCGCGCTCAAGGAAATTTTCGACCGGGCCCGCTTCCAGCACATCGCCGGCGAGATGGCGGCGATTTCGCGCGATTTCGACGGCGAACGCTTTTTGGCGCTGGCGACGAAAGATCTCGACGCGCTCGGCATCATGCAGCGGCTGCGGCAGACTGCCGAGGCGCTGCGCGGCGCGTTGACCTGCGACTTCGCCCGTTCGGTCGCGCTTTTGCGGGAACTGGCGCCGCGCATCGGGTACGGCTTCGCCGCGATCGTGCTTTCGGAGTTCGTGGCGCTCTATGGCAGGGCGGATTTCGACCGCTCGATGGTGGCACTGCACTATTTCACCCGCTTCGGCTCGGCCGAGTTCGCCATCCGCCATTTCCTTGCCGACGATTTCGAGCGGACGCTTGACGTGATGCGCGGCTGGGCGCTCGACGACAACGAGCATGTGCGCCGCCTCGCCAGCGAAGGCGCGCGCCCGCGCCTGCCATGGTCGTTCCAGCTCAAGAGGCTGATTGCCGACCCGTCGCCGACGCTGCCGATCCTGGAACTGCTGAAGAGCGACCCCAGCCTCTATGTGCGCAAGTCGGTGGCCAACCACCTCAATGACATCAGCAAGGACAATGCGGAACTCCTGCTCGAACGCCTGGCCGGCTGGGACATGGCCGACAGGAACACGGCCTGGATCGTGCGCCATGCCTTGCGGACGCTGATCAAGAAAGGCGATCCGACGGCGCTGGCGCTGATCGGCACGACCGGCAGGCCCGAGGTCGACGTCGCGGCATTTGCCGTCACGCCGGCGTCGATAGCACTCGGCGGGCGTATCGCGCTCAGGACCAGCATCGTCTCGACGGCGGAGCGGCCGCAGCAGCTCGTGGTCGATTATGCCGTCCACTATGTGAAGAAGGCCGGCGGCACCTCGAAGAAGGTGTTCAAGCTCAAGCAGATCACCCTGCCGCCGGCAGGGCGCAAGGAGCTGGAGATCAGCCAGGCGGTGCGCGACTTCACCACCCGCAAGCACTATCCCGGCCACCATCGCGTCGAGCTGATCGTCAATGGCGAGACCGTCGCCGAGGGCGGGTTCGAGCTGCGCGGCTGACCCCGTGGGCATGGCGCGACGTCGATGCCTCCCTCCCCCTTGTGGGGAGGGATAGAGGGTGGGGGTCAGATTGCGAACACCTTCCCCGATCCATTGCGCCTGAAGGTGACGTTTGAACCCAGGTCGAGCAATGCACCCCCACCCTCTATCCCTCCCCACAAGGGGGAGGGAGGCGTCGGCGCCTGCCGCGCCAACGGTAACTGTCCTGGATCAGCACGTCGCCTGCAGCATCGCCGCCGCGTGTCCATTTCCTCGACAGGCGCGACCACGGCTGTTAGAAGCCCGCCATCAAACGGGAATTCCTTGCATGACCGAGACGATCCAAGAGGCGGTGGCGCGCCGCCGTACTTTCGCGATCATCGCGCACCCTGACGCCGGCAAGACGACGCTGACCGAAAAGCTGCTTTTGTTCGGCGGCGCGATCCAGCTCGCCGGCGAGGTCAAGGCCAAGAAGGACAAGATCCAGACGCGCTCCGACTGGATGAAGATCGAGCGCGAGCGCGGCATCTCGGTGGTCACCTCGGTGATGACCTTCGAATATGGCGACAACGTCTTCAACCTCTTGGACACGCCCGGACACGAGGACTTCGCCGACGATACCTATCGCACGCTGTCGGCGGTCGACAGCGCGGTCATGGTCATCGACGCCGCCAAGGGTATCGAGCCGCGCACGCTGAAGCTGTTCGAGGTCTGCCGCATGCGCGACATCCCGATCATCACCTTCGTCAACAAGATGGACCGCGAGGCGCGCAACACCTTCGAGATCCTCGACGAGATCGAGGAGAAGCTGGCGCTCGACACCGCCCCGATCACATGGCCGATCGGCCAGGGCAAGACCTTCTCCGGCACCTACCATCTCGCCCAGAACGCGGTGCGACATGGCGACGACGAGAAGGAGCGCACGCCCGTGCACGGCCCGGATTCCAACCGCGCCGCGGGCCTCTTGCCCGACAACGACCGCCCGGCCTTCATCGAGGAGCTGGAGCTGGCGCGGGAAGCGTGCCGCCCCTTCGATCTCCAGGCCTTCCGCGAAGGCCATTTGACGCCCGTCTATTTCGGCTCGGCGCTGCGCAATTTCGGCGTGCGCGACCTGATCGAGGCGCTGGGCGAGTTCGGTCCGGCACCGCGCGCCCAGGAGGCCGACACGCGCAAGGTCGAGGCGACGGAGGAGAAGATGACGTCGTTCGTCTTCAAGATCCAGGCCAACATGGACCCCAACCACCGCGACCGCATCGCCTTCGTCCGCGTCTGCTCGGGCGAGCTCAAGCGCGGCATGAAGGCCAAGCTCGTGCGCACCGGCAAGCCGATGAGCCTGTCGGCGCCGCAGTTCTTCTTCGCCCGCTCTCGCATCACCGCCGACGAGGCCTATGCCGGCGACGTGGTCGGCATCCCCAACCATGGCACGCTGCGCATCGGCGACACGCTGACCGAGGGCGAGGACATCCTGTTCCGCGGCGTGCCCAACTTCGCGCCGGAAATCCTGCGCCGCGTGCGCCTGGGCGACGCCATGAAGGCCAAGAAGCTCAAGGAAGCGCTGCAGCAGATGGCCGAGGAGGGCGTGGTGCAGCTGTTCCAGCCCGAGGACGGCTCGCCGGCCATTGTCGGCGTCGTCGGCGCGCTGCAGATCGACGTGCTCAAGGAGCGTCTCAACGTCGAATACACGCTGCCCGTCGACTTCGAGATGTCGCGCTTCTCCGTCTGCCGCTGGATCGGCGCCGACGACAAGGCCGACCTGCAGCGCTTCGTCGAGAGCCATCGCGGCGACATCGCCCGCGATCTCGACAACGACCCGGTCTATCTCGCCCAGCACGAGTTCTCGCTCAACTACGAGGCCGAGCGCTGGAAGATGATCCGCTTCGCCGCGATCAAGGACTACCAGGTGCGCGACAAGGCTGCTTAGGCCGAGCGCATGGCGTCTACCCGACCTGATCTTCTTTCGCCGGCCCGCCTGCCGGCGAATATTGCAAGGTCGATGCCTGTTTGGCGAAAATAAGGTCGATGTTTTGTCGCAAGTATCTTGAATATTTGGCTCTGGACCAAAACATTCGGAATTCTTGCAATGCCGAATATATCTTCTGGTATATCTCGTCGCTTGTCTTGAGTGTATGCAAATGTATTGATGTTGCATACATGCCCGCCCGGATGGGCGTGGCGGTGTTCCGCGGGGGGCGGCACATGTCAAGCATGAGGCAACAGGGCGGAATTGGCAGACAGAAACACCGTAGCATTGGCGCAGGTCGACGAAATCTGGCTGCGCGCCTGGGTCAACGAAGGCATTATCACGCCTGAGCAATTCGAAGCCGAGATGCGCCGTCGGCGGCTTGCGGCAACTCCAACGGAAGCCGCGGCTGACGATGAGCCGCTTCCTGAATAGCATGCCGGACGATCCGCTGTCGCCTGTCCGTCATCGCCGCTTCGTCATTCCGTCATCCAAATCGCCTATTCCGTCCCCGGCGCTGGCCGTCGGGGCACGAGGGCTGCTATGGAGGAAATGACGTCGCATGATGGTTTCTGCATTGATCGAGCGTGAACTCACCCGCATCGGAACGCCCGTCCGCTACGGCGTTTTCGTCGCCGTGGTCGGCCCGAGCGGCGCCGGCAAGGACACGCTGATTGCCTATGTGCGCGAGCGCCTGACCGACGAGGACCACGTCGAGTTCGCCCGCCGCGTCATCACCCGCCACAGCGACGGCGCCTCCGAGGATCACGACACGCTGGCCGACCCCGCCTTCATCGAAGCCGAGGAGGCCGGCGCCTTCGCTCTGTCCTGGGAGGCGCACGGCCTGCGCTACGGCATTCCGGCGTCCGTCGACGATGCCATCGCCAACGGCCAGGTGGTCGTCGCCAACACCTCGCGCGGCGTCATCCCGGCGCTGCGCGCGCGCTACGCCAACGTCGCCGTGGTCGAGATCACCGCCTCGCCCGAGATCCTTGCGACGCGGTTGGCCGCGCGCGGCCGGGAATCGCGCGGCGAGGTGCTGGCGCGCCTCGCCCGCACCGCGCCGCACGACCTGTCTGGCCCCGGCCATGTGTCGATCGACAATTCCGGCATCCCGGAGATCGCCGGCGACAAGTTCCTCGCCGTGCTGCGCAAGGCCGTCGCCCATGCGGACGTCTCCGGGCTGATCTAAGCTTTTGCGTAAGTATCAGCTTACGTATATTGCGGGTCAGATGCGCAGCATGTGGTTGTCCCACACATGCTCGGGATCGTCGGCCTGGGTGCCGTCGGGCGCGACGATGAGGCCGGCGCCGGTCGTGGCGAGGAAGCCGTCGCGGTCGGGCGCGAGGCCGCAGACCTCGACCAGATCGTTCTGCGCCACCACCTTGCCGCTCTTCGCTTCGATCGTCGCCCAGGCGTTGCCCTGCGGCGAGGAGACGGCGACCAGCCCGGCGTCGCGGTTGGCCGCCACCGAGCCGATGTAGTTGCGGAAGCCGCCGAGGATGTCCTCGGGCATGTCCAGCAGTTCGAGCTCCTTGCCGCGGACGGCACGGCCGACCAAAAGCGGCTTCTCCGTCGCCGGACCTTCGTGCTGGCAGCCGAACCAGACGGTGCCGGACGCATCGATATCCATGTGCCGGATCGACAATTGGTGAAGCTTTTCAGGCAGTTCGTGCTTTTCGAGCAGATCGCCCGAAACGCGGTCTACCAGCACGAAGGACGGCTTCATGGTGGGCAGGTTGAGCTTGGCGCGGCCGAAATCCGGGTGGGTCTCGATGCCGCCGTTGCAGATCGCCAGCGTGCGCCCGTCGCCGAGCAGGATCAGCTCGTGCGGGCCGACACCGTGGGTCGGGAACTCTCCGATGCGGCGGAAGCCGTCGCGGGCGTCATAGACGCCGACCATCCCGGCGGCGTTGTCGAAATCGTTCTCGGTGACATAGAGCAGCGCGCCGTCGGGCGAGAACACGCCGTGGCCGTAATAGTGGCGGCCGGCGATGCTCGGGATGGTCAGCGGCGCCTCCCGGCCGGTGTGGTCGAACACCGTCATGAATGTGCCGGGCTGGCGGGCGAAGACCACCGACTTGCGCGAGTTCGGATCGAAGGTCACGTCGTGGCCGCGGTCTGGCAGCGCCACCGAATGCAGGATCTTGCCGGCCTCCGACAAGACCGCGACGCCATATTCGCCCGAACGCGATTGGTAAGCTGTGGCGAACATAGCGTCGGTTTCGAGCGCCAGTGCGCGTCGTGCCGGCGCGAGCGACATCAGGAAGGTCGTGCCCGCGGCCTTGAGGAAGTCGCGGCGATCGAACAGGGGCGTGCGCATGGCCGGACCCTCAGTCGCCGTCCAGCGACGAGAAACCGGCAGTCAGCCCGAGCGCGCCGGCGAGGCGGGTGCCGAACAGCTCCGACAGGCTGGAGGTGACGACGCCGAAATAGGCGAGCTTGCCGCGCTTTTCTGCGTCAGTGAGAGCCGCATCGACGGGACCGGTCACCGCCGATGCAGCGTTTTGTGCATTGGCGAACTCGAAGTCGATGGATTGCGCGATCCACTGGAAATCGGCCGGCAGCAGAGAGCCGAACCGCGAGGCGTCGAACAGCGCCTTCATGCCGGCGATGTTGCCGCCGAGCGAGGCTGCCGTGCCTTGCGATCGCCAGTAGAGCGCCTGCTTGGGCTTGTCGGCGGCGGCCTCCTTGCCGAGGAAGCCGTTGACGCGCACGTCGCGCACCAGTTCCAGCCCGTTGACATAGACTTCGAGCAGTTCGGTGACGGCCTCGGTGGCGTTGCGGTAGAGCGCATTGTCGGGGCCGGGCGTCTTCCATTGGCCGGCAAAACCCTTGTCGTCGCGCCAGGCGGCGTCGACGTCCGATGCGATCTTGCCGACATTGCCCGAAATCGCCTTGCCGTAGGAACAGCGATAGGCTGCGCCGGCCCCGGCGAGGTCGTCGGCGCCGGTACCGAACAGGACGAATTCCAGCGCCCCCAGCCCCTGCATCGCCACGCTTTTTTCGCCGAGCCTGGCGGCATCGGTCGCGGTCTCGTCCTTGTCGGCGATGGCCGCCTGCACTTGCTTGAGGCCGGTGCCCTTGCGGTCGGGCCAGAACAGCATGCGCTCGAGCCGGTTCGCTTCGGTGATCGGGCCGAAGCGGATGATCTCGACCTCGGACCAGCTTTCTGTGGTTTGCGAGAAGGCCTTCCGCGCGGCTTCGAGAGTGTCGGTGGAAGGCGAGGCGCAGAGCTTGTCCATCGACGCGCCGAGTGCGGTGGTCTGCTCGACCAGCCGGCCATAGGCGGGACGGATGAAGCCGTCGATGGCGCCCGAGATCACCTTGTCGGAGGCCTCGTTGGCCAGGGCCGCCGCGGGGAGGGCGACCGAGACGGCGAGCGCGGTGGCGAGGAAGCGTCCGGCCATCACAGCGACTCCAGGAATTTGATCAGGGCATCGCGGTCGGTGGCGGGCAGGGTTGCGAAGCGGTCGCGAGAAGCCTGCGCCTCGCCGCCGTGCCACAGGATCGCCTCGGTGAGGTTCCGGGCGCGCCCGTCATGCAGGAAGAAGGTGTGGCCGTTGACGGTCTCTGTGAGGCCGATGCCCCACAGCGGCGGCGTGCGCCATTCGCTGCCGGTGGCATCGCCCACCTGCTGGCCGTCGGCGAGACCGTCTCCCATGTCGTGCAGCAGGAAATCGGAATAGGGCCAGATCAGCTGGAAGGCCTGCGCCTTGTTGGGCGCGTCGCGGCGGGTGACGAATTTCGGCGTGTGGCACGAGGCGCAACCGGCCTCGTAGAACGCCTGCTTGCCGCGCAGCACCTGCGGATCGTCGATGTCGCGGCGCGCCGGCACGGCGAGGTTCTGCGAATAGAAGGTGACGAGATCCATGATCGGATCGGGCGCCTCGTCGGGCCCGAGCCGCTCCTGCACGCCGTTCGGCATGGCGAGGCAGTCGGCCTGGGCCTTGGTGCAGTCGCCCCAGTGCTGCGGCACGTCGGGCGTCGAGATGCCGATGTCGCCGGCAAAGGCACCGGCCGACTGCTGGCGGATGGTCGGGTTCTGCGCCTTCCAGCCGAAGCGGCCGAGGGCGAGCTCGCCTGTCTTGCCATCGCGGACGACGGCAATCTTGCCGGAAATGCCGTCGCCGTTGCCGTCGTCCGGATCGGCATTGGCGAGGAGGTCGGCGGGGTGGATCTGCTCGACCAGCCCGAGGCCGATCATCGCCGGCGTGACGCGCGGCGACAGCGTCGTCTTCGGATCCATCGGCCCGTAGCCGAGGTCGGCGACCGAATAGCTCGGCTTGCGCAGCGAAAGCCTGGTGCCGTCGGCCAGCTCGACCGGCACCTCCTCATAGGCGATGACCATGCGCCCCTCGCCCTTGAGGCCGGGCACGGCGAGATCCTGGAACTGGCCGCCATAGACCGGATCGGGGAAGTTCGGCACCTTGCGGTCGGCGACGGCCGCTTTTTCCTCTTCGGTCTCCGCGGTGCGGGCCAGGCGCAGGAACATCGAGGTGGCGTCCGTATTGCCCTCGGGCGGATGGCCGCGGCCGTCCTTGAGGTGGCAGCTCTGGCAGGCGCGCGCGTTGAACAGCGGCCCGAGCCCGTCGGAAGCCTGGGTCGAGGACGGCGAGGACACCCACAGCTTGCGGAACATGCCGTTGCCGAGCTTGAAGGTGCCTTCTTCCTCGAAGCTGATGTTGGCCGAGGACTGCGAGAAGGCGTCCTGGTTGACGCGCTTCTCCGAGGTGCCGGCGCCGCCCTGCATGCGCTCGAACTGCTCGGGCTTGGAGAAGTCGGTCGTCGGCCTGACGATCCTTTCGACGCGGGCCTTGTCCTTGGGATTGAGGTCGGTGCGCTCGGTGGGAAATTGTGCGGCATCGCCATCGGCGGCGGACGGGCCGGCCGTGGCGAACAGGATCAGATTGGCCGCGAGCGCGCCGAGAAGTAGCTTGGCGCTACGCTTGTTCGTAGGCGGAACGGTACCCCCACCCCTGATCCCTCGCCACAAGGGGGAGGGGAATTCTGCGGCGTCGCTGCCCAGCGCCAAACCCCGACAACTTTGGTCAAAGCTGGCGAGACCTCGTCCCCCTCCCCCTTGTGGGGAGGGGGCAGGGGTGGGGGTATTCATAGAGGCAATCGCCTGGCTGGTTGCAGTGGCGGGCGCACCCGCCAGGGCGCGGCGCGTCAGGGAAAATTTACGCCGCATTCCGGCATCCTATTCGGCCTCGTCAGCGGTCTCGGCGTTGAGCTGGCCATATTTCTCGTCGCCGATCTCCTCGAGGAGCTGCAGCTGCGTCTCGAGGAAGTCGATGTGGCTTTCCTCGTCGGCGAGCAGCTCTTCGAAGAGCTTCATGGATACGTAGTCGCCGTGCTGCTGGCAGATCTCGCGCGACTTCTTGTACGAGGTCCGGGCGTCATATTCGCCGGCGAGATCGCTTTCGAGCACTTCCTTGACGTTCTGGCCGATGCGCAGCGGCGCCACCGACTGCAGGTTGGGATGACCTTCGAGGAAGATGATGCGCGCCACGAGCCTGTCGGCATGGTGCATCTCTTCGATGGATTCCGCCCGCTCTTTCTTGGCGAGCTTGCCGTAACCCCAGTCTTCGAGAAGGCGATAGTGCACCCAGTACTGGTTGACCGCGCCGAGTTCGAGGAAAAGGGCTTCGTTAAGCCGCTCGATGACCTGCTTTTCGCCTTTCATTGAATCTGCTCCCAAATTGGATCCGCAATGCTTTCACACGGTCCATGTGCGAAACGATATCCCCGCCGCTCGCCTCCGTACGAGCGTGGTAGGCTTCGGTAATCCGAATGATCGTTTCGACCACATTTGGGAAGCAGCCGCAACAACGTCCTCGCTTCTGCAGCGTGTGATAGACCTTTGCCGGCACGATCAGCGACCAGGGATCCCGGTCGAGAAGCTCGATGATCGTGTCTTCGATCTCCTTCTGGGTGATCAGGTTGCAGTGGCAGATCAGCATGGCTTGCTCTGGGTGGCTGGCGGCGCGTCTTCCACGCCGCGTGGCTTGGATAATCTAGGCGCTGGGGGCGCTCACTGGAAGACCTTGTCGGGGGCGTCCAGGCTGTCCGAGCCCTCGAAGGCGATGGCTTCGAGCTTGAGTGCGGAGACCGCGCGCTCGATCGACTTGGTCTGGTCGACGAGAGCGTCGATCGCCGCCTGCACCCTGGCGTTGCCTTCGGCATTGCCCTCGGCGATCTGCTGGTCGTAGGACTCGCCGGCCTCGGCGCGTGCCTTGATCGCCTCCATCTGGGCGACCGTGGCGTCGAGCTTGCCGCCGAGTTCGGTGTCGAGCGCTGCATCTGCCTGCTTGACCAGGTCCGACACCGACGGACCCTCGACGGTCGAGCCATCGAGGCGCTTGTAGCTGCCGAGATAGGCGTTGCGGATGCCGACCGCGTCGTAGAGATGCGAGATGTGGGTGTTGTCCGAGAAGCAGTCGTGCTCCTCTTCCGGATCGTGCAGCAGGAGGCCGAGCTTCATACGCTCGCCCGCGAGTTCGCCATAGGACAGCGAGCCCATGCCGGTGAGAATGGTGGAGATGCCGGCCTTGGGGTCGCCGTCGACGAGCGCCTTGCGGGCAGCGCCGTCGGCCTTCCAGTTGCCGACCATCTCTTCGAGGTCGGCGACCAGCAGGTCGGTCGCGGCCGCGAGATACTGGCCACGACGGTCGCAGTTGCCGCCGGTGCAGTTGGCCGTGTCGTAGTCGGTATAGGGGCGGTTGCCGGCGCCGGGGCCGGTGCCATTCAGGTCCTGGCCCCAGAGCAGGAATTCGATGGCATGGTAGCCGGTGGCGACGTTGGCCTCGATGCCGCCGGCCTCCTGCAGCGTGCCCGACAGGAATTCGGGCGTGATTTTCGAAGCATCGACCTTCTGGCCGTTGATCTCGATCGAGGGGTTGGCGATCACATTGGCGGTGTAGAGCGAATTCTCGTCGGACTCGCTGCCGTAGCTCTTGTCGACATAGTCGATCAGGCCCTCGTCCAGCGGCCAGGCGTTCACGCGGCCTTCCCAGTCGTCGACGATCGCGTTGCCGAAGCGGTAGACCTCGGTCTGCTGGTAGGGGATGCGGGCTGCCTTCCAGGCCTCGCGGGCCGCCTTCAGCGTCTCGTCCGAGGGCTTGGCGATCAGTGCCTCGATCGCCGCGTCGAGCGCCTTGGCGGTGACGAGCGAGTCCTCGTACTTGGCCAGCGCGATGTCGGCATAGGTGGCGATGACCGCCTTCGGGTCCGTTTCGGCTTTCGCCGGCAGGACGAAGACCGCGGCGGTCAGCGCCGTCGTGGCGGCGATGGCGGCGAGCCTGCCGAAATGCCGGCTGCGCGTTATGGATGCAGGCATGAACGTCTCCTCAGCGTCTGCGATGGCGCGGGGCCGCGCCGAAAAACCCGTGCGCCGGCCATCGGGCAGCGAACCGCAGGATCGAGGGAAGACTTCGGGGGCGGCCTCGGACAATCGCGAAGATGCCCGAGAGGGCTCATGCGACAGAACCAGCGCCGGCGGGCGACGCGTCGAAGGCTGGCACCCGGCGCTCCAATCGAAAGGGTTCAAGGCCCAGACATCAAAGACAGGCGCTGTAAAAAGCAGGGCGACATAAGGGCGTCCGGCATCAAAAGTCAACGTCCGAGAGCAGAAAAATGCAGTCGGATCAATAGTTTAGAATTATTCTAAACTAAATTTGTCCAGTTTATGAGGGCGCGATTGCCGGCAAGCCATTGATTTGGCGGGCGCTTGCCGTCACGGGTACCGCGCATGCGGTCAGGCCAGGTCGTCGCGGGTGAATGCGCGAGCTTGACAGCCGTGCCGTCGGCTGTCAGCCAGATATCCGTGCATGGCCCCTTGCGGTTCCCCGTTGCAGCGGCCATTTCCGCGGGTGTTTTCAGGTGCTGCAGAGGCGAGCATGAAGAACGGTGTGGTGATTGTCGGAGCGGGTCATGCCGGCGTGCAGGCGGCGGCCAGCCTGCGCGA
This sequence comes from Aminobacter sp. BE322, assembly GCF_050433525.1. Taxonomy (NCBI): domain Bacteria; kingdom Pseudomonadati; phylum Pseudomonadota; class Alphaproteobacteria; order Hyphomicrobiales; family Phyllobacteriaceae; genus Aminobacter; species Aminobacter sp. BE322. The sequence continues at coordinate 1,402 of NZ_JBNPXB010000029.1, read as the reverse complement.
GGAGGGCTATGACGGCCCGGTCGTCCTGCTCGGCGACGAGAACGAGCTGCCCTACCACAAGCCTCCGCTGTCCAAGACCTTCATCAAGGATCCCGCCGCCCACCCGCAGCCGCTGCGCGGCGAGGTCTTCTACTCCGGCCATTCGATCGATTTCCGCCCCGGTTCGCTGGTGGAGGGCATCGACGTCGCGACCCAGCGCCTCGCGCTCGCCGGCGGCCAGGACCTCGCCTACGACCATCTGATCCTCGCCACCGGCTCGCGGCCGCGGGTGCTGCCGCTTCAGGGCTCGGACCTGGCCGGCGTGCTGTCGCTGCGCTCTGTGGCCGACGCGAGGCTGATCCGCGACCACAGTACCGCGAGCGAGGACGTCGTCGTCATCGGCGGCGGCTTCATCGGCCTGGAGATCGCCGCGACGCTCGCCGCCGGGGGCCGCCGCGTCACCGTCGTCGAGGCGCTCGACCGGCTGCTCGGCCGCGCCGTGGCGCCGCTGATCGCCGAGCACGTGCGCAAGCGGCTGGAAGCGTCGGGCGTGCGCATCCTGCTCGGGACCACCATCGAGCGTATCGAGGGCGACAACGGCCATGTCGCCGGTGCGCTGACATCCGCCGGCGAACATTTGCCGGCGAAGATGGTCATCATCGGCATCGGCGTGGTGCCCAATGTCGAGCTGGCCCAGGCCGCCGGCCTCGCCGTCGCCAACGGCATCCGCATCGACGGCCGGATGCGCAGCTCGGTCGAGAACATCCTCGCCGTCGGCGACAACGCCAGCTACCGCCACTGGCAGACCGGCGCGGACGTCAGGCTGGAATCGGTCCAGAACGCCACCGACCAGGCCAAGCTCGCGGCGCGTACCATCGTCGGCCATGACGGCGACTACGCGGCGGTGCCGTGGTTCTGGTCCGACATCGGCGACATGAAGCTGCAGATGGTCGGGCTCACGGCAGGCAGCGACCGGCAGATCCTGTCGGGCGACCCGGCGGAAAACCGCTTCTCGGTCTATCACTTCATCGCCGACCGGCTGGCAGCGATCGAATCCGTCAACCGCCCGGCCGACCACATGCTCGGCCGCAAGATGCTCGGCCTCGGCTTCTCGCCGACGGCGGAGATGGTGGCGGGCGGGGCGGAAGCGCTGAAGGCGGCACTCGCGGCGCTGCCGCCGCAGGGGTGAGCCGGCGCCGATTTCAGGCACGCTTTTCCGGACAAGCTACCCCCACCCCTAGTCTAACCCCTCCCCACAAGGGGGAGGGGGATTCTGCCCTCGCCACGGCCACGACGAAGCCATCCGTCCTCGAGGCACGGCGGTGGCGCAAGTCCCCCTCCCCCTTGTGGGTGTTTGGACCGGGGACATCGCGAACAGGTGTGCGAAGACATCGCGAACAGGTTTGCGCCTATGGCGCGAGGG
>NZ_JBNPXB010000028.1:0-32198 GCF_050433525.1 Aminobacter sp. BE322 | reverse complement strand
GTCGGGCTACGCCCTCCCGACGTTCCCCGCTCGCAGCAGCGCCAGTGGCCTGGTTTTGCGCCGCCCAATGGCCGGTTTTTGCTCCGCCGTTGACAGCGAGGCTAGTTCGCGCAGAGGGAGGTTCTATCACCTCATATGACGGTGATCGCATAATGGGTGTTTTTGTGGGCGAGTATCAATGCACCCAGGCGGCTCGGTGCGGTTTAAAAATCAACTTTGCGGTGCAGCAGATTGTCAATCCAGCGCTGAAAACCCGCTATTCTGATGCGAAGTATGCAGTGAAGCAGGTTGTTGGCATCGATGTCAGCAACATCAGGGGTCGTTTGCGGGAGGGGGCGGAATCCTACGCTAAGCCGAGAACACGCTTTCCGTAACTCCTGAGTTCGCCCTGGGGGCCGACATAGCGATAAAGGGTGACGCGCTCGATCCCGAGTTCCTTACAGAGATCGGAGACGGATGTATCGCGTTGCGCCATGGCGGCCTGAGCGAGGCGCACCTGCGCCTTGGAGAGCGCGAATTTTCTGCCTCCTTTACGGCCGCGCGCCCTGGCCGCTGCGAGTCCGGCCATGGTGCGCTCGCGGATCAGGTCTCGCTCAAATTCGGCCAAGGTTGCGAAGATGCCGAAGACCATACGGCCGGATGCGGTCGTAGTGTCGATTTCGGCGCCCTTTCCGGTCAGCACCCGCAGGCCGATCTTCTGGTCTGATAGACCCTTTACGGTGTTGACGAGATGGGCAAGCGACCGCCCGAGGCGATCGAGCTTCCAGACCACCAGTACATCGCCGACACGTAACGCTTTGAGGCATGCGGTCAGTCCGGGACGATCGTCGCGGCTGCCTGAAGCGCGATCCTCATAGATATTGTCCTGTTCGACGCCTGCGGCACGCAGAGCATCGTGCTGCAGGTCAAGGGACTGGGAACCATCGGCCTTCGAGATACGGGCGTATCCAATCAGCATGTTTCTTAAACGGCGGTTTGAGGCAGCGCAGTAGCCGGGGTTGGACTGTACGCTGGAAATGTATCTCAACCAGCTTCATAAACAAAGCATCTTGAACATCATTTGATTTTGAAAAAGGAACATGGATGCCGCGTCGTGTCACTTTAACCGATCGGCAGAAGGACGCGCTGTTGCGCCTGCCGACTTCGCAGGCGGATTTGCTCAAGCACTACACGCTGAGCGACGAGGATCTCGGGCATATCAGGCAGCGCCGCCGCCCGCACAACAGGTTTGGCTTTGCCCTGCAATTATGTGTTCTCCGTTATCCTGGGCGAGTGCTGGCCCCGGGTGAGCTGATTCCGGCGGAAGTCATCGAGTTCATCGGAGCGCAGCTTGGTCTGCACGCCGACGATCTCGTTGATTATGCCGCGCGCGAGGAGACGCGACACGAGCACCTTGCCGAATTGCGGGGGCTCTACGGATTCCGTACCTTCGCCGGACGCGGCGCGCGCGAACTGAAGGAGTGGTTGTTCCGGGAAGCCGAGTTGGCGGTTTCGAACGACGATATCGCCCGTCGCTTCGTAATCGAATGCCGTCGCACCCGCACGGTTCTCCCTGCGACATCCACGATCGAGCGGCTTTGTGCCACGGCTCTGGTCGATGCTGAGCGGCGGATCGAGACAAGAATTGCCGGCCGCCTTTCACCGCCCATCCGGGAGCAGTTGTTGGCATTGCTCGAGGACACGGTTGACGATCGGGTGACCCGTTTCGTCTGGCTGCGGCAGTTCGAGCCCGGTTCGAACTCTTTGTCTGCGAATCGGCTTCTTGACCGGCTAGAATACCTGCAACGTCTCGATCTTCCCGAGGATCTGCTGACTGGAGTTCCCGCTCATCGCGCAACGCGGCTGCGCAGGCAGGGCGAGCGGTACTATGCCGACGGCATGCGTGATCTCCCGGAGGACAGGCGGCTTGCGATTCTGGCCGTGTGCGCGTCGGAATGGCAGGCGATGCTCGCCGACGCCGCGATCGAAACCCATGATCGGATCGTCGGCAGGCTATACCGGGCCTCGGAACGGATTTGCCAGGCGAAGGTTGCGGATGAAGCGAACGCGGTGCGCGCCGCCTTGAAATCCTTCGCCGAAATCGGTGGGAGCTTGCTCGATGCACAGGATGACGGCCAGCCGCTGGAAACCGTCATCGCGGATGGATCGGGCTGGGACGGCTTCAGGGCCCTTGTCGCCACGGCCGCCAGCCTGACCGCCATCATGGCGGACGACCCGCTCAATCATGTGCTCGACGGCTATCATCGCTTCCGGCGCTATGCCCCACGGATGCTGCGTTTACTCGACCTTCGGGCCGCGCCGGTCGCGAGGCCGCTAGTGGAAGCGGTGATGATCCTGCGCAATGGTTTGAACGATACAGCGCATACCGACTTCCTGCGGCCGAGTTCGAAATGGCATCGTCATCTTCGCGCCCAGGCGGCTGGCGACGGCCGCCTTTGGGAGATCGCGGTGCTGTTCCATCTGCGCGACGCGTTCCGCTCGGGGGATGTCTGGCTGGTACGATCCCGGCGCTACGGTGATCTGAAACAGGTTCTCGTTCCTGCGCAAGCCGTGGCGGAAAGCAGCCGTCTCGCTGTACCATTGCGGCCTGAGGAATGGCTGGCAGATCGGCAAGAGCGCCTCGATATCCGGTTGCGCGAGCTTGGCCGCGCCGCGCGCATGGGCACGATTCCCGGCGGGTCGATCGAGAACGGCATCCTGCATATTGAAAAACTTGAAGCCGCTGCACCGGACGGTGCCGAGGATCTGGTGCTCGATCTTTACAAGCAGATACCGCTCACACGCATCACCGATCTTTTGTTGGAGGTCGACGCCGCGATCGGCTTCTGCGAGGCCTTCACCCATTTGCGCACCGGTGCGCCCTGCGCCGACCGGATCGGACTGATGAACGTCATTCTCGCGGAAGGGGTCAATCTCGGCCTGCGAAAGATGGCGGACGCCACAAACACCCACACCTTCTGGGAACTGATCCGTATCGCACGGTGGCATGCCGAAGGCGAAGCCTACGACCGGGCACTGGCCATGGTGGTTGAGGCGCAGGCCCGTTTACCGATGGCTCAATTCTGGGGCGCTGGTATCTCAGCATCGAGCGACGGTCAGTTCTTCGCCGCGACCGAGCAGGGCGAGGCCATGAACCTGGTCAACGCGAAATACGGCAACACCCCCGGCCTGAAAGCTTACACCCACGTCTCAGATCAATACGCACCGTTCGCAACCCGGGTAATCCCCGCAACAGCAAGCGAGGCGCCCTACATCCTCGACGGCCTGCTCATGAACGATACCGGCCGCCATATCCGTGAGCAGTTCGCCGATACTGGTGGCTTCACCGACCACGTCTTTGCCGCCTGCGCCATTCTCGGCTACCGGTTCGCTCCGCGCATCCGGGATCTGCCGTCCAAACGGCTCTATGCGTTCAATCCGTCTGCCGCGCCGGCGCACTTGCGCGCCATGATCGGCGGAAAGATCAACCAGGCCATGATTGAGCGCAACTGGCCCGATATCCTGCGTATCGCCGCCACCATAGCGGCCGGAAGTGTCGCGCCCAGCCAGATCCTGCGCAAGCTCGCCTCCTATCCACGGCAGAACGAACTGGCGACAGCTCTCCGAGAAGTCGGCCGCGTCGAGCGCACGCTGTTCATGATCGACTGGATTCTGGACGCCGATTTGCAACGTCGTGCCCAGATCGGCCTCAACAAGGGCGAGGCCCATCACGCGCTGAAACGGGCCATCAGCTTCCACCGGCGCGGCGAAATACGCGATCGTTCCGCTGAAGGCCAGCATTACCGTATTGCCGGCATGAACCTGCTCGCCGCCATCATCATCTTCTGGAACACCATGAAGCTCGGCGGCGTCGTTGCCACCCAGAAGCGCGAGGGAAAGCTGCTATCGGCCGATCTCCTGGCCCATGTCTCGCCGCTCGGCTGGGAGCACATCAATCTCACCGGCGAATACCGATGGCCGAAACCTTAGCGTAGGATTCCGCCCCCTCCCGCAAACGACCCCCTCATCGGCAACAAGCTGGTGCCCAGAAGCCGGCAAGAACGGCTTCAACCCGCCTCCAGCGCGCCGCCGAGCCGGCTCGGCGAATAATGCGGGGTGACATAGAGCGGCAGCGCGCTCACCAGCGTGGCGTAGAGATAGACGCCCGAGATGTTCTCAAAAAGGAACGAACGCACCAGCGTCGGCGCAACGACCCGCAGGGCCGTCGCACGGCTCCCCCCAAAGGATCCGAACCAATCAGCTGACAAGAAATAGATCAAGGCATGCAGCCCGACAAAACCGAGCACACGCACGGGCAGGTCTGCAAGAACGATGGAACTGAGTTTGTAGCTGCGACCCGGAGTTGCAACAATCCACGCAAAGAGAAAGAAACTCACGTAGTTCAACAAGAAGACAACCGGAAGACCATTCGTCACGACCTGCCGCAAGAACCTGCTGAGCGGCGGACCACCACCCAGCAGAAGAGTGCCGAAGCCGGGGGGCAGTATCACGTAAGCCAGAAGCACCGGGATCAGGCCGAGGAGGCTGAAAACGAGTGCATTTCGCGCGAAACGCAGGGCCGGCATGTTGATGGCGAAATGTTTCCGCATGAACCGCAATCTGACACGCTTGTTGAATGAAGGTCGATAGCACGATTGTGGTGTAGGAAATGGATTAGCAGCCAGCCTAATTAATGCTCGATGCTTTTTCGCCTTTGGGTCGAACAGGATAGATACCTGTGCGCCTAGCGCGCCCCGGTAAAAAATTTCGTGAAAGTGTAGGAGCGTTAAGGGCTAGGGCCAAAGACAAAGAATGGTGCTTTGGGGCGAGTCACCGATGCCAGCCCATGCCGTCGGGTACGAACAACCATGCGTTCGGGTTCTACTTGGCCCAACGTCCAATTTTTTGGGCTACGAAACCCTGAACCAGATGGAATAACGATGACCGACGAGAGAATGGCGCTGTTCGTCTGACCAAAAAGCAGGCCGAAAGGGATCTGGTGCGCGAGATGCTGGCCTATGCGGCCGCCCGGATCATGGAGGTGGAAGTGGAACTGCGCACCGGCGCCGCGAACGGCACGCGGTCACCGCTGCGCGAGGTTCAGCGTATTGGATACCGGGAATGGGACAGGGATGTGCTTGTCGGCACCGCGGCGTCAGGCAAATAGTTCAGGGCACTCACGGGCGCATTTATTAGTCAGGATAATGTAGACCAGATGCAGCGTTGCGAGACCCGCCAGCAGGCAGAAAAACGAAATATATGCGAATTGCAGGAAGGCGATATCGACCACGATCACCGCCCCCAGCGTCAGGGCGAAATGGCGCATGTGTTTGTAATGCGACAGCGCCGGTGGCAGGGTGATGAGGGTCACATAGATCGTATTAGTCAGCCAGCGCGGCATCATGAAATCAAGCCACATGGATTTTTCATAGGCCAGTGACTGGTTGTTGATCTCGACCACGACCATGCTGCTGTTCAGCCCGTGCGGGATGTAGAGCAACAGCCCGAAGGCCAGCCCGATCAGCGCCATGAGGCGGAACAACCGCTTGCGCGGACTGTCATCCGGTTCAAGCACGTAGACCGAGAACGGCACCCAGATCGGCCACATGAACCATGTGAAGAAGATGAAACCCATCGCCCCCCACAAGACCGTCAGGGGATCGTTTCCGTTCATGCCGACCCAGACGAAGCCCTCGGTGAACTGCTGCAGTCCGGCAAAAAGCGGCATCAGGGCAAGCGGGAGATAGCGTTTGTTGCGCCGCCAAGCCACAATTGAAATGGCCGTGCCGCCGCCAACAAGAAAAACACTGGCGGCAAAGCTGACTTGAGCGGACAGGCACATTTGACTTCCCTCTGTCATGTTTGTTCGGATCGTCAATCATGCAACGCTAAATCACCGGCCACCCAATTGGAAGAAACCAATTGGAGACCTGTGTTCTTGAAGTCCCAAGCCCGGAATTTTCGGAGAGCTGTAATAATCCGTTGCGCGCAGCGTCTTAGCATAACGGCAGCATGGCCGCTGGCGTTGGTTTGATTGTGCCTTTCTGCTTAAACCCTTAACACTTTAGAGAGTCGAGCACCCGAAGGAGATAACACGGATGAGCGAGCTTTCCCAATACGCGATCCTTTTCGGGCTGAGTGTCGGTGTGTTCGGTTTCGTGCTCAGCCTCTACGGGCTCGCCCGGGCCATCGGGCGCACGCGCTCGGAACCGGGCAAGGACGTGCCCGCCACGGCCGGTACCTTGTCGCGCGATCCGGTCTGGGTCCGCTATCATGCGCGCTATGCCGGTTATGCGCTGCTGTTTCTGGCCTTTGATATGGAGATGGCGTTCATGTATCCGTGGGCGGTCGTCTACCGCGAAGAAGGGCTGATCGCATTGCTCGACATGGGCGTTTTCCTCTCAATCCTGTTCCTGGGCCTGCTCTATGGCTGGAGCCAGGGCGCGTTGAGGCGGCAATGACCATAGCCGGGGCGCGAGAGGGCGCGATGTACGGGATCAGGCGGGCGGTCGCGGCGGCCATGGCGCGCGATCTGACGGCCTTTGTGCTGCCCGGCCCGTCTGTCGCGCGGTCGATGGGGATCGACCTTGCCAATGCGCACCTGCGGATTGTGGGCACCCCGCGCCATGCGAACGTGCTGATTATTGCGGGCCCCTTGGACGTAGGGCTGCGCGATGCGGCCGCCGTGGCCTATGCACAGATGCCGCGTCCGCGCACGATCCTTGCACTGGGCGCGGGCGACATCGCCCCGTTGCCCGATGCGGACGTCTCGGCACCACTGACACAGGCCGGGCTGCACTCTGGGTTGGCCGATCTGCGCCGCGTTGTCGCGGCAGGCGCGTTTCGCGCAAACACCGGGGAGTTTACCGCCGCCGCTCTTGAGGTGCGCGTGGAATACACCTGCCCAATGCATCCCGAGATTGTCCGCGACGCCCCCGGAGACTGCCCCAAATGTGGCATGACGCTGGTGCCGCGCGAAACAGCGTCCGATGGACATGGTGGGCACGGTGGCCACGACATGCCCCGGGAGGACAGGCCAAACCCCGCCGATCACGCACATGCGGGCCACGCTCACGACGCGGGCGGGTCGGGGGCATACACTTGCCCGATGCACCCCGAGGTGATCAGCGACGCATCAGGCAAGTGCCCCAAATGCGGCATGAACCTGGCGAAGGCGGAGGAGGTGGAAAGCCACGGTCACGGGCATGGGCATGGGCACGCAAGCCACGCGCCCTCCGCGCATGGCGATCATGCCGGTCACGACGACAAGGCGGGCGGGTCGGGGGCATATAGTTGCCCGATGCACCCCGAGGTGATCAGCGATGCACCGGGCAAGTGCCCTAAATGCGGCATGAACCTGGTGAAGGCGGAGGAGGTGGAAAGCCACGGTCCCGGTCACGGTCACGGGCATGGCGGTCACGGCGGGCATGGCAAACAGCAGGACCATTCCGGCCACGATGGGCATGCCGGACATGGCGGCCACTCCAAGGCCACTATCGACGGGATCGAGCCGCATTTCATGTCGATGGTCGAACTGACGGAAGGCCAGCCGCGCAGCAGCGACGGGTTGCAGATGGACTGGATCGAGGTGCCGTTCGGGCCGTTCTTTCCGGGCCTGCCCGCAGGGCTGCGCCTGACCCTGACGCTGGACGGCGATACCGTGGCGGCCAGCGAGGTCAGGAGCCTTGTGGGCAGGGCGGAACTGGTGGATGGTCCGCCGATGGCGGTGGTCGATTTCGTCGAGCGTCTGGCCGCGATGATGCCGCTCAGCCCCGTGGCCTATCGCATTCTCGCCTGCGCATCGATCGAGGAGGCCGCCCGCGTCGACCCCGGCCAGAACGCGCGCCGTGGCCGCGCCGCCGCGGGGGAACGCGAGCGGATCGTCAGCCATCTGGGCTGGTTGGCCGAGTTCGGCACGCAGTCGGGGTTTCTCTGGCTTGCCGCGCGGGCCGGGGCGTTGCAACTGGCGGTGCGGGACGCTGACATTGACGGGATCGCCGCGCAGGCCCTGGCGATCCGGCGGCTGATCCGCCGGGTCGAGGCAGCGCCGCTGATGCGGATGCGGCTGGGACGGATTGCGCGCATCGGCAAGGACACCCCGGCGAGCGGCCCGGTGGACCGGGCGCGGGGTGGCGGATCGGATGCCCGTACGGGTGATCCAACGCTGAAGGATCTCGGGTTCGAAATGCGCGTCCGCAACGGCGGCGATGCGCTGGCGCGGCTGCGGCTGCGCTGCGACGAGATCGCCCAAAGCCTCGACCTGATCGCGGCCGCCGGGATGATTGCTGTGCCGCAGGTGCCGGATGTGGACAGGGTGTCGGGCGAGGGCGAGGCTCGCATCGAAACACCGCGCGGCACGGCGTCGCTGCGCGTGAAGCTGGCCAATGGCAAGGTGGTCGAGGCCGATCTCGACACGCCGACAGACGTGAACATCGCCCTTGTCGAAACGGTGACGGCGCAGCGGGAACTGGGCGATGCCCTGAGCGCCGTCGCCTCGCTCGACCTGTCGCCCTGGGAGGTGCGTGGATGAGCATTCTTGTCGTTCTCCTGTCGCTCGCCGCCGGGGCCTATGCGCTGGCCGTCATCGAACGATGGGCCGTGCATGGACACCTGAGCCTGACGGGTCCGGCCTGGGCCGCCCTGGCGCTTATGGGGCAGGAATCGCTGCTGGCGCGCAAATCTGACTGGTTGTTCTTTGAGCTTGGGCCGGTGCTGCTGTTGGTGGCGGGGCTGATGGCGGTGGCGGTGATCCCGCTGGCACCGGAGCTTATCATTACCGATCTGGCCACCGGGGCGCTGTTTTTGAACGCTGCGCTGGCCTATGTGCTGGTGGCGCTGATCATGGCGGGCTGGGGGCCGAACGGGGCCTACGCAATGATTGCGGGCTGGCGGTTCCTGGGCCAGTTCATTGCCTATGCCATGCTGATCGTGATGCCGATCACCGCCGTCGCCATGCGGGCGGAGTCGCTCTCGACGGTTGAGATCGTCGCCTCGCAGGCGCAGCTCTGGAACGTGCTGTACCAGCCGATGGGGTTTGTCCTGTTCGTCGTGGCGGCGATGGGGCTGGCCTGGCTGCCGCCGCTGGACCTGCCCGATGCTACCGGCGAATTGGCCGGCGGGGTCGAGGCAGAATATACCGGCGTGCGGCTGGCGGTGCTGCGGCTGGCGCGGATGGTCATTATCCTGGCGCTGGCGGGGGCGACGGTGACCTTCTATTTGGGCGGCTGGCTGGGCCCGTGGCTGCCCGCCTGGGCCTGGAGCGCGATCAAGATCCTGGCCGTGGCTGCGGCTATGCTGAGTGTCGGACGCTACATGCCGCGCATCCGCGAGGCGCGCTATCTGGCGCTGAGCTGGAAGCTAGGGATCTCGCTGGCGCTGGCCAATGTCTTTGTCGTGGGCGTGATCGCCCTGGTGGTGCCGATATGACGGTTCAGATGATCTTTCTGGCGTTCTTCGGCGGCGCGGCGATGTGGTTCGGCGTCGTGGTCTTTCGCACCCATTCGATGGTGCGCTCGGCGTTGGCTCTGCTGTTCTCGCAGACCGCGATCGGGGCGATGTTCCTGGTCATGCAGGCCGAGTTTCTGGGCGTGTTGCAGATCATGATGATGGCCACGGAAATGAGCGTGATGGCGATTTTCATGGTGATGTTCATGATGGATCCGGGTGGCCTGGGCAAGATGGACATGACCCACCAGAAACGCCTGTCGCTCTGGGCCGGGGGCATTGGGCTGCTGGCCGCCTTGCTGCTGGTCTGGCTGCCAGATTGGGGTCCGGTCGCCCTGTCGGTGCCCGGCGCGCATGAACAGGCCGCCGATCTGGGGCGCGAATTGCTGGGCCGGTCGATGTTCATTTTCCAGTCGGCGGGGCTGACCATCCTCACGGCGATGATCGCGGCCACGATGGTGGCCATTGTCCCCAACGCGGAGCAGCGCAAATGATCCTGGAGCTGATGATCGCGCTCGGCGTCGGCGCGGGGCTGTTTGGTGTCGGGCTCTACGGCGCGCTCAGCCAGACCAACCTGGTGATGATCATCATGGGGGTCGAGCTGATTTTGGCCGCAGCACTGGTCAATCTGGTGGCCTTCTGGCGCTATCTGCACCCCGATGAACCTGCCGGTCAGATGTTCGTGCTGATCGTGATGGCGGTGATGGCGGTCGAAATGGCGGTCGGCTTTGCCATTGCCATCGCGCGGTTCCGGGTGCGCGGATCGGTCGAGATGGAAGAAGCGCGGGAGTTGAAGGGATGACGATGCTGGCACTCACCCTCCTCGCGCCGCTTCTGGCGGGGCTTGTGGCGCTGGCGCTGCGCCGCGCACCCGAAGCGATTGCGCTTGCGGGCGTCGGCCTCGGGTTCCTCGCGGCGATGGCGGTTCTAGCGGGTGCGATTGCGGGCAATGCGGTGCAGATGGTCCTGCCGGGCCTGCCGCAAATGCCGCTGCGGCTGGTCGCGACGCCGCTGACGGCGATCGTTTCGGCCATGGTGGCGACGGTGGCGGCTTTTGTGGTGGTCTATGCCGTGGGTTACATGCGCAGCGACCCCGAAAGGCCGCGCTTTTTCGGCATCCTGCTGCTGTTTGTCGCGGCGATGCAGGCGCTGGTGCTGGCGGGCGACTGGATCACCGTGCTGGCCGCGTGGGAACTGATCGGCTTTTCCAGCTATCTGCTGATCGGCTTCTGGCATGGCCGCGACGGCGTGCCCAATGCCGCGATACGGGCGTTTCTGTACACCCGCAGCGCCGATCTGGGCCTTTATCTGGGGATTTTTGTGCTGATCGGCTGGGCCGGCACCTCGGAAATCTCGGCTACATTGGCGATTAGCGGCACGCCCGCACTGGTCGCCGGGTTGCTGTTGCTGATCGGCGCGATGGGCAAGTCGGCGCAGGTGCCGTTGCAGGACTGGTTGCAGCGCGCCATGGCCGGCCCGACGCCGGTCTCCGCTTTGCTGCATTCCGCGACTCTGGTGGCGGCGGGGGCGATCCTGCTGATCCGCGTGGCGCCGATGCTGCCGTCGGGTGCGCTTCTGGCCGTTGGCCTGGTGGGCGGCATAACGGCGGTTGTCACCGGGCTGATCGCGCTGGCCGAGCGGGACCTGAAGCGGCTGCTGGCGGCCTCGACCTCCAGCCAGTACGGGCTGATGTTGTTGGCCATTGGCGCGGGTGTGCCGGCGGCGGCGCTGCTGCACCTGATTGCCCACGCGGCGATCAAGAGCACGCTGTTTCTGGGCGCGGGCGTGTTCCAGCATGATCGCGACGGCACCGATATGGAGGCGGTCGCGGGCGCGGGCCGGACGCGCCCGCTGATCCTTGCTGCCTTCGGCATTGCCGCGCTGGCGCTGGCGGGTATTCCGCCGCTGGCCGGGTTCTTTTCCAAGGACGCGATCATCGCCGCCGCTCTGGCCGCTCCGGGTGCGATCTGGCTGGCGCCCCTAGCGCTGGCGGGTACAGTTTTGACCGGCGCCTATATGGCGCGCGCACTGCGGGTGTTGTGGGGCGGCGAGGCACAGCCGGTTTCCGGCAAGGGCATGGGCTGGATGTCTGCGGGCATGGCGGTGCTGACGGCGCTGGCGGCGGGGCTTGGGTTCGCCTTCGCGCCGCTGGAACATCTGCTGGAGTCCGAGCTGCCGACGGAAGGGGCCGCGATGATCCTCGGGCTTGCCGCCGCGCTGAGCGGCCTGGTGCTGGGCTGGTTCATCCAACCTGCCCGCCTGATGGGGCCGGTTCTGCCGATGGCGCAGCGCGGCTTTGCCGTCGCGGGCGGTATGGACGGGCTGGTGCTGCGCCCGTCGCTGGCTTTTGCCGCCGCCTGTGAAGGATTCGAACGGCGTCTGCTGGCGTCGCAACTTGGCCTTGTGCGGATCTTGAGCCTTGGCACCGCATCCAGTGCCGAGCGTTCAGACAAACGGCTTTATGCCGCGACCCTTCAGGTGGGCCGGATGAACCTGCGCCTTGGCGACGGCGCCGAAAACACCGACACCCATGGCATCGACGGGCTGATCTTCGGCCTTGTCGCCCGGACAATCGCCGCCGGCCGCCGCCTGCGCCTGCTGCAAAGCGGGCTGATCCACCGCGAACTCGCCCTGACAGTCATGGGCATTGCCGTCATCGCGGCGGTGCTGCTGATCTTACCGATGTCCTCCTGAAGAAAGACGACCCCGCCATGCCCCTTCTCTCGATCTCCGTCTTTCTACCGCTTCTTGGTGGCGTGCTGCTGATGGCCCTGCCAAACAAGTCGGCGCGCATCGCCCATGGCGTTTCCATCGCCACCACCGGGCTGACCTTCGTTGTGACGCTGGCGATCTGGGCGCGGGGCACGCTGCCGGACGGTTTCGCGCAGGTCGAGGAAATCGCCTGGATCCCGGCCATTGGTGCCGCCTTCCGGGTTGGCGTCGACGGGCTGAGCCTGCCGCTGATCCTGCTGACCTCGCTGCTGTTTTTCCTGTCGGCAATCTATGCGGCGCGGATCACCGACCGCCCGGCGGTCTTTGTCGCGCTGATGCTGATGCTGGAGACCGCGTCGATCGGCACCTTCGCGGCGCTGGACGCGCTCCTGTTCTACGTCTTCTTTGAAGTGTCGCTGGTCGGCATGTACTTCATGATCGTCGGCTGGGGCTATGAAGAACGCCAGCGCGCCGGGCTGATGTTCTTCATCTACACGCTGCTAGGCTCGCTGCCGCTGTTGCTGGCGATCATCGGGCTGTATCTGGCCACGGGAAGTTTTGACATGCGGCTGTGGATCGAGGCGCCGCCACTGACTGGGCTGGCGGCGATGCTGGCGCTGATCGCGATGCTGTTCACCTTCGCGGTCAAGATCCCGTCCTTTCCAGTGCATACTTGGCTGCCCGCGGCCCACGTGCAGGCCCCGACCGTGGGCAGCGTGATCCTCGCCGGGGTGATGCTGAAATTCGGCACATACGGCCTTGTGCGTTTCGCCTTACAGATGACGCCCGACGCCTTTGCGCAGGCCGGTCAGGTGGTGCTGGCCTTTGGCGTATTCAGCGCCCTTTACGGTGCCTTCGTGGCGCTGGCGCAGTCAGATCTGAAGAAGATGATCGCCTATACGTCGGTGAACCACATGGGCTATGTGGTGATCGGCGTCGCGGTGGCGGCGCTGACGCTGGACCCTGACTTGCGGGCGGTCGCGCTCAATGGTGCGACCTTGCAGATGGTCAGCCACGGCATCGTCACCGGGGCGTTGTTCTTTCTCGTCGGCATGTTGCAGTCGCGCGCCCACGAACGCGAGATGACCGCGTTCGGCGGGCTGCTGGGGCAGGTGCCATGGCTGGGCTGGGCCTTCGTGCTGTCGGCCTTTGCCTCGCTCGGGCTGCCGGGGTTGGCGCATTTCCCGGCTGAATTTCAGATCTTCCTGGCCACACTGAATGCCCAGCCCTGGGCCATCGTGGCGATCATCGCCATCGTGGTGACGGCGGGGCTTTATCTGCGCGCGATCGCGGCGGTATTTCTGGGCGAGCGAAACGAGAAATGGGCGGCGATGCCCGATCTGGACCGGGGCGAGATGCTGGCCATCGTGCCGCTGCTTGTCCTCATCATCCTGATCGGGGTGGCGCCGTCTTGGTTGCTGAACATGATCGACGTGACGATGCGGGCGCTGCAACTCTGATGGCGCGCGACCTGTCCTTTCTGTTTCCCGAACTGATGTTGGCCTCGACGGTCGTGCTGATGCTGGTGGCCGAGATGCTGCGTGCGCCGCGTCTGGCACTGACATTCGGGCTGATCGGGCTGGGCCTGTCCACCGCGCTGACGTTGCCGCTGCTGGAGGCCGACACCAGCGTCTTTGGCGGCACCTACCGAGTCGATCTGCTGTCGGGCTGGGCCAAGCTGATCCTGCTGCCAGGCACCGCGCTGGCGCTTCTGATGACGCGGGCCGAGATTGCCGGGAAGGACCGCGAGGGAAGTGTCTATACGCTGCTTTGTCTTGTGACGCTTGGGGCGCTGATGCTGGCGGGCGGTGGCGACATGATGCTGCTGGTGCTGGGCGTGGTGCTGACGGGTCTGGGCTCCTTCGCGATGGTAGCCTGGCCGCGCGACGATGCGGCGACCGAGGCGGCGATGAAATATCTGGTGTTCGGCGCCGTCACCGGATCGGTGATGATCTACGGGCTGACCTTCTGGTTCGGTGGTGCCGGATCGACGCTTTTTTCCGAGCTTGGTGCGCTTCAAAGCAAGCCGCTGATCGCGCTGGCGGGGCTGGTCGCGGTGCTGATCGGACTGGGCTACAAGGCGGCGCTGGTGCCGTTCCAGTTCTGGGCACCCGACGCCTATGACGGCGCGCCGGTATCGGTCGCGGCTTTTCTGTCGGTGATCACCAAGGTGGCGGCGATTTTTGCCTTTGCGCAGGTGCTGCGCGATCTGCCTGTCGCTACCGGCTGGCCCGTCGTCGTCGCGCTGATCGCGGCGGTGACGATGTCATTCGGCTATCTGGCCGCCCTGGTGCAGAGCAATGTCGTGCGGCTGCTGGCCTATTCCTCGGTGGCGCAGGCGGGCTATTTCATGCTGGGGATTGTGGCGCTTGGCACCAGTCCGTTGGCCCTGCCTTCGGTGATCGTGTTCGGCGCGGCCTATGTGGCGATGAACCTTGGAGCCTTTGCAGTCATAGTGATCGCGGGCCGCAATCTGGACGACTTCAAGGGCTTCGGCCGCGCGCGCCCATTGATCGGTGTGGCGATGGTCGTGTTCCTGCTGTCGCTGACCGGTATTCCGCCGCTCTTCGGCTTTGTCGGCAAGGTGCTGCTGTTCGGAGCCGCGATCGAGGCGGGCTATCTTTGGCTGGCGGTGATCGGGATCCTTAACAGCGTGCTGGCGCTGGCGGTCTATCTGCGCATCGTGGTGCCGATGTATCAGGCGCGCGATGGCGAAGCGGTTCGGGCAGAGGTCGCGCTGCCGTTGTTGGTTGTGCTAGGTGCGACCGCGTTGGTCACGGCGCTGATGGGGCTGTTCGCGGGAGTGTTTCCCGGGTGACTTAAGGCGCGGTTTTGTGCCAGTCGGTCAAAGTGGTGATCTTGCTATCCTAGCCTGCCAGCGGCTCGGCCATTCGCTCCGCATTCCCGGAATTAAGCAGCGTCTCGATATCACCATAAGCGCGGCGGGTGGTCACGGCCCCAGCCGCGATACAGTGGCGCTTTGGGGCAGGAACAAGAACTGTTCCCCGCGACACGCTAAGGTCGAACGGAGCGTGAACGTCATGCGGCGTGGCGTAACCGAGCCGGAAGTCGGAGCGACCGGAAGCCTTCGGGCATCTGATGTTCTGCATCCCAGGTGTAGATGCCGGTCAGGTTGATGTGCTCCCAGCTCAGGGGCGAGATGTGCCTGAGCAGGTGATCCGGAATCTCGCGACGCATGCTGCGCAAGTGGGTGACGGCCCGTTCGATGTAAACCGTGTTCCAATGGACGATCGCACTGACGACGAGGTTGAGGCCGGAGGCGCGGAAGGCCTGGCTTTCGAACGACCGATCACGGATTTCACCACGCTCGTGGAAGAAGACGGCGCGCTTCAGCTTATGTGCCGCCTCACCCTTGTTGAGGCCGGCCTGGCAACGCCGGCGTAGTGCGGGACTTGAGTACCACTCGATCATGAAGAGCGAGCGCTCGATGCGGCCGAGCTCGCGCAGCGCTCGTGCGAGTTGGCTTTCCTTCGGAGATGCGGACAGCTTCTTCAGGATTGTGGACGGCACCACGGATCGCGTGGTGATCGACGCCGCCAGATGGAGGAGATCATCCCAGTGATCGAGTATCAGTGTGGTGTTGATCGGGGCGCCAATGTGGCTGGATAGTGCCGGATGTGCATCGCCTTTCTCGAAGGTGTGCAATTTCCGGTCCTTGAGGTTGCGCAGTCGCGGCGCGAAGCGTTTGCCTATGAGGGCGAACAGGCCGAAGATGTGATCACTCGCGCCACCCGTATCGGTGAAGTGTTCCTGGATGTCGAGGACCGTGTCCTGATCGAATAGCCCATCGAGCACATAAGCCGCCTCACTTTCGGTCGGGCTGATGGGCAAGATGCTGAAGTAGCCGTACTGATCGGAAAGATGACTGTAGAACTTTGAGCCGGGTTCGCTGCCGTAATGCAGATTGACGTCGCCGCGCTTTGCGGCTCGGTCGCTCGCGCGAAAGAATTGGCCATCAGATGATGACGTCGTGCCATTGCCCCAAAGGCGAGAATGCGGATGGCGGCTGTGTGCGTCCGTCACGCAAGGCCTGCGCCGCGCGGTAGGTCTCCGACCGAGCATGGAAGGTTCGCATCCAACTGATCTGGTGAGCGCTGATGCCTTTGGACGCGCCGGCCATCCGTTTCGGACCAAGGTTGGTCGCATCCGCCAGTACGCCGGCCAGCATGGCCGAGACATTTCTTGGGACGTCGCCGGTGCGAACATGCGTGAAGCAATCCGCAAAGCCGGTCCATTCATGCGCAGCGCCTTGGCGGTATCCGGCCTACACTCCATGTGTCGCTGTTTCTTGCGGTTATTGGCTCGCGAGAACAGCCGACCCATCAGCTTGATGAACATCGTCACGGCATCGTCGGTGAGCTTTTGTCCGAGCTTGATGACCTGCGCCACGATCAGAGCGTGCCGGCGGCTAGAGTTGAAATCGCTGGCCAGCCAGGCTGGCGTGGCGTTCCCCTCACGGATCATCTGGTCCCACCGTCCGGATGATATGCGCATCTGCAGTGTCGGATCGATTTCCAGCGTGCGCAGGAAGGCAATCCGTTCGGTCAGCCCGATCAGGTTCGACGCGCCCGGTGCTTCCGGCGCCGAGCGCAGCCAATGAAAGCGCGTTTGGCCGATCGACGAGTCAACCTCCAACAGCCTGTCCAATGATCTAAGCTGATCGGGCGGGATACGTTCGACGAGTTCTTTCTCAGCTCGTCGGCGGGCTATCGCGCGACCGCCGAGACCGATCTTCTCGATGGAATGCAGCGAGGGAAGGAGGGCGTGTCGCTTCCGGAACTCGGCAATGACTGCTGTCGCGATCGGTAACCCGTGATCGCCATTGGCCGCCGCATCGACTGCAGCCACAAGAGCCGCGCGACGATCGGCCCTAGAGGCGGTCCGGAGACCGAGATAGGCCATCAAAGACCGACTGTGATCGAAACGCGTCTGTATTCGGTTCGCATACAAGGCGTAGAGGCGCGCGTCGATGCCGAGCTGATCCGCAAGATAGGTAAGCACAGCCGCGGGTGGCTCCTCATTATCCCACAAGAGCCGCCCCGTTTGGCGCATAGTGCAGAGTTGGACCGCGAAGCCCAGCTTGTTCTGCGGTCGGCGGCGGAGTTCGCATTCCAACCGATCTGCCGGGTCGAGTGTAAAGTGGCGGATCAGACTATCCTCGTCTGTCGCTATGGCCAGAAGTATCGCCGCTTCCTTTGAGCTGACAAGCCGTCTTCTCCCCATTTGCGTTCTCCCTTGCCACACACCGACTTCAAGGGAAATTGGTCGCCATCAGCCGAATGTTTTCAACCGGCCGGGAAGCTTCATCTACAGATCAATCACGCGCGTTCGTGCTTCGTTCGGTCTTAGCGTGTCTGCGGGAACAGTTCTTGTTCCCACCCCAACATGCGCGGGAGCAGGGCATGGACCTTCGTGGTGCTGGGGACGCATAAGCTCGGCTTTGGAGTTCCTGATCGGCGGCGTGGCACAGGAGATCGTGTCAGCCGTGCAACATGACGCGCGGCTGATCGGAGATACGATTGGCGGGCGAAGAGGAATGAGAACAGTTCAAGCCGTCGTTCAGGACGGCGGCTCCTGCACGAGATGAACGATCCCGACCACCTTTTCTAGAGGCAGGACGAATGCGAGCCCCTTCCCTGGCGCGTTAAGCTCGGCCGCTCGCTCGATTTCTGCAAGGATATGATCCTTCTGTGCGGCAGGGACGACAGTCAGCACGATCTCCTTCTCCGGTTCGATCTGGATGCCGAAGACACGCATCTGCTCGTTCCGTCCGATGCCGCGTCCAATCAAAACGGTTCCGCCGTGCGCCCCGCCATTCATGGTCGCTTCGAGGACGGTATCCCCCCACCCCTTACGAACAATGCTCACGATCAGGCACGGATCCAACATCTGCATCACTCCTTTGCGCGTTTCGCCCTGCCGATGAACAGCCCGAGCATCATGACTGAAATGATCGGCGCCAAGGCAATCAAAGCCACGAAACCGAGACCGTCGGTAACCGGATCCTGGTCCCCCATCGCGGTCGAGGCGCCAAGGGCGAGAGCGAGCAGAAACGTATTCGCTAGCGGACCCGTCGCGACACCGCCGGCGTCGATAGCGATCGATACGAAATCCTTGTCGCTCAGCCAGATCATCACGATGGCGATGCCGTAGCCGGGCACCAGGAAGTAGAGCAACGGAATGCCGTAGGTGATGCGGAGAAGGCCGAGGGTCACCCAAACGGCAACGCCGAGACAGACAGCATAGAGAACCAGAACCCCCGGAATGGACCCGTTGGACGCATCCTCCACCTGATCCGCCAGAATGCGGACCGCTGGTTCGCCCCAGGTCGTGACGAAGCCGAGAAACAGGCCGATCGGGACGAGCAGCCAAGGCTCCCGCATGGTGCCGATGGCCTCGCCGATGGCGCGCCCGAACGGAAGAAATCCAATGCCTACACCGAGCAGAAACAGGAAGAGCCCCGCTGCGGCGAGGACGGTGCCGAGAAGTATGTCCTTTACCTGGCGGCGCGGCAGCCTGAGCATGAAGAACTGGAAAAGGAGAAACAGCGTGACCAGCGGCGCAATGGCGACGATGACGCTCAGAGCGGTTTCGAAAACGGTATCGAGGAATGCCCTGCTCACGACCACAGGAGCCCCATCAACAGAACGGTGATGATCGCGCCTGCGGACGCAAGACCCAGAATGCCGAAGCCGTCACTGACCGAGGATCGTCCCGCCAGCACCGAGCTCAGTCCCATTGCCAGCGCGATAACAACCGGCGTCGTAAGAACCCCGGTGGTGACGCTGCCGGAGTCGAATGCCAGCGGCACGAACTGTTCCGGCGCGAAGACGGAAAGAGTTAGCGCGAGCAGGTAGGCTCCCGAGACGAGATAGCGCATGGGCCAGCCGAAGATCACCCGGACGACAGCAATGGCGGTCAGCGCGGCAACTCCAACGGCGATCACGTAGAGCACAGCCAGTCCGGGGATTCCGCCACCGGAGGTCGTGTCCACCTGGCCCGAGAGGACCAGCACGTCAGGCTCCGCGACGGTTGTCGCGAAGCCTATGCTGAACGCGACCGCCGCGATCAACAGAATGGAGCCCTTCTTCGGCAGCTCGGCTCCTATGAACCGACCCATCGGTAAGACACCGAGATCGATGCCGAGAAACATTAGCAGCATCCCCGCCATCGCCAAGATTGCGCCGGTGAGGAACTGAAGGAAAAGCTCCAGCGGCGCTTGCACTACCAACACCTGCAGCAGACAGACGAGACCGACGAGCGGCGCCACCGCTTTGAGAACCTCAACCAGCTTGCCGCTTACAAGAGAAGCCATGATGTCCGAGTTCGAGATGGGAACGAAAGCCCGCGTGGTCACACAATCCAGCCCAAAGGGATCGCAAGATTGCATCACTTCTTGCGCCATTATCTGCCTTGATTTCGATCAAAAGCGTGGCCCAATGCAGGAAGGTTACGCTGCCATGGCTCCGACTCCGAACTGCACTGGAGCATTCGGCTGAGCGGTCTCACCTAACTGCCGTTGAGGTCGCCAATTGACGCGAGATCGACTAAGCCGGGAGCTGAAATGTAGTTAAGCAAGCTCGAATGCTTCAGCGTGCCAGCCCCGATGATCGCCACTCCCGATGCCACATTTCGAAGAGGCGTCCCTAAGAGCGTGACGAGAATGGCGGCCAGCACCGCGCCAAATCGCCTTTAACAGGCGAAGACTCACGATGTCCGCTGCGATTGTAGCCTGGGGCTAGCTGGACCAATCCTGTCTTCGAATCTGAAGCGCAGACGACCAGCAACCGTTCTGGGAGAGCTGGAACTTCCTTGAAGAGCAGAACTGCTGCGGCAAAACAGCTCCACCGTCGAAAGTTGTCAGCGCCCGAGCGACTTGCCAGCGCGGGATGTTGGCTTGACGTGCTCAGTTGCGGAAGCGTTCTTACGCGAGATACTCGCACCATCGATCAGCGACAAGAGTTCGGCCTCGTCGAGCGTCTCTGTCTCGAGCAGCCGGCGCGCGGTTTTCTCAAGCAGCCCGCGCCGCTCCGTGAGCAGGCCCACGGTTCGGGAAAAGGCGCGATCAACAATTGCGCGCACCTCGGCGTCAATCGTGTCGGCCGTCGCCTCACCGAAATCGTGCTCCTGCGGATACGCGACGATTGGATTTGGACTGAGGAATGAACGCTGATCCTTCTCCAGGGCGACATGGCCCAGCTTCTCGGACATGCCGTAGCGCGTCACCATTGCGCGGGCGATGTCGGTCACCTTGGCGAGGTCGTCGGCCGCCCCCGTCGACAGGTGGCCGAAGATGACCCATTCGGCGGCTCGGCCACCAAGCAGCACCGCCATCTTGTCCTCGAGTTCATCGCGCGTCATCAGGAAGCGGTCCTCGGTAGGACGCTGGATGGTGTAGCCGAGCGCGCCTACCCCGCGCGGGATGATTGACACCTTGTGAACGGGGTCGACGCCGGGGAGCGACAGGGCGACTAATACGTGGCCCATTTCGTGATATGCGACCACCTCGCGCTCCTTCGGGTTCAGGAGGCGGTTTCTCTTCTCAAGTCCAGCCACGATGCGTTCGACAGCGTTGTTGAAGTCCTCCATCGTCACAGCATCCCCCCTGCGGCGGGTGGCTAGCAGGGTCGCTTCGTTGACCAGGTTGGCAAGATCCGCGCCGGTGAAGCCGGGAGTCAGCGCAGCGACCTTTTCTGCGTCTACATGCGCTGCCAGCTTTGCTTTCTTCATGTGAACACGCAGGATCTGGATGCGACCCTGCTTGTCCGGACGGTCCACGAGCACCTGGCGATCAAAGCGGCCGGCGCGCAGCAGTGCAGGATCCAGGATCTCCGGCCGGTTTGTAGCGGCCAGAAGCACCACCCCGATCGTCGGGTCGAAGCCGTCGAGTTCTACCAGGAGCTGGTTGAGCGTCTGTTCCTTCTCGTCATGACCGCCCATCATGGGGCCCGCCGCTCGGGCGCGACCGAGGGCGTCCAGCTCATCGATGAAGATGATGGCCGGCGCTTTGGCGCGCGCCTGTTCAAACAGGTCGCGCACGCGGGCCGCGCCCACGCCAACGAACATCTCGACGAACTCCGAACCGGAAATGGAGAAGAACGGCACCTTGGCCTCGCCAGCCACCGCCCTTGCGATCAGCGTCTTGCCGGTGCCGGGTGGCCCCACAAGCAGGACGCCCTTCGGCATACGCCCACCAAGCCTGCCATAATCCCCCGGATTCCTCAGGAAGTCGACGATCTCCTGCAGCTCCGCCTTGGCCTCGTCCACGCCGGCCACGTCCTCGAAGGAGACCTTGATGTCGGTTTCAACATAGACCCTAGCTTTGCTCTTACCGATCTGGAGCAGCCCACCTCCTGCGCCGCCCATACGGCGAATCAGGAACATCCACACGCCGACGAAGAGAGCGACCGGAATGACCCAGGACAGCAGGTCACGCAGGAAAGTGCTTTCTATCTGCCCTGTGACGACCACGTCCTGCTGCCTTAACTGGTCCGCGATCTCCGGCTCGACGCGCGTCGTGATGAACCGGGTCTGGCCCCCTTTCAGCGGCTGTTTGAACGTGCCCTGGATGAAGCGGTCGGACACCTGCACCTCAGCGACGCGCCCGGCCTGAAGGTGGCTCTCGAACTCGCTGTAGGGGATCTGCGCAACCTGCTGCGCTGTGGTGAAGAGGTACTGGAAAATCATCATACCGATGAAGGCCGCGATCCAGTACCAAATGTTGAAGTGCGTCTTCTTCATCTTGCCAAGCCTCCAGTGCGAACACGCCTTAGCTACACAATCTTGTTTCGCAGCCGCCCGAGCCACGGTACCCTCGTCGCCGGGTCTCCTGCCGATGTCTACGGGACGGCACGGCGTCTGCGTTGCGCTGCATCAAATCGGAATCCTCGATATTCGTATCGCTGGGCTCCAGGCACAGGCCACTGGCCTGTGCCGAGTCCATCGCAGCGACGGATGGACCCCCTGGAGTATGAATTAGTATGCTACGCGACTGGCGGTCCCGCCGTTTATGCAACGGATAAGAATCGTGGCGCGAATTCGTTCACGCGATCGTCATCACACTTGGGCGGCCTTAGCTGGTTTGTCACGAGGAGGTGATTTCTCGCTTCGGGTAACCACGTCGCCATGTATGGGTGGAGCGTGACGCGCGCGCAAGGTGGCGATCCCCACCGGCTCGTCAAAGAAATTGGCGGTTCGGATCGTCAGGGTGAGCGGAGACGAATGCCGGGAGACAAAACCCGCGGCCGGGCTCCGGGTGCATTCCATATGCAAGATAGAGCCTTTGCCGCCAGTCGCGTAGAGTCGCTCCAGGCCGCTGCGGGAAGAACACCGAACTCGCGATCACGATGTAATTCGGCCTATGCGCAACTTTTTCTCAATCCAGCGAGACGGCACGTCCTGACGAAAGCCCCTTGCTGCTCTACCCGTTCTCGGCATTTTCTTTGATGCAAGAAGGGTGACAACGCTAGCCGAAACGGCAAGATGGCCTAATGGCAGTTGAGGAGAACCGTCCGAGACAGCGTCGCGCTGGTGCCGAACTCGGCAAAGGCTTATTGGACGCAGGTGGCGTCAGAGTACTCTTGATCCTTGCATTGACGGGCCTCGGCCTGTTTCTCTGCTACCGCTTGGCCCTGCCCTTTCTACCCGCTCTCACCTGGGCGCTGGTGCTGAGTATTCTTCTTGCGCCAGCTCATCGCTGGCTCCACTCGCGTCTTGGCAGCGGCGATCTCGCAGCGTTCATCGCGGTTGCGGCCGCGGCAATTGTGATCCTGGGGATGCTCCTCCTGGTGGTACAGCAACTCGTCCGCGAGGCCGCCGGCGGCGCGACCTATCTGGAGAACGCGCTGCGGACACTGGACTGGCGTGAGACCATCGGCAACCGCCCCAGGCTGGCCGAAGCTGCGGCCTGGCTCGAGCAGCGGCTCGATCCGGCCGGTGCGCTCGGCGGTCTCGCCCATTGGCTAACTGGCCAGAGCACCTCGCTTCTTCGCGGCTCGGTCAGTCAGGTGATCGGCCTCGTCCTCACCTTCTACATTCTCTTCTACTTCCTGCGCGACCGTGAAAGGGCGTTGCGCGTGATGGCGAAGCTTTCGCCATTGCAGCCGAGCGAAACGGGGCTCGTGGTACGACGCTTAGCGGACACCGTTCACGCCACGATCATCGGGACGATGGCAGTAGCGACTGTTCAGGGGACGCTCGGAGGCCTGATTTTCTGGTGGCTTGGCTTGCCGACACCGGTCTTTTGGGGACTCATCATGGGCCTGTTGGCGATCGTGCCGGTACTCGGCGCCTTTGTCATCTGGGTGCCGGCCGCTCTCTTTCTCGCGTTCCAAGGCGAATGGACCCGGGCGCTCATCCTGGTCATTTGGGGCGGCGTGATCATAGCGACCATCGACAATCTGCTCTACCCGGTTCTGGTGGGGAGGCGACTGAAGCTGCATACCTTAGTGATGTTCATCGGCGCGGTCGGCGGGATCATCCTGTTCGGGGCTTCCGGACTGGTTCTTGGTCCCGCTACGATTGCTGTTACGCTGGCGCTGATAGAGATCCTGCAGGGTAGATTTCGAGCGGAACGACAGATGCCAACGGATGGACATGGCAAGACAGACGAAGGAAAGCCCGAGAGAAGCCGAGCGCTTGAAGCGCGAAGCCGACGAGGAACTGACTCTTGAGCTGGAGCAAACCTTTCTCGCGAGCGACCCGCTGAAGGTAACGCGCGGATCATATGAGAAGCAGCACACGCAGCCCGAGGATCGGCGGAAGCCGGATTGAGTGCTTTGGTTTCTGGACTGGTTTAATGCCGCCTCTCCACCAAGAGTGGCGCAGGGTACAGAACTGCAGTCGAAAAAAACCAATCTTAGTCTCGCCGCTTCGCCCGCCATACGGCGATACGTAAGCCCAACTGAGCTTCGCCAGCCCCGGTACTCCATCCGGATCGGCGCCATGGGAGAAGGGCAGAAGGGCAAGGCTGGAACGACCAGCCGAAAGCGGTGTAGGACAGACGCGTGATACCCCTTATGAGCGAAGCCTGGGCGGTCGGGTACGTGATGGTTGAATGGTCAATCCGATTGGCGATGGTTGCGATCGTGCCAATGCGGCGCTCTCCCGAGGCGGCGCGAAGTTGGCTTATCCTCGTGTTTTTGTTGCCGATCCCGGCGCTCCTCATCTATCTCCTCATAGGAAGACCAACTTACCCTCGCTGGCGTCGCGAGCGGTTTCTCAGACTGCCGGCCGTTCTTGCAGCTGCGTCCAGGGAGATTTCCCATTCCCGTTACTGTCGCCGCCCCGACCTGCCGGACAATCTTTCGGGCCCCGCTCTGTTGGTGGAAAAGCTCGGGCAGTTCCCGACCGTCGCCGGCAACGACTTCGAGCTTCTCTCCGGATATGATGAGGTCATCGACCGCATGATTGCGGATATCGATGCGGCTCAAGCGACGGTTCACCTCCTTTTTTATATTTTTGCCGACGACGAGACTGGTTTGCGTGTCATCGGCGCACTTCAGCGCGCCTCAAAACGCCGAGTGAAGTGCCGGGTTCTCATTGACGCCATCGGGTCGCGGCGGTGGGCTCGCCGCGTCTCTAGATTGCTCATTCCCGCCGGTGTGGAGGTTCGGCTCGCGCTGCGCGTCGGGCTCTTCCGTCGAAGGTCGGCCCGCGCCGACCTTCGTAACCATCGTAAGATCGCTGTGATCGATAGTCGCGTCGGTTACCTAGGTTCCCAAAACATCATCAATGCCGATTTTCGCGAGGGCGTCGTTAACGAAGAGCTCGTCGCCCGCGTCGTCGGCCCGGTCGCGACCGAAATCCAAACTGTATTTATCGCCGACTGGTTTATGGAGACAGACGAGGAGATAGCCAACCCTGTCTTGTTTCCCCACAACCCGCCCGGAGGTGGCGTTGTGGCGCAGGTGCTTCCCAGCGGCCCGGATTATCCGGATGCTGGCATTGGACATCTTATCGTTTCGCTCGTGCACGGCGCACGCGAGCGTGTGATCATCACGACCCCCTATTTCGTGCCGGATGAGCCTCTTCTGCAGGCACTCAAAACAGCAACGTTGCGAGGAGTTGAGGTCCGATTGGTCGTTTCAAACGTGACGGACCAGATGCTGGTAAACCTTGCACAAAGATCATTTTATTCTGAACTCCTCTCCGCAGGTATTAAGGTGCATCTATATCAGGAAGCCTTCCTCCACGCCAAACACATCACGTTCGACGATGAAATCGCGATACTTGGCTCCAGCAATATCGATATTCGTTCGTTTGTTCTCAACGCGGAGGTAAGCCTCGTCGCTTTTGACGAGAGGGTTGTGGAGCGGCTCAGGCACCAGCAAAGTCGATATTTCGCCTCGAGCAACGCGCTGAGTCTCAGAGAGTGGGAAAAGCGCCCGATCGCAAGCAAGGTGGCTGAGAACCTGGCCCGCTTGGCCAGCCCTCTACTTTGAGAGCATCGAACAAGACAAGGCCACCTTCGTTCAGGCGACCAAGGAGGAGTCGCCACTCTGTCGCACGGCGTTATTACGATGCAATCGGTTCGAAAATGTCCGGCGCCTCCTCGCCTTCGACGTCGAGCCAGCCTGCGAGACCGCGCTCAACCCTCGACAGCGAGTGGTCTACGAGAACGTATCTTCCGGGTACCTCGAGCTTGAGCTCCACAATGGCGGAGCCACCGGCAGGAACAACGACCGTCTGGACATCCGTCTGCGGCGGCTTCGTCACGCTTCCATTGAGATAGACCCTGTCGAAAATCTCGCCGATCACGTGGAATGATGATACGTGATTGGGACCGCCGTTGCCGAAGAAGATCCGGACTGTTTCGCCGACATTCGCTTTCATCGGGTAGTGGTCCGTCAACGCACTCACATGACCGTTGAGCACGAAATATTCCGGCCGCTCGTTGAGCAGTTTGTCGTAATCCTCGTTGAGCAGCCCCTCTGACCCGAAAGGCTCAGTGGTGTAGATCTCTCCCTGCATGACATAGAATTCCCGATCAACCGGCGGGAGGCCACCTTCGGGTTCGACCAGAATCATCCCATACATGCCGTTTGCGACGTGCATGGCCACGGGCGGAACGGCGCAGTGATAGACGTAAAGTCCCGGGTTCAGAGCCTTGAAGCGGAAGGCCTTTGCTTCTCCGGGCGCGCAACTGGTCAGTTCCGCTCCCCCACCAGGTCCCGTGGCTGCGTGGAAATCGACATTGTGCATCAGCCAGCTGTCTTCCCGGTTCTTGAGAAAGACTTCAACCGTATCTCCAACCCGCACCCGCACGAGCGGGCCGGGCACCGTGCCGTTGAAAGTCCAGAAGCGGAAGCTGGCGCGTTCGTCGAGCCGCGCTTCCTTTTCAACGGTTTCCAAATCGACGCGGACGATCTCGGCTTCTTGGCGTGCTATCGAAGGCGGGACCACAGAGGGATCATGGGCCACATCGTCGGCAACAACACTGGGCAACGAATATAGCCGCTGGCTGAGGCTACCAACGCGGTTCGCGTGGCGAGCTCCATGCTCGGCTACACGGACCGTGCCACCAGCGTTCTGCGCCGAAGCTTCCTGCGAAACAGCGAGAGAACCAAGTGTCAGGCCTACCGATCCGGCAAGAAGCGACCGCCGGGAAATTGCCGGGACACCCTCTATTCCCTCCTCCGACCTGACTTCCCGCGTCGCCGGAGGAGCCACCGCGTCACCGTCGGGCAGTTCCCAAGAGGCATCTCGTTCGGATCTGTTCATTGTCGTCCTCGGTCCTTGTTGCGCCTTCCACTGACCACCCGGTGAGACTGGGTGAAACCACGTCTGGTCTCTCGAAGGTGGAAAGTCGCTTGTATCTAATTGGCGGGCGCGGTGGCGCCATTTCCAACCTGGGCGATTAGTTCAGCCATGCGCGACTTGGCTTTGCCGGGCAGTTTGGCCGTCTCCGCGGAATCAAGGTTTTCGGTGCTATCACCGACCTGGATGATGCCGACCATGCCGAGGGCGAAATGCGGCAAGCACTTGTAGCCGTAGATGCCCTCTACATCGAAGGTCACTGTGATCTCCTCATTGATCTTCCCCTTCCACGTTTCGGCGCCTTCTGGAATCATTCCGAGGATCGGCTCCGAGTTGTGGCCTTTGTCGGTCGCCACAAACTTCACGGAATCGCCTGGTGCAATCTTCAGGTATGCCGGGACGAATTGCATGGGACGCCCTTCAGGGTCCTTATTGACCATCTGCACCTCATGTGTCTGGGCGCCTCCCGAGGATTGACCCGAGTCACTCTCCTGGGCGCTCGCCCGACGGCCGCCGCCGATCGCCGCCGCTACCGTCAGACCCGCGCTCCCAGCGAGCAGACTGCGACGTGATATCAACCGAGAGGACACTCCAGAGCCGCCAAAACTTTTCTTTCCAGACATTTTCAACCCTTTGTTCGAACGCGCCCCTTCCGCAATGACGAGCGTCTTGCATAGGGATCCGAGCCAAACAGCGTTGCGGCTGCGACGCTGCACACGCCCAAGAACATAGGGCTTAACTTCCGCTGTCAAGGCTGACAAGATGATGTGCTGTCGCATCTGCAGATTGGCAGGCAACATGGCGAGTGTGTGGTGCCGAGCGGCAGATATATGCGCATTGTGCAATTTCCGAAGGCAGACGCACGACGATACGAGATCGACCAGCGGGCAACCCGAGCCTAGCACAACGAATTGAGGTCCCGCGTGCCGCTTACGACCAACAGCTTGCTAACCCGGTTAGTGGAGCGTAGCCTTTGATAGGGACATGGTGGTAGGGTCCAGTTCATCGATATCCGACACACATGACGTACTCCCGCAGGAGCACTTCCTCTTGCTCCACTTCCTGCATCAGTGCCTGCAGCGCATCGCGAGCGTTGAGGATGCCGATCGGACGGGAAGCATCATCTGTTATGGGAACATTCTTCAACTGCCGTTCCTTCATCACGGCCCAAATATCGTGCAGCCAGTCGTTTTGCCGGCAGGAGGTCACATCCCGGGTCATGACGGACGAAATTCCTGTGGTGCAACTGGCTCCGAGGCATTGGCTGATCTGAGCAACGACATCTGATTTCGTCACCACACCCGTCAGCAGCCCATCGGCGCCGCATACGACTACCAGATCGGATCTGCCATCGCGAAGAAGTCTCGCAGCCTCGATGAGCGGGGCGTCCTGCCTCACCGTTAAAAGCCTCTCCCGGGCCACAGGTGTGATTTTCTCAACGAGCATGGATCCGTCCTCTCTCAGGCATTCGCCACCAGATGGCACTCGGTTCGCTGATGCGCAGACACGTCCTGCCAAATCGTACGAGTAGGTTCAGCCGGCGAATGGGATGCGCAACGTGGCGACGATGCCAGCTACCGCCAACGCGAAGCAGCCCAGCCGCGTTGCGATGATCGCCGCGAACTTCGCGCCGGAATGCACATAGTCTTCGATGATGACCTGGAGGCCAAGAGCCGTATGATGGAAGAGCGCGATCAACAGGAGTATCATGCAGATCGTTGCGAAGGGCGTCTTTAGCCAAGCGACAAAAGCGGCATGGTCGCTGCCTGTGAGCGCGATCACAGAGGCCGCAAACCAGATCGTCAGAGGTATCAGCGCGATCGCCGATAGTCGCTCAGCCCACCACTCCCCCGCGCCCTTTCTGGACGATCCAAGCGCGAGCGCGTGGTTTAGCGGCGTGGGCGTCGGAACTTTGCGCATCTACCCTACTCCCATCCAAATGCTGACACCCCAGGTCAGCGCAGTGAGCAGGATGCTGGCGACGACTACCGCCCATCCCGAGGCATAGATGGAGCGGAGTTCGAATCCGTGGCCGGTGTCCCAGATGAGGTGCCGGATGCCTCCGCAGAGATGCATGAAGAACGAGAATGTAAATCCAAGCATCAGGATCTGCCCGAACAATGACCCGATCGATCGCTGCACCGTTGAAAACGGTTGGGGTCCTGAGGCCGCGGCAATCAGCCATACGACCATGAGTACCGCGAACGCGCTCAGGATGACGCCTGTAATCCTGTTAGCGATGGACAGGACCGAGGTCAGCTGCGGTCGGTATATCTGGATGTTGGGCGAAAGCGGACGCCCTCGTGCTCCTGGCGACGACATTCCTAGCTCGCCGGTTCGATTATCATTTTCTTGATCTCGGCGATCGCCTTGCCGGGGTTCCACCCTTAGGGCAAGTCCGGGTGCAGTTCAAAATCGTATGGCAGCGATAGAGCCGGAAGGGATCTTCGAGGTCGTCGAGGCGCTGGCCAGTGGCCTCGTCCCGCGTGTCGGCAAGCCAGCGATAGGCTTGGAGCAGAGCGGCCGGACCAAGGAAACGGTCGCCATTCCACCAGTGGCTCGGACAGCCGGAAGTGCAGCAGAAGCACAAAATGCACTCATAGTAGCCGTCCAGTTCCGATCTCTCCTCCGGTGACTGGAGTCGCTCGTTTTCCGGTGCGGGCGTCTTGGAATGCAGCCAAGGCTCCATAGCGGCGTATTGAGCAAAGACATGCGTCAGATCGGGGACCAGATCCTTAACGATCCTCATGTTGCTCAAAGGGTAGATGCGCCCTGCCTCATCCGTCTCGGCAATCTCTCGGGTGCAGGCCAGCCAATTCGTCCCGTCGATGTTCATGGCGCAGGAGCCACAGACGCCCTCGCGGCAGGAGCGGCGGAAGGTCAGCGTCGGATCGACCTTGTTCTTGATCCAGATGAGCGCGTCCAGAACCATCGGGCCGCAATCGTCGAGATCGACCTCGAAAATGTCCAGCGTCGGATTGTCGCCGCTATCGGGATCATAGCGGTAGATCGTGAACGCCTTGGTGCGGGAAGCGCCAGCGGGAGCCTTCCACACCTGCCCTTCCTCTATCCTTGAGTCCGGAGCGACTCCGAAATTCCTCGGCAGCGGAAAACGCTTAAGAATGGTCGCGCTGGGAAGCTGATCCGACGAGTCGATGATCAGAGGGAGCCGCTTCTCCTTCCCCATCATTCGCCGAGCCTCCGCGAACTGTCCCCAAGCGGCCGCTCGCCGAAATCGACGGCGGACTGCTGGATGATGGTTCCCCTTTCAGTGACGATGACCCGGAGCCGCCGGTTACGGAAAAAGAAGGTAAGCCGGGAATGTCCGGCATCATCCCCTTCGCCAGCTTCGTGCCTGCAGGTTATCCTGCCGTCACGGATGAGCGGCTGCACGAGCGAGGCTCCGATTCAGGTCCCATGGCGATGATCGCGGCATCAACCTGTACCGCACCGTCCTCAAATTCGATGGCCGACATGATAAACTCGACGCCGCGGGCGCCCGGTTCGTGTATCGCTGCTGGACCATGGCTGGTATTATGGCTCTGTAGCTGCCTGTTGGAACCCCCGTAGCCGAAAAAACTGGTGCCCCGCTTCGAAGGAACCTCCTGCTGCCGGTCCGGTCGCCATCAGCCTTCAACAAAGATCCTAAGAAATAGAGCGGTGACTCGCAGGACCCTCAGCTGCGTTCAGCTGCCGCACTACCAAGCTATTGGCTCAGCCTAATTCTAGCCCTAGACTCTGTCAGTTGGGTAAGTTCCTTACGAACCGCACATCTGCCGTCCGCAACCAGGAACTTGCAGCGTCAAGGGAGTGTGTCTTGCCAGATACCACGACAAGCGAACCGACGCGACGCGATTTCCTCTATGTCGCGACCGGTATGGCTGGCGTTGTCGGCCTTGCGGGCGCAGCCTGGCCATTCATCGATCAAATGCGTCCTGATGCCTCGACCCGCGCCCTTTCCACGATCGAGATTGACATCTCCTCTGTGGAACCAGGAATGTCTCTCACCGCCAAGTGGAGAGGCCGCCCCATATTCGTTCGCAACCGAACGCCAGAAGGGGTCAGAACAAGAGCACTGCGAAATCGTACGCTAAGGACGAACGAAGCGGGAACTCATGCGGCCCGCCGCAGTCCGACTGGAAGGCGAAGTTTCCGGAAGCCTTCAGGCATATGCTGCTCGCTATCCCACGTGTAGATTCCGGTCAGATTGACATGTTCCCAGCTCAGCGGCGAGATGTGCTTGAGTAGGTGATCCGGAATCTCGCGACGTGCGTTGCGTAAGTGGGTGACGGCCCGTTCGATATAGACAGTATTCCAGTGCACGATTGCACTGACGACGAGGTTGAGGCCGGAGGCGCGGAACGCCTGGCTTTCGAACGATCGGTCCCGGATTTCACCACGCTCGTGGAAGAAGACGGCGCGCTTCAGCTTATGCGCCGCCTCGCCCTTGTTGAGACCGGCCTGACATCGCCGGCGTAGTGCAGGGCTCGAGTACCATTCGATCATGAACAGCGATCGCTCGATCCGGCCAAGTTCCCGTAGCGCTCGCGCGAGCTGGCTTTCCTTCGGTGATGCTGACAGCTTCTTGAGGATCGTGGACGGCACAACGGCGCGCGTCGTGATCGACGCTGCGAGATGAAGCAGATCATCCCAATGGTCGAGGATAAGAGTAGCGTTGATCGGTGCCCCGATGTGGTTCGACAACGCTGGATATGCATCGCCTTTCTCGAACGTGTGGAACTTCCGATCCTTGAGGTTGCGCAGTCGAGGCGCAAAGCGCTTGCCGATCAGGGCGAACAATCCGAAGACATGATCGCTGGCGCCGCCGGTGTCGGTGAAGTGCTCCTGTATGTCGAGGATCGTGTCCTGATCGAACAGCCCATCGAGCACATAGGCCGCCTCGCTTTCGGTCGGGCTGATCGGCAGGATGCTGAAGTAGCCGTACTGATCGGAGAGATGGCTATAGAACTTCGAGCCCGGCTCGCTGCCGTAGTGCAGATTCACGTCGCCGCGCTTCGCCGCCCGATCGCTCGCGCGGAAGAATTGCCCATCTGACGAAGATGTCGTGCCGTTGCCCCAGAGGCGTGAATGCGGGTGACGGGTATGCGCATCGGTGATGCAGGCTTGCGCCGCCCGGTAGGTCTCCGATCTTGCATGGAAGGTGCGCATCCAGCCAATTTGGTGAGCACTGATCCCTTTAGACGCACTCGCCATGCGCTTCGGACCGAGGTTGGTTGCATCCGCCAGCACGCCGGCCAGCATGGCCGAGACATTTCTGGGAACGT